>DAIDJD010000144.1 GCA_027451505.1 candidate division FCPU426 bacterium
CGCGGGGAGGTCGAGGAAGAACACCAGGGTGATGGGCATGCTCATGACGGTGTAGGCCGCCAGGAAGTCCGGATTGCCCATGGTGCTAAACATGCGTTCGGGGTTGTAGGTGTCGGGGTTCCAGGGCACGAAGTCGATGCCAAAGTTCTGCAGCAGCCCGTAGAAGCCCGCCACCGTGCCGGCCAGGACCACGGTCCCCAGGAGCAGGCGGGCCTGGCGCTCGGTGCGCACGTGCTGGAGGGGCCACCAGAACAGGAACACGTACATCACCCAGGTGGTGATGCCCTCGAAGTCCTCATAGACGCCGTGCACCGAGAGGCGCCAGTTGACCGTGTGGAAGGTGCAGGCCAGGCACACCAGCAGCCAGGCCAGCACGGGCAGGTCGAGGGCGCTGCGCAGCAGCGTCAAGGGCCGCACGAACAGCAGCTTGAAGAGCATGAGGCCCGCGGCCAGGTAGGTGAGCACCCGCACGGCCGTGATCTTGTTGAACTCGAAGACGTCGTAGCCGCGCGTGTAGAAGATCAAGGGGGCGCCCAGCAGCACCCCCATGAGCAGCAGGTCCAGCAGAAGGTCGACGCGGCGCGCGACGGGGCCGCCGGCGGGGAGGTAGGCCGGGCCGTTCGCCACGGTCAGGCGTACACCGGGAAGCGGCGGCACAGCGCCGCGACCTCGCCCCGGACCCTCTTCTTCAGGCGCGCGTCGGCCAGGCCGCCCACCACCGCGTCCATCCAGCCCGCGATGCGGCGCATCTCGGGCTCGCGCATGCCCCGGGTGGTCACGCCGGCCGTGCCCAGGCGGATCCCTCCGGTGACGGCGGGGGGCGCGTCGTCGAAGGGCACCCCGTTCTTGTTGAGCACGATGCCGGCCTCCTCCAACCCCGAGGCGGCGTCGCGCCCGGTGACGCCCTTGGGCCGCAGGTCCACCAGCATGAGGTGGTTGTCGGTGCCGCCCGTGGACACGGCGAAGCCGAGGCGGGAGAGTTCGGAGGCCAGCGCCGCGGCGTTCTTGACGACCTGGGCGGCGTAGCGGCGGAAGGAGGGCTTGAGGGCCTCGCCGAAGGCCACCGCCTTGGCGG
This sequence comes from candidate division FCPU426 bacterium, assembly GCA_027451505.1. GTDB lineage: Bacteria > Oederibacteriota > JAJYGY01 > JAJYGY01 > DAIDJD01 > DAIDJD01. Next base: position 1,076 of record DAIDJD010000144.1, read on the forward strand.
CCACCACGTGCATGAGGGGTCCGCCCTGCGTGCCGGGGAAGACCCAGCGGTCGATGTCCTTGGCGAAGCGCTCCTTGCACAGGATCATGCCGCCGCGCGGCCCGCGCAGGGTCTTGTGGGTGGTGGTGGTGACGATGTCGGCGTGGGGGAAGGGCGAGGGGTGGACGCCGCCGGCGACCAGCCCGGCGATGTGGGCGATGTCGGCCATGAGCACGGCCCCCACGGCGTCGGCGATGCGCCGGAAGGCCGCGAAGTCGATGAGGCGGGGGTAGGCGCTGGCCCCGCAGATGATGAGGCGCGGCTTGGCGGCGCGCGCCACCGCCAGGATCTCGTCGTAGTCCAGGCGGAAGTCGGACCGGCGCACGGGGTAGGAGGCCACCTTGAAGAGGCGTCCGCTGTAGTTCAGGCGCATGCCGTGGGTCAGGTGGCCGCCGCAGGCCAGGTCCATCCCCAACAGGGTCTGCCCGGGCTCGAGCACGGCCAGCGTGGCCGCCATGTTGGCCTGCGATCCCGAGGACGGCTGCACGTTGGCGTGCTCCGCGCCGAAGAGCTTCTTGGCGCGCTCCTGGGCCAGGCTCTCGACGGCGTCGTAGTAGCGCATGCCCTGGTAGTAGCGCCGCCCGGGGTAGCCCTCGGCGTACTTGTTCGTCAGCACCGAGCCCTGGGCCTCCATGACCGCCGCGCTGGCGTAGTTCTCGCTGGCGATGAGCTGGAGCTCCTCCTCCTGGCGCTTGAGCTCGGCCTTGAGGAACTTGTGGACGGTCGGATCGCCCTTCTGGACCGCGGGATACTTCATGGAAACGCTTCCCTTTCTTTGGGGGTGGGTCGAAAGCGGGGGAGGATGCCTCAGCCGCAGGAGCCGGGCTCGGGGCGCGCGCCCAGCGAGTCCAAGGCCGTGAGCTTGTCGACGCGGCGCTGGTGCCGGCCGCCCTCGAAGGGGGTGGCCAGGAAGAGCTGGACCATCTCCTTGGAGATGGTCAGGGCCAGCAGGCGGCTGGGCAGCACCATCACGTGGGCGTCGTTGTGGGCCCGGCCCATGCGGGCGGTGTAGAGGTCGTGGCACAGGGCCGCGCGCACGCCCGGCACCTTGTTGGCGGCGATGCTCATGCCGATGCCGCTGCCGCAGATGAGCACGCCGAAGGCCGCGCCGCCGGAGGCCACGCGCTCGCCCAGGGCCCGGGCGAAGTCCGGGTAGTCGCTGGGCTGGCGGTCGTGGGCGCCCAGGTCGAGCACCTCGTGCCCCTCGGCCCTGAGGAAGGCGGCCATCTCCTGCTTGAAGTCGTACCCGGCGTGGTCGGTGGCGATGGCGAGCTGCATGGGGTCCCCGAGCGAGGTCAGTAGCGGTAGGCCAGCGCCAGGCCCCCGGGGGCCGGCTACAGCGCCAGCCCGTGGGCGGCGTCCACGCGCAGGGCCGTCCCCCGGCAGAAGGCGATGTCCCAAAGCCAGGTGCCCAGGAAGCAGGCCGCCCCCACGCCGATGAGGGCCGCGGGCACTTGGCGGTCGGTGTCCGAGGTGTTGGGGTAGGCCTCCAGGTATCCGCCGAAGGCGCCCAGGACCACGCCGAAGACCTCGGCCCCGGCCAGGCCCACGAAGGAGCCGTAGTCCCCGCAGTAACGCAACCCCGAGCCGTGCAGCAGCACGCCGGGCCACAGCGACAACCTGAGGGCCTCCTGCGGATCGCGGGCCTCGATGATGCTGGTCACGGGCGCCGGATCCGGGTCCAGATCGCCGCGCATCATGGCCAAGTCGCCGCTGGGCGGGCCGTCCACCGACGCCACCTCGGTCCAAGGGATGTTGAAGAGGGTCCCCTTGGCGTTGGAGACGGTGAGGAAGTAGCGGTCGTAGTCCACCAGGCGCAGCTGCGCCTCCTGGCCGTCCTTCAGGACGACCTTGTAGAGGGACCCGGCGGTGGGGACCGCGGAAAGGGCCCCCGCGGGTGCCGGGGCGGGACCGGCCGAGCCCCGACCCGCCAGCGGCAAAGCCAAGGCCGAAGCCAGAATCAGGACCAGCGCGCGCGCGCGCCGTTGGCTGGGATGCATGGACGCCTCCTTCATGCGGTGGGGGCCGCGCGGGGCGCGACGGCCCGATGGCCGATGTCCCGGCGGTACCGCATCCCCTCGAAACGGATCCTTTCGCAGGCGTGGTAGGCCCGCTCCAGGGCCGCGGGCAGGTCGGGGCCCCATGCGGTCACGTCGAGCACCCGGCCCCCCTGGGTCACCCAGCCCCCGTTGAGCCGGGACGTGCCGGCGTGGAAGACCATTTCTCCGTCGCCGGACCCATCGCCGGACCCGCCACCGGACCCATCGCCGAACCCATCGCCGAACCCATCGCCGAATCCGTCGCCGAATCCGTCGCCCAGCCCCTCGATGGGCGCGTCCTTGGAGGCGGTGAAGGGGTACCCATGGGAGGCCAGGACCACCGTGGCGCAGGCCCCCGGCTTCCAGGCCAGCGGCGCAACGGAGCCCAGGCGGCCCTCGGCGCAGGCCAGCAGCACGGGCAGCAGGTCGAAGTCCATGCGCGGCACCACGGCCTGGGTTTCGGGATCCCCGAAGCGCACGTTGTACTCCACCACCTTGGGGCCGGACGGGGTGAGCATGAGGCCGACATACAGGCAGCCCCTGAAGTCCAACCCCTCGCGCGCCAGGCCCGCCAGGGTGGGGGAAAGGATCTCCTCCCAGACCCGGTTCATGGTCCCGGCGTCCAGGGCCGGGGCCGGGCTGTAGGCGCCCATGCCGCCGGTGTTGGGCCCCCGATCTCCCTCCTCGAGGCGTTTGTGGTCCTGGGCCGAGGCCATGGGCCTGAGGACGCGCCCGTCGCAGAAGCACAGCAGCGAGGCCTCCTCGCCGGGCAGGAACTCCTCGACCAGCACCGCGGCCCCGGCCTCCCCGAAGGCGCGCGCCTCCAGGCAGCTGAACAGGGCGTCCTCGACCTCGGAGCGGGTGGCGCAGATCGTCACGCCCTTGCCGGCGGCCAGGCCGTCGGCCTTGACCACGACGGGCAGGCTCAGCGTGGCCGCGAAGGCCAGGGCCTGGTCCCGGGAGGTGAACGATTCGGCGCGGGCCGTGGCCACCCCGTGGGCGGCCATGAAACGCTTGGCGAAGCCCTTGCTGGACTCCAGGCGGGCCGCTTCCTTCCCCGGCCCGAAGACCGGGATGGAGGCCGCCCTCAGGGCGTCGGCCAATCCGGCGGCCAAGGGGCCCTCGGGCCCCACCACCACCAGCTCCACGGAACGCAGACGGCAGGCCTGGACCACCGCCTGGGCGTCGGAGACGTCCACGGCGACGGGCTCGCCCAGGGACGCCAGGGCCGCCCCGCCCGGAGCCACGAACAGCCGCCCCAGCAGCGGGCTTTGCCGGATCTTCCAGGCCAAGGCGTGCTCGCGGCCGCCGGATCCGATGAGGAGGACGTTCATGGCCGCCCGTTAATGGAGGAAGTGGCGCATGCCGGTGAACACCATGGCCATGCCGGCCTCGTCGGCCGCGGCCACGGACCGCGCGTCGTTGACCGAACCGCCGGGTTGGATCACCGCGGTGACCCCCGCGGCCGCGGCCGCGCGCGGTCCGTCGTCGAAGGGGAAGAAGGCGTCGGAGGCCAGCACCGAGCCCCGCGCCCGCTCCCCGGCCGCCTGGACCGCCACGGCCACCGCGCCCACGCGGCTGGTCTGTCCCGGCCCCACGCCCACGGTGGCGCCGCCCTTGGCCAGCACGATGGCGTTGCTCTTGACCCGGGCGGCCACCCGCCAGGCGAAGAGCAGGTCCTCCCATTCGGCTTCGGTGGGCGCGCGCCGGGTGACCACCCGGCAGCGGCCCCGGTCCACGCGCTCCTCGTCCGGGCTCTGCAGCAGCAGGCCCCCGGCGACCTTCTTCATGGACCAGGCCTCGTACCCGAGCCCCGGGGCCGGACGGGAGGGGGCCGCCGGGGAGGCGATGCGCATCACCCTCAGGTTCTTCTTGGCGCGCAGCGCCTCCAGGGCCCCGGGCGTGAACTCCGGGGCGACCAGGCACTCCAGGAAGGTCGTGCCGATGCGCTCCACGAACCCCTCGTCCACGGCGCGGTTGCAGGCGACAATGCCGCTGAAGGCGCTCACCGGGTCGGAATCGAAGGCCTTCTGGTAGGCGGTGGCGGCGTCCCCGGCCACGGCCGCGCCGCAGGGGTTGGCGTGCTTGACCACGGCCACGGCCGGCTCGGGGAAGCCCCGCACCACGCCCAGGGCCGCGTCCAGGTCGGCGATGTTGTTGTAGCTGAGTTCCTTGCCCTGGATCTGCTCGGCCCGCGCCAGGGTGTCCCCGCCCGCGCCCGGCTGGGCGTAGAAGGCGGCCTTCTGGTGGGGGTTCTCGCCGTAGCGCAGGTCCTGGACCTTGTCGAAGGCCAGGTTCAGGCGCCCCGGGAAGGCGCCCGCCTTGCCCAGGCGCGCGGCCAGGTAGGCGTGCACGCAGCGGTCGAACTCGGCGGTGTGGGCGAAGGCCTCGACCACCAGGGCCTCCAGGGTGGCCTCGGAAAGCGTGAACCCGGAGGCGCGCAGCTCCTCCAGGACCGGGGCGTAGCCCTCCGGGGAGGTCAGCACGGCCACGCTGCGGAAGTTCTTGGCGCCCGAGCGGATCATGGAGGGACCGCCGATATCGATGTTCTCCACCGCCCGTTCCAGGGTGCAGGCCGGGTCGGCCACGGCCTTCTGGAAGGGGTAGAGGTTCACCACCACCATGTCGATCGGGGCGATGCCGTGGCGGGCCACGGTCTCGAGGTGCTCGGGGTTGTCGCGCAGGTGCAGCAGGCCCCCGTGGATGACCGGATGCAGGGTCTTGACCCGGCCGTCGAGCATCTCCGGGAAGCCGGTGTGTTCGCTGATGTCCTTGACGGCCAGGCCCGCCTCGCGCAGCGCCTTGGCCGTTCCCCCGGTGGAGATGAGCTCCACCCCCCCCTCGGAGAGGCCGCGGGCGAATTCCGCCAGCCCGGTCTTGTCCGTCACCGAAAGCAATGCCCTTCGCACCTTCACCAACGAATACTCCGCATCAAGTTGGAAAAATGTCCCGGACGCCGCGTCCCGGGCCCTTTCCGGGGGGCGGTCCAAGGGGCGGAAATGCCGCCCCCCTTAGGGTATCAGGCTTCGCACACGGCGCGCAAGGCCCGGGGATAAAGGGCGTGCTCGGCCTCCAGCACCCGGGCGGCCAGGCTGGCGGCGTCGTCCCCGGGCAGCACCGGGACGCGGGCCTGGGCCACCACCGAACCCGCGTCGACCTCCTCGGTGACCCAGTGCACCGTGGCCCCGCTTTCGCGCTCCCCGGCCCGCAGCACGGCCTCGTGGACCTTGAGCCCGTGCATGCCCGGCCCACCGAACTTCGGCAGAAGGGAGGGGTGGATGTTGAGTGTCCGGCCGGCGTAGGCCCGGACGAAGGCCGGGGTGAGGATGCGCGTGTATCCGGCCAGGCACAGGAGTTCGGCCCCGGCAGCGCGCAGGACGCCGAGGACCTCGGCGTCGAAGGCCTCCCGCGTCGGATAGGCGCGGTGGTCCCGCGCCTCGACGGGCACGCCGTAGGCCGCGGCCCGCCCGAGCGCCCCGGCGCCGGGACGGTTGCTGAAGACCAGCACGGCCTGGGCCGGGAACCCGGGCGCGGCCATGGCCTCCAGCAGGGCCTGGGCGTTGGAGCCCCCCCCGCTGGCCAGGATGGCCACCCGGCGCCTCACGCCGCGGACCCGGAATAGCCGAACTCGCGCCGGAGGAGCACGGCCCATCCGGCCCCCAGGCAGGCGGCGCAGGAGAGCGCGTTGAAGGCCAGGCTCCATGCGGGGTCGCCCCGCAGCCCGGGCAGGAGCGCGCGCAGGCCCCAGCCCGCGGCCAGGGCCAGGGGCTCCAGTCCCCGGGAGGTCCCCCAGACCTCGAGCAGGCCCAGGCCGGCCGCGGCCAGGCACAGGGCCCCCAATTCCCCGAGCCCGGTGGGCAGGGCCGAGAACAGCGCCACCGCCGCGGCCAGGGCCAGGGCCTGGAGCGCCTGGGCCGCGGGCACCAGAAGGCCGCCGGAGGCGTAGAAGGCGGGGCCCTCCTTGGCCAGGACCACCCCGTGGCAGAAGGCCAGGAAGCCCAGCAGAAGGGTCGCCAGGGCCGCCCACTTGGCCAGCAGGTAGCCGCCGCGGGGCAGGGGCCGGCACAGGGCCAGGGCCAGGGAACCCGAGGCCGCCTCCCCGCGGATCAGCCCCAGGCCCAGGAGCCAGCCCAAAGGGGGAAGCAGAAGGTCCCCGGCCCAGGCCAGGCCGGAGGGGCTCAGCGCCGAGGGGGCCCCGTTGATCCACACGTGGGCGGCCCCGCTCAGCGCGCCGTAGGCGCCCAGGGCCGCGGCCGCGCCCAGGGCCAGGCGCCCGGGGGAGGAGGCGAAGCGGCGCAGGGTGCTGAGGTAGACCTCCCTAAGAGCCTGCACGGCCGCCCTCCTTGAAGAAGCGTTCCAGGTCGCCCTGGTGGGGCCCGCTGCGGTGCACCCGGACCCCCGCCGCCACCAGATCCGCGACCAGGGCCGCCGCGGCCTCGGGCCCGGGCACGGCCACGCGCAGGCTGCCCTCGGCCAGGACGGCACCGGCCAGGTCCAGGCCCGCGAGGACCGTCCGGACCCGCTCGGCGTCCCCGGGCGCGGGCAGCCAGGCCACGCTCCAGGCCGTCCCCGCCGCGGTCCGCAGGTTCTCGTCCGAGGCCAGGCGCCCGTCCTTGAGGAACAGCACCCGGTGGCACAGGCGCCCGAGCTGGTCGAGCTGGTGCGAATTCACCAGCACGGCCCCGCCCGCCGCGGCGAAGGCCTCCACGCGTTCGCGGGCCAAAATGGCGCCCTCGGGGTCCATGCCGCTGGTGGGCTCGTCCAGGAGCAGGCAGCGCGGGGCGCCCACCAGGGCCTGGGCCAGCCCCACGCGCTGCAGCATGCCGCGCGAATACTGCCTCAGGGGGCGGCCCCAAGCCGCGGGGTCCAGTCCGACCTGCCCCAGCGCGGCGGCCACGTCCGCGCGCCGTTCCCGGGCCGGCCACCCCGCCAAGGCGTGGTGGTGGGCCACGAAATCCGCGCCCCGCATCCAGGCGTCGAAGCCCAGGCGCTCGGGGAGGTGGCCCACCAGGCGCCGCGCCTCCAGGCTCCCGGCGGGATGCCCGCCCAACGAGGCGCTCCCCTGGTCGGGCCTGAGCAGCCCCAGAAGGCAGCCCATCAGGGTGGTCTTGCCCGAGCCGTTGGGCCCGATGACGCCCACGATCTCGCCGGGCTCCACCCTCAAGGATACCCGCTCCAGGGCCGGCTTGGCCGCGCCCCGGTAGGTCTTGCCGAGCCCATCGGCCTCGATCATCGCCCCTCCCCGGCGGCCGCCCGCTTCCCCGCGCCGCCGCTTCCCCGCGCCAGGGCCGCGCGCAGCAGCGCCAAGTTGCGGGCGAAATCAGCGTCCCCGGGCCAGCGGGCCAGGGCCCCCTCCAGCAGGGCCGCGGCCTGGGCCAGGCGGCCGTGGGCGGCCTCCAGGCTGGCCAGGGCCTCGATGGCGCCCCGGTCCCAGGGATCCAGCTCCAACTGGCGGGTGTACTCCGCCACGGCGTCGTCCAGGCGGCCCTGGGCCGCGTCCAGCCGGCCCAGTTGGGCGTGGACCTGCACATAGTCCGGGGCGTAGGCCCGCAGTCCGTCGAAGGCCTGGCGGGCCTCGGCCAAGTCGTCGGCGCCCCCCAAGTCGAGCAGGTCGCAGCCGAGGAAGTAGCGGGCCTCGCGAAGGTCCGGATCGAACTGCACCGCGAGGCGGTAGTGGGGCAGGGCGTCGGCGCCGCGGCCGGCCCGGGAAAGGGCCTCGGCCGCGGCCAGTTCCCTGCCGGCTTGCAGCGCCAGCAGGGCCCCCACGGCGGGCACCGCCGCGGTCACGCACAGGGCCAAGGAAACCAGCGCGCGCGCCGCCGGTTCCGGGTTGAGGGAAAGCGCCGGGGCGCGCCGGGCCGTCAGGGCAACGGCCAAGCCCAGAAGCAAGAGGAAGGGCAGCAGCGTGGACGCAAGGAACAGGTCCAGCGAGGCCAGGTTGCAGGCCAGGCAGCCCGAGGCCGAGGCCAGGACGGCCAGGCCCAGCCCCGCCCCCCCGGGGTCGGATGCCCAGCCCCGGCTGTAGGCCCTCAAGGGCCCCAGGATCAGGGCCAGGACCGCCACGCAGGCGGCCAAGCCCAGGATGCCGGTCTCGACCAGGATCTGCAGAACCCAGTTCTCGGGGGCCACGACCTCGTAGGCGTGGTGGGCCAGGCCGGCCAGGGAGGCCGTCGGATGGAAGGGCGGATAGGCGGCGGCGAAAGTTCCCGGGCCCCAACCCAGCCAGGGCCGGGCCCGCGCCATCGCCAGGCTGCCCCGCCAGACGTACTCCCGGAAGGAAACGCTCACGGCCCAGGCGGCCGGGCCTCCGGTGAGCCGCCCCAGGACCCGGGGCGGCAGCAGCAGGGGCGCGGCCAGGACCGCGGCCAGGGCCGCCATCCCCAGGGCCTTGAGCCCCGCGCGCCGGGCCGCGGCTCCGGCCGGCGAGCGCCACAGCAGATGCCCCGCCACCGCGGCCTCCGCGCCCAGGCCCACCAGCCCGGCCTTGCCCGCGGCCAGGAGCAGCCCGGCCAGGGACAACGCGGCCGCGATCCAGGCGACCCGGCGCCAGGCCAGGCCCTTGCCGGCGAAGGCCTGGTGGAGGAGCAGGGGCAGGGCCAGCACGAAGAACCCCGCCGCGAAGTTGGGATTGCCGAAGCAGCCCGGGACCCGGCCCGCGAAATCGGCCGGGCCGGGTCCGGGGAAGGGATCCAGCCCGAAGCGTTGGGCCAGCGAGCGCGCCCCGGCCGCCCCCGCGGCCACGACCAGGGAGCGCAGGAACCAGGTCCGTCCCCGCTCCTCGGCGAAGAGGTCCACCGCGGCCGCGGACAGGGCCAGGCACAGAAGCCAGCCCTGCCAGGCCGGCCGCGACGCGGGGGCCAACGGCGAGGCCAGGTACGCCGCGGTGACCACGCCCGCCAGGGCCCCCAGGCCGACCAGGACGCGCACCGGGGGAAGGCGCAGCGGCCGGTCCCACCAAAGCCGCAGGGCCGTCAGCGCGGGCAGGAAACCCAGGGCCACGGCCAGCCAAAGGCCCTTGGGGGCCAGGGGGGTGGCCGAGGCGGGATCCTGGAGCAGGACCACGGCGCCCAGGCAAAGGGGCAGCAGGCCCAGGCGCACGGCCTCGAGGGTATGCGCGACCGCCGGAATCCAAGCCGGCTCCGATGGGGACTTTTCCGCGGGGATCATCTCAGGATCTCGTCTTTCAGGTGGCGGGCCCCGGCATGCCCCGGGTCCAGGCGCAAGGCCTCGTCGAGTTCGGCCACCGCGGCCTTGAGGCGTCGTTCATAGAAATAGGCGTAGCCCAGGCTGAAATGGGCGTCGGCGCTGTCCGGGGCCAGGCGCACGGCGAGACGGTAGGCGCGCTCCGCGTCGGCCGGACGGCCCAGCACCAGGTAGCAGTTGCCCAGGTTCTGGGCCCCGCCCGGGGTTGGGGAGAGCCCCTCGGCGTGGGCCAGGACCCGGGCTGCCGAAGGGTAGTCGCGCCGGGCGGCCAGGGCGTCGCCCCAGCGTTCCCAAAGGGCCGCATCGTCGGGCCGGGTCCGGGCCAGGGCCTCCAGGGCCGCGGGGTCGCCCGAATCGGCGAGCGCGTCCACCCGGGCGTCCAGAGCCGCGCCCACCCCCCGGCCGGAACCCGCCCAGCGCTGGGCCGCCGACCACAAGCAGGCCGTGGCCAAAGCCGCGCAGGCCAGGGCCGCCCAGGGCCTGGCGCCGGCGCCCCGCGGCTGGGGGGCGGGGGGGCGCCACGCCAGCAGGCCCCAGGCCGCGGCCACGGGCACCAGGATCCCCGGGGCGAAGAAAAAACGGTCGGTCTGGCTCTCCATGAGGACCCCGGCGAGGCCCAGGGCCAGGAGCGGGGCCTGCTCCAGCGGGGATGAGGCCGCCTGGCGGCGGCACACCCACGCCGCGACCGCGAAGGCGGCCAAGCCGGCCAAGCCGGCGCCGCAGGCCAAGGCGAGGAGAAGTTGGTGGGGGGATTCCGCGAAGCGGTCGCCGGCGTCGACCAGGGAACGCAGGGCCGGGGCGGCGTGCCCTTGGAAGGCCAGGGCAAAGGCGCCCGGGCCCCAGCCCAGAAGGGGGCGCTGGAGCCAGAGGCCCAGGCTGGCCCTCCAAAGGGGCAGGCGCTGGGTCGGGCGCAACCAATCCGCGGGCGGGAAAAGGGCGAGCGCCCCCACTAGGGCGGCCAGTCCCGGGATCCAGGACCGCCTCCCGGGTCCCGAGGCGGGCGCACCGGAGGGCCGGAAGGCGGACGCGGGGAGAAGGAGGGCCTGGAGGGCCAACGCGGCCAGCCCGGAGCGGCTTTGGGTCGCGGCCAAGGCGGCCAGGGCGGCCCCCAGGACCGCGGCCCGGCGCCAACCCTTGAGGCCCAAGGCCAGGGGCCAACTCAGGACCAGGAAGGCGGCCAGGCAGTCCGGGTTGCCGTATCCGGCGAAGGCCCGCGGCCCGAAGGGACGTCCGGCGTAAGGGCGGTAGGGTTCGAAGCCCAGACGCTGGGCCAGCGCGTACAGGGCGACCACCGCCAGGGCCCACTGCCAAGCGCCCAGCAGGGCCCGCCCCCAGGCGCGCGGGGCCGCGGCGAGGGCCAGGCAGACGGCCGCGGCGCAGGCCGGGACCGGGTCAGGAGACCCCAGAAGGGCGCGGTAGGGGGAGGCCAGGAGGGCCGCTCCGGCGGCCGCCGCGGCCGCGGCCCAGGCCCCGGCCGAAGCCCAGGATGGGGCGCCCCAGCCCGCGGGTCCGTCCGAGCCCAGGCCCAGGGCCGCCCCCAGGAGCAGGGCCGCCGCCAGCGCCAGGGCCGCGGCGCCCTTGGGATCGAACAGGCGCGTGGTGGGCAGAAGGATGAGGGCCGCGAAGGCCGCGGCGGCGCCCCAGCGCAGAGCCCGCTCCAGCCCCTCATGGGCGGCCCGAGCCGGCATCAGACCAGGACGGCTTCCCGGGTTCCCTTCTCGACCCGGCCCAGCACGCGGCCCGGCATCCCCAGGGCCTTGAGCCCGGAGAGGGCCCGCTGGGCCTGGGCCTGGGCCACCATGAAGACAAGGCCGATGCCCATGTTCAGGGTGCTGTAGGCGTCGGCTTCGGGCACCCGACCGAGCTCGGTGATGAGGCGGAAAAGGGGCGGCACCTCCCAGGCGTCGCGCCGGATCACGGCCCGCAGGCCCTCCGGCAGCACGCGCGGGATGTTGTCGGTGAACCCGCCTCCGGTGAGGTGGGCGATGGCGTGGATGTCGACCTTCCGGCGCAGGGGCAGGAGATAGGGGGCGTAGCAGCGGTGGGGCTCGAGCAGGGCCTCGGCCAGGGTGCGCCCCAGGCGCGGGTGGCGGCGCTTCAGCGGCAGGCGGGCCCGCTCCAGAAGGACCTTCCGGGCGAGGCTGTAGCCGTTGGTGTGCAGGCCGCTGGAGGGCAGCCCGATGATGGCGTCCCCGGCGCGCACCCGCTCGCCGGTGATGAGGTCCTTGCGCTCCACGACCCCGACGATGGTCCCGGCCAGGTCGAAGTCCCCGGGCGCGTAGAGGCCGGGCATCTCCGCGGTCTCGCCGCCGATGAGCACGGTCTTCTGGGCCTTGCAGGCGATGGCGAGCCCGCGCACCACCTCGGACGTGACCTTGGGCTCGAGCTTGCCCGTGGCGAAGTAGTCGAGGAAGAAGAGCGGTTGGGCGCCCTGGACCAGGATGTCGTTGACGCAATGGTTGACGAGGTCCTGGCCCACCGTGTGGTAGACCCCCGCCTTGGCCGCCACCAGGATCTTGGTGCCCACCCCGTCGGTGCTGCTGACGAGGATGGGGTCCCGGAAGCGGGCCTTGTCGAAGCGGAAGAGGCCGCCGAAGGAGCCCAGGTCGCCCAGGACGTTGCGGTTGAAGGTCGAGCGCACGTGGGCCTTCATGCGCCGCACGGCCTCATTGCCGGCGTCGATGTTCACGCCCGCGTCTCGGTAGGTGGTCATGGGATCCTTGGGTCCGATGGGGGAGGGCCGGCGTTGCCGCGGGTTCGCCCCCCGGCGCCCCGGCCGGCGGCGCGGGGGAACCCGCTGATGCTAGCCCCTGGCGCTGCGATGCTCAAGCCCCGCCCGCAGCCGGGCGGCGCCGGTGCCTCAATCGCACTTGGCCCCGCCGCCGGCGGCCAGTCGGGAGTTGGAGACCACGCCGCGCACGCCCACGGGGTAGTCCCCGTCGAAGCAGGCCTTGCAGAAATCGCCCACGGGCATTCCCACCGCCGCCATCATGCCCTCCACCGTGAGGTAGCCCAGGCTGTCGACGTCGAGGTAGCGCTCGATCTCGGAGTGGCTCATGGTGTTGATGAGCAGCTCCTTGCGGGTGGGGAAATCCATGCCGTAGAAGCAGGGGTGGGCCACCGGCGGGCTGGACACGCGCAGGTGCACCTCGCGGGCCCCCGCGGCGCGCAGCATCTTGATGATCTTGCGGCTGGTGGTGCCGCGCACGAGGGAGTCGTCCACCACGACCACCCGCTTATCCTTTAGGATGGCGCGCACCGGGTTGAGCTTCACCTTGACCCCGAAGTCCCGGATGCTCTGGCTGGGCTGGATGAAGGTGCGGCCGACGTAATGGTTGCGGATGAGGCCCATCTCGAAGGGCAGCCCGGCGGTCTCGGCGTAGCCGATGGCCGCGGTGACGCCGCTGTCGGGCACCGGGATGACCAGGTCCGCCTCGGCCGGACGCTCGCGGGCGAGCTGGCGCCCCAGCTCGCGGCGCACCCGCTCGACCTGCTCGCCGAACTGGATGCTGTCGGGCCGGGCGAAGTACACGAACTCGAAAACGCAATGGGCCTTGCGCTGGGGCTCGAAGGGCTTGAGGCTCGTCAGCCCCGAGGCGTCGAGGACCACCATCTCGCCGGGCTCCACCTCGCGCACGAACTCGGCGTCCAGGAGGTCCAGGGCGCAGCTCTCCGAGGCCAGGATCCAGGCCCCGTCCAGGCGGCCCAGGCACAGCGGCCGGAACCCGGAGGGGTCGCGCACGCCGATGAGCTGCTTCTCGTTCATCAGCACCAGGCTGTAGGCGCCCTGGACCCGCTTCAGGCTGTCGACCACGGTGTCGGCGAAGCGCCGGCCGCTGCTGCGGGCGATGAGGTGCACCAGCACCTCGCTGTCGGCGGTGGTGCTGAAGATGCTGCCGTAGGCCTCCAGCTCGCTGCGCAGCAGTTCGGCGTTGGTCAGGTTGCCGTTGTGGGCCACGGCCAGGCCGCCGCGGGCGTATTCCACGGTGATGGGCTGGGCGTTGCGTAGGCTCGTGCCGCCGGCGGTGGAGTAGCGCACGTGCCCCACGGCCAGGCGCCCGGGCAGCTTGGCCAACTCGTCGGCGCCAAAGGCGTCGGCCACCAGCCCCATGCGCTTGATGGCGTGCAGGCTGTCGGCGTCGGCGCTGGTGATGCCGCAGCTCTCCTGGCCCCGGTGCTGCAGCGCGTAGAGCCCCAGGTAGGCCATCTTGGAGGCCTCGGGGTGGCCGTAGACGCCCATCACGCCGCAGGCTTCCCCGCCCTTGAGGTCCGGGCCCGCGGGCGCGCGCGACTCAAGGGATTCGACCAGGGCCACGAGTTCGTCCAGGCTGCGCACGGGTCTGCTCACGCCTCCTCGAGGGGTTCGAACGCGCGCGAGCGGGCCTTTTCGAGCGCCGCGAGCGGCAGGTCCAACTCCAGGCCCCCGGCCGCGAGGCGCAGGCGGTCGCCGCCGACCAAGCCCAGGGCCAGGACCGGGACCCCGAGCGAGCGGGCCAGCGCCTCGAAGGCGCGCGCCCGGGCCGGTTCCACCCCGAAGAGCACCCGGGAGGCTCCCTCGCCGAAGAGCAGCGTCGCGGGGTCGCCCCGGCCCGGGAGGCGGAGTTCGGCCCCCAGGGGCGGCGCCCCGTGGCGGCGCCCGGTGACGCAGCATTCCGCCGCGGCCACGGCCAACCCGCCGTCGGCGAGGTCGTGGGCGTTGCGCACCAGGCCGCGCGCGGCGGCCCGCACGCACAGGCGCTGCACCGCGGCCTCGGCCGCCAGGTCCACGCGCGGCGGACGGCCGCGCTTGAGGCCGTGGAGCGCGGCCAGGTAGGCGCCGGCGCCCAGGGTGGCGCGGGCCGGCCCGGCGAGGTAGACCCGGTCCCCCTCGCCGCCGAACCACTGCGCGACCGGCTCGAGGCGTCCCCGGCGGGGCTCAAGCAGCCCGACGGCGGCCACGATGGGGGTGGGGTCGATGGCGCCCTTGGGCCCCTGGTTGTAGAGGCTGACGTTGCCGCTGATCACCGGAACCTTGAGCGCCCGGGCCGCCTCGGCCATGCCCTTCACGGCCTCGGCGAACTGCCACATGACCCCGGGGTCCTCGGGATTGCCGAAATTGAGGCAGTCGCTCAGCCCGATGGGCTCGGCCCCGCTCACGGCGACGTTGCGGCAGACCTCGGCCACGGCCAGGCGCCCGCCCTCGCGGGGGTCCAGGCGGCAGTAGCGGCCGTTGCCGTCGACGGACATGGCCAGTCCGCGCCCGTTCTCCTTGACCCGGACCACGGCCGCGTCCGAACCCGGCTTGAGCAGCGTGTTGGTGCGCACTTGGTGGTCGTACTGGCCGAAGATCCAGCCCTTGTCGGCGATGTCGGGCCAGGCCAGGAGCCTCAGCAGGGCTCCATTGGCGTCGCGCAGGCGCGGGACGGCCACCCCGCGGAGGGAGGCCTCCCGGGCCAGCGCGCGGGGGCGGCGCGCCGGCCTGCGCACCAGCGGGAAGTCGGGATGGTGGTCGTCGGCCAGGGGGGCCACCGGCAGGTCCGAGACCAGGCGGCCCCCGTCGAAGACGCGGTGGCGGCCGGTGTCGGTGACGCGGCCCACGACGCTGGCGTGGAGCCCCCACTTGCGCAGGATGGCCTCGACCCGGGCCTCCCTGCCGGCCTTGGCCACGAGCAGCATGCGCTCCTGGCTCTCGGAGAGCATGACCTCGTAGGGGCTCATGCCCTCCTCGCGGCGGGGCACCTTGTCGACGTGGAGGTCGAGGCCGCGCCCGGCGCGGAAGGCCATCTCCACCGAGGAACTGGTCAATCCGGCGGCGCCCATGTCCTGGATCCCGACCAGGTGGCCCGAGGCGATCAGCTCGAGGGTGGCCTCCAGGAGCAGCTTCTCCATGAAGGGGTCCCCGACCTGGACCGCGCTGCGGCGCTCCTGGGCCGCCTCGTCGAGGTCGCCCGAGGCGAAGGTGGCCCCGTGGATGCCGTCCCTCCCGGTGGCCGCGCCGATGTACATCACGGGGTTGCCGACCCCCTCGGCCTTGCCCGTGATCAGCCCGTCGTGGCGCAGCACCCCCAGGGCGAAGGCGTTCACCAGGCAGTTGTCGCGGTAGCAGGGGTCGAAGGCGACCTCCCCGCCCACGGTCGGCACGCCCACGCAGTTGCCGTAGCCCCCGATGCCCGCCACCACGCCCTTGAGCAGGCGCCGGGTGTGCGGGTCGTCCAGCGGCCCGAAACGCAGGCTGTTGAGCGAGGCGATGGGGCGCGCGCCCATGGTGAAGACGTCGCGCAGAATGCCCCCGACGCCGGTGGCCGCGCCCTGGTAGGGCTCGATGGCGCTGGGGTGGTTGTGGCTCTCGATCTTGAAGGCGGTGGCCCAGCCCCCGCCGATGTCCAGCACGCCCGCGTTCTCGCCGGGCCCCAGCAGGACCCGGGGCCCCCGCGTGGGGAAACCCCTGAGGTGGGGCTTGCTGGTCTTGTAGCTGCAGTGCTCGCTCCACATCACCGAGAAGATGCCCAGCTCGGTGCGGGTGGGCGTGCGCCCCAGGATGCCCAGGACGCGGCGGTACTCCCCGTCGCTGAGGCCGTACTCCCGGGCCAGCTCCGGGCCCACCGCGGGCTCCCCGGCGCGCGGAAGGGGCGCCTCCCCGCGGGCCGCCGCGGGGGCGCCAGGGCGGGTGCGGACGGGACGGGCGGGACGGCGCGCGGGCCTCATCGGATCGCCACCGCGCCCAGCAGGCTCTCGAAAAGGACGCGTCCGTCCTCCCCGCCCAGGGCGGCCTCGGAGGCCCGCTCGGGGTGCGGCATCAGCCCCAGCACGTTGCCGCGCTCGTTGAGGACGCCGGCGATGGACTCCAAGGACCCGTTGGGGTTGGAAGCCTCCCCCAGGGTCCCGTCGGCGGCGCAGTAGCGGAAGGCCACCTGGCGGCGGTCGTTCAGGCGCCGGAGCGTCTCGGCGTCGCAGTAGTAGTTCCCCTCGCCGTGGGCGATGGGCATGCGCAGCACTTGGCGCGGCCGGGCCGCCCGGGTGAAGGGGCTGTCGCCGCGCTCGACGCGCAGGTGAACGTCCTGGCACAGGAAGCGCAGCCCGCGGTTGCGCAGCAGCACCCCGGGGACCAAGTGGCTTTCGGCGAGGATCTGGAACCCGTTGCAGATGCCCAGGACCAGGCCCCCCCGCGCGGCGTGGGCCCCCACGGCCCGCATCACCGGCGCGAAGCGCGCCACGGCCCCGCAGCGCAGGTAGTCCCCGTAGCTGAAGCCGCCGGGGACCACCACGCAGTCGGTCCCGGAGGGCAGTTCCGCGGACTCGTGCCAGAGCAGGTCGACCTTCTGCCGCAGCACCGTCCCCAGGACGTGCACGCAGTCCTGGTCGCAGTTGCTCCCCGGGAATTGCAGAACCGCGAAGCGCATCCCCTCAGGCCCCCTTCCCCGGCTTCACTTGCTCGAGCGTGAACTCGTAGCGCTCGATCTGGGTGTTGGCCAGCAGGCGCGCGCACATCTCCTCGACCCGGGCGCGGGCGCGGGCCGGGTTCAGGCCCTTGGAATCGAGGGTGAGCTCGAGGTATTTGCCCTGGCGCAGGCCGGCCACCTCGCGGTAGCCCATGGTGCGCAGGGCCGCCCCGACGGCGACCCCCTGGGGGTCGAGCACGCTCGGCTTGAGGGTGACGTGGATCCTGGCGAGGTACATCGGTGCCTTCCTTTGGGCGGGTCCGGGTTACAGCTTCAGGCGCTTGAAGATCAGGTCCACGTGGCGCAGGTAGGCGCCGAGGTCGAAGGCCGCGTCGATGGCCCCGGGCTTGAGCCCCCGGGTGCGGGGGTCGGACTTGAGGCGCTGGCGGAAGTCCGGGCCGTCCTCCCCCTTCAGGCGCGCGTCCCAGCTGGCCATCGCGTTCTCCTGGACGACGCGGTAGGCGTCCTCGCGGCGCATGCCCGCCTCGGTCAGGGCCAGCAGCACGCGCTGGCTGAAGACCAGGCCGCCCGTGAGCTCCAAATTGCGCCGCATCGCCGCCGGATAGACCACCAGGCGGTCCATGAGGTCGGTGAACTTGGCCAGCATGTAGTCGAGCAGGATGCAGCTGTCGGCGAAGATGACGCGCTCCACCGACGAATGGGTGATGTCGCGCTCGTGCCACAGGGCCATGTTCTCCCAGGCCGCCAGGGCGTTGCCGCGCAGCACCCGCGCCAGGCCCGCCACGCGCTCGGCCAGCATGGGATTGCGCTTGTGGGGCATGGCGCTGGAGCCCTTCTGGCCGGGGGCGAAGTACTGCTCGACCTCCAGGATCTCGGTGCGCTGAAGGTTGCGGATCTCGGTGGCCCACTTCTCCAGGGAGCCGCCCGCCGTGGCCAGCGTGGCCATGAACTCCGCGTGGCGGTCCCGGCTCTGGGTCTGGTTGGTGGCGGGGTCGGGCTCCAACCCCAGAAGGCGGCAGGCGATGCCCTCGACGCGGGGGTCGATGTTGCTGTAGGTGCCGACCGCGCCCGAGACCATGCCCACGGCCACCGCGGCCCGGGCGGCCTTCAAGCGGGCCACGGTGCGGTCGAGCTCGGCGACCCAAAGGGCCAGCTTCAGCCCGAAGGTGAGGGGTTCGGCCTGGATGCCGTGGGTGCGCCCGATCTGGGGCGTGCGTTTGTGCTCGCGGGCCCGCCGCGCCAGGACCTTGCGCAGGGCGGCCAGGTCCTCCAGAAGGAGGTCGGCGCTGTCGCGCAGCTGCAGGGCCTGGGCCGTGTCCACGACGTCGGTGCTGGTCATCCCGAGGTGGATGTAGCGCCCCTCGGGGCCCACGCGCTCGGCCATGCAGGTGACGAAGGCGATCAGGTCGTGGTCGGTGACCTTCTCGAGCTCGGCGATGCGCTTGAGGTCGAACCCGGCCTTGCGCCGGATCTTGGCGGCTGCGGCCTTGGGGATGCGCCCGATGCGCGCCTGCGCCTCGCAGGCGGCGACCTCCACGTCGAGCCATTTCTGGAATTTGTTCTGCTCGGACCAGATGCCGGCCATGGCCGGCCGGCTGTAGCGTTCGATCATCCCGGCACCGAAAAACGACGAACGAAGCCCGAGGGGGCTTCGTTCGCGGATTTGGAGCGCAGATTATGCGTTAGGAGCCGCGCCCTGGCAAGCCCGGGCGCCCCCCGGGGGGACGACGCGGGCGGGCCCAGGCGCGTCAGGCCGCGCCGGAAGGCCGGCGGCGGCGGGGGGGCGGGGCCTTGGTCAGGCGGGCCAGCCCCCGCCGGGCCCATTCCGCGACCCAGCGGTCGGAGTCGACGCAGGAATGCTCCAGGACCGCCTGGCTCTCGGGGAGGGCCAGGCTCGCAAGGCTCTGGGCCGCGGCCCGGCGCACGTCCACGTCCATGTCCTTGAGGCACGCCGCCAGGGCCTGGGCCGAGCGGGCCGCCCCAAGCTCGCCGAGCGACCAGGCGGCGCAGGCCCGGATGGCGGCCTCCCGGTCCCGAAGCAGGGATTCCAACGATTCACCGGCCTCGGTGGCGGAATTTTTGACCAACTCCACGATGGCCGAACGCCGGACCGAGGTAGCCGGGCTTTCCAAATCCGCGAGCAGGCTGGCAACGTCTTTAGCCTGACGTTTGCGTTTCACCATCGCGGCCCCAGCCCCCCCACAGTAGAAAAGCTCCCTTGCTGGCGTTTATTTTGAAACATTGTTTTGAATAAATAAAGATAACTTTTTCCGAAAATAAACGAAAATGTAAAATAGCAAAATTTATTATGCAAAAAAGAAACGAAAAATGGCCGTGAACCACAAAAAGTAAAAGGGCCGGCCCCGAAGCGCTGCGCTTCAGGAACCGACCCTTTACTTTTTCTGAAACCAATGTTTGAAATCGGGCCTTTATGCGAGCAAACGCTTGAGCGCCGCCAAGGCTGTGTCATAGTCCGGATGGCTCGCCATTTCCGCGACCAGCTGCACGTACGCGATTTTGTCGTCCTTGCCCACGACGAAGAGGGAGCGCGCCAACAGCCCCTGTTCCTTGACGTAGACCCCGTACTTGACGCCGAAATCGTGGTCCCGGAAGTCCGAAAGCATGCGCAGGTTCGTGATCTGGCCGGCGCTGCACCAACGGTTCAGGGCCATGGGGGTGTCGCAGCTGATGGTGATCCAGTCCACCCCGGCGAGTTTGTTGGCCTCCTCGCTGAAACGCTTGGTCTGCGCGTCGCAGATGCCGGTGTCGACCGAAGGGACCACATTGAAGAAGCGGACCTTGCCCTTGAGTTCTCGGCTGTCGAAGGCCTTGCCCAGGCCCGCGAAGGCGGTGAACTCAGGCGCCGCGTCGCCGGCCTTGAGTTCCGGGCCGACCAGGGTGAGGGGGGTGCCTTTTAGCGAATATTTTCCTGTGCGCTCCATGCTTGAAACCTCCGTGGCTCTCTTGGGGGATGAGATCCGGGAACGGGAGGGAAACGGAATCTCCCGGACCGATCTTAACGCCGGTGCGCCCGCCCGGTAAACCGCCGTTTCCGCGCCGGCGCACCGGCGCGGAGCGTCAGCCCAGGTCCTGGACCGTGATCTCGCCGTAGCGCCCGCTGTGGGGCTGGCTCTCGAGGTCGTTGAGCGCGGGTTTCTTGGCGGCGGCCAGGGCCCACGCCAGGTCCTTCCAATCGTCCTCCCCGGCGCAGTCGGCCTCGGCCACCGCGTCGAAGTAGAGGTCGGCCAGGCGTTCGTGGACCTTGCGCAGCTTGTCCTCGGGGAGCCCGCCGCGCCCCTCCAGGACGGCCTGCAGGTGCTCGGCGATGCTGCCCCCCTGGGGCACGTGGCCCACGTACAGGACCGTGCCATCGGCGGCCTGGGGCGGGAACTCCACCAGCTCGTAGACTCCGCCCCCGCGGGGGGCGTGGTTCATCACGCCGCCTAGGTGCAGCCGGTAGATGCGTTCGGTGAAGCGGATGTGGAAGGTGCGGGCGGGCTTGCCCGCCAAACCGGTCTGCATGGCGACTCCTCGCGCTGGTCCCGGGCGCCGCCGTGGGAGGGCGTCCGGGGGGATGGATGGTGGAACGGGCCCGCCAAGGGCCCGTAAAGTCCGGTCACAGGATCCGGAGCAGGTCCAGAAGGCCGCCCAGGAGGAGGTCCGGGGCGGCCGCGCGCAGCAGGCCCTCGTCCCCTATGCCCCCGAGGATGGCCAGCGTGGGCATCCCCGCGGCCCGCCCCGCCTCGACATCGACGCGGCTGTCCCCGACCATGGCGGCCTCCCCCGCGCCCACGCCGAGGTCGACGCAGGCCTTGAGCAGGGGCTCGGGATGGGGCTTCTTGCGGGGGCAGGTGTTGCCCCCCACGACGCTGCCGAAAAGTCCGGCGACCCCCAGCCCCTCCAGGATGCGGCGGGAGACCCGTTCGGGTTTGTTCGTGACCACCGCCAAACGGTGGCGCCCGCCCAGGGCCGCCAACGCCTCGGCGGCCCCGGGGCAGAGGCGGGTGCGGTCCAGGCAGTGCTCGCGGTAGTGGAGCATGAAGGCCTCCACCTCGGCGGAGACGTCCCCGCCGGGCGCACCCAGGAGCCGCCGCACCAGGGCCTCGACGCCGTCCCCGACGAAGGAGGCCACGGTCGCTGCGGGGTGCGGAGGCAGCCCGGCGCGGGCCCGCAGCCAGTTGCCCGAGGCCACCAGGTCCTCGGTGGAGTCGACCAGGGTGCCGTCGAGGTCGAACAGCAGGGCGCGCACGCGCCTAGGATCAAAAGGTGTAGGAGACATCGAAGGTCAGGATCCCGCCGTCGGTCCAGGGCGTCTCGACGGCCCAAAGGTACTGCGCCTGCCAGCCCACCACGGCGCTGTAGGCCCCGTAGCGCGCCTGGAGCTCCGGGGTCAGGACCACGTATTCCTCGGCGGGCAGGCCGCTGGGCCCCGCCGCGGTGGCCCAGGGGCTGAGCCAGTGGGCCGTGGCCTCGCAGGCCAGGCCCATGCGGGAATGCTTCCCCCGGTACCAGATCAGGGCCAACCCGGCCACCGCGTCGAGGCCGTAGCGGGGCGCCAGCCACAGCCCGCCCCCGTCGGCGCCGGGCAAGGAGGCGTTTTGGGTGACCCCCTGGGCGTTGGCCCGCCAGTCGAGGTACGAGCCCGGAGAGACCACCGCCTGCTGGCCGAACTGGAGCCGTCCGCGGGCCTGCAGCCAGCCCTCCCAGGGCCCCTCCTGCCCCCCCGCCACCAGGCCCGGAACCACCTGCCAGCGTCCGGCCCCGGTGCCGACCAGGGGCTGGACCGCCTGGAACGGGCCCAGGCCCGTGGGCGCCACGGCCTGCACGCTCCAGCCGGCCTGGAACCCGTCTCCGGAGCCGCCCGCGGGCGCGGGGAGCAGAGGCCCGCGCAGTTCCAGGCCCACATCGCCCAATCCCTGGCTCTGGAACACCCCCGGAGTGCCGACGTTGTAGTACTGCGGCGTCGCGGTGTAGGGGGAAAGCTGGCTGAAGACCGTGGGGATGTCGGCCTCCAGGACCACCGATTTGCCCGGCCGCCACAGCAGCCGGGTGTCCAGGGTCAAGAGGTCCAGTTCCTGGGCCCCGCCGTTGAGGACCATGTAGCTGAAGTCGCCCCCGTCCTGCCAGCCCACGTAGCCCACCGTGGAGACGCGTTCGCTGACGTCGAAGCTGCCGGAGTCGAAGGGACGCGGCACATCGATGCCCAGCCAGTCGTTGTCCGCCCGCGCCTTGGCCGGCGCCAGACACAGGACCAGCAGAAGGGCCCAGGCCGACCCAGGACCCGCTGCCCGCCGGGGCGCCGGGGCGTGGGGGAGGGGATGGGGACGCATGGGCGCATGATGGCAGGCCCCCCCGCGCAACGCAAGGGCCGGCGCCTAAGGACCCGGTGCCGGGGCGCGCTGCGCCTTGCGGGCCGGGGCCGGGCCGTGTTAAATAAGGGCACCCTGCGGTGTCCGTGCTGGGGGCCGGTCTTTTTTGATCCGTAACTCTACTTCAGGGACCCCGAATAGGCCTCCCTTTGGGGACGGTTCTTGAGGGAACCCACCTGATCCTAGGGTTCAAAAAACCGGTTCCCCACGGCACAGGCGGGGGCATTTTCCGCCCGAAATCGGCGACTTGACCGCCGCCGCCGCGCCCGGATAGACTGCTGTCCGGTTCCCTAAGATCAGATTCCAACACCGGGGAACGGCCTTGAACCTGAATCGGCGCGAGGGGCGCCGCTGTGACGATGCTGTTGTCATTCTTACACTGTCTTTTCTGCGTAAAGCCCGAGGATTCGGCGGACGCGCTCCCGATAGGTCGGACGCGGCCCGGACTTCCCCGCCATGGGGCCGCTTGGGCCCCGGGCGTGGACCGGCCCGTTCCGTGCCCTTGGTGCGGCCCTCCCGGATCGCCGGGCGTGTACGCGCCGGCCTGATTCAGGTTTGAACGCGGGGCCTTGGGGCCCCTCGGGCGCGCTCCCCTGGCGCGCCGCCCTTCCCCTCCAAAACCCCGTTTTGGAGCGGCCATGTTCGCCACACTTCTGTTGACGTTCGCCGGGGGCGCCCTTCTGGGCGTCCTGGCGCGCCTGGCCTACGACCGCCGACGCTCCGCCGACGCCCTCAAATCCGCCGAAGCCCAAGCCGCCCGCGTCCTCGAACTGGCCCGGCGCGAGGGCGAGGCCCGCACCAAGGAGATGCTCCTCGAGGCCCGCGCCGAGGTGCTGCGCGAACGCCAGGACTTCGACGACGCCTGCGCCCGCATGCGCGACGAACTCAGCGACGCCGGGCGCCGGGTCCAGGACGAGGAACGCCGCGTCGTGGACCTGCGCCGGGAGCTCGATGAGGGCGCCCGCGACCTGGAGGCCCACCGCAACGAGATCGCCAACCGGTCCCAACAGCTCTCCCGCAAGGAGCACGAACTCGACCGGCTGCTCGCCGAGGAACGCCAACGCCTGGAGAAAATCGCCCACCTCGGCCAGGACGAGGCCCGACGCCAGCTCATGCGCAGCATCGAGCACGACACCCGCCGCGAATGCGCCGAACGGATCAAGCAGCTCGAGGACGAGGCCAAGGAGACCTCCGACCGGCGCGCCAAGCAGATCCTGAGCCTCGCCATCCAACGTTGGGCCCACAGCCACACGGCCGAAACCACCGTCAGCGTGGTGCACCTGCCCAGTGAGGACATGAAGGGGCGCATCATCGGCCGCGAGGGCCGCAACATCCGCGCGCTGGAGAACGCCACGGGGGTCGACCTGATCATCGACGACACCCCCGAGACCGTGGTGGTCTCGAGCTTCAACCTCTTCCGCAGGGAGGTCGCGCGCCTGAGCCTGGAGCAGCTCGTCTCCGACGGGCGCATCCACCCCAGCCGCATCGAGGAGGGCGTCCAGAAGGTGCGCGACGAGATGGAGGCCCAGATCGTCCACACCGGGGAGCAGGCCTGCCAGCAGGCCGGGATCTACGGCATCCACCCCGAGCTGGTGCGCTTGGTGGGCAAGCTGCGCTTCCGCACCAGCTACGGCCAGAACCAGCTCATCCACACCCTCGAGGTGGCGCACCTGGCGGCCACCCTGGCCGCGGAGGTGGGCGCGGACGTCGAGGTGGCCAAACGGGGGGCCTTCCTGCACGACATCGGCAAGGCCCTGGACCAGGACCGCGAGGGGACCCACATCCAGCTGGGCGTCGAGATGATGCGCCGCTACCACGAGCATCCCGCGGTCATCCACTGCGTGGAGGCCCACCACAACGACGTCCCCATGGAGAGCATCGAGGCCTTCCTGGTGCAGGCCGCCGACGCCATCAGCGGCGGGCGCCCGGGCGCCCGCCGGGAGAGCCTGGAGGCCTACATCAAGCGCCTGCAGAAGCTCGAGGAAATCGCCCACGGGTTCAAGGGCGTCACCCAGGCCTACGCCCTCCAGGCCGGGCGCGAGGTGCGCATCATGGTGGCCCACGACCTCGTCAGCGACGCCGAGGCGGGCCAGCTGGCGCGGGACGTGGCCCGCAAGGTGGAGTCCGAGATGGAGTACCCCGGCCAGATCAAGGTGCAGGTGATCCGCGAGACGCGGGCCGTCGAGTACGCCAAGTGAGGGCCCTCCTGGTGGGGGACGTCATCGGCGAGCCCGGCCGCAAGGCCTGCTCCGCCTTCGTGCGGCCCTTGAGGGCCGAGTTGGGGATCGACTTGGTGGTCGCCAACGTCGAGAACCTCGCCGGGGGCTTCGGCGTCCACCCCAAGGCCCTGGGCGAGCTGCGCGACGCCGGGGTCGACGTCTTCACCTCGGGCAACCACATCTGGGACAAGAAGGAGGTGGAGGGCTGCTGGGCCGCCTTCCCCACGCTCCTGCGCCCCTGCAACTACCCCCCAGGGGTGCCGGGCCGCGGCGAGGTCCTGGTCCCGGTCCCCGGCGGCGAGCCCGTCGGCGTGGTCAACGTGATGGGGCGGGTCTTCATGCCGGTGCAAAGCGACGACCCTTTCGCCTCGGCGCGCGCGGCGGTCGCCCGCCTGAAATCGCAGGGCGCCCGCGCCGTGATCGTGGACCTGCACGCCGAGGCCAGCAGCGAAAAGGTGGCTCTGTGGCGCCACCTCGACGGGGAGGCCTCCGCCGTGGTGGGCACCCACACCCACGTCCCCACGGCCGACGCGCGGATCTCGGCCCGCGGCACGGCCTACCTCACGGACCTCGGCCTCACCGGGGGCTACGGCGGCGTGATCGGCATGGAAGCGGAGGGCGTCCTGCGCAAGATGCTTCTCTCGCTGCCGGTGCGCCACAGCCCCTCGGCGACGGAGATCGAGTTCTGGGGCCTTCTGGTGGCCACCGACGAGCGCGGTCGGGCCGTCGAGGTGCGCCAAATCCACCGCGCCCTGGTTTGACCCCGGCGCCGCCCCCTCCGGCGGGCCCCGCCCTTGCGCCCCGGCCCCGCGCGTGGGACCATGTCCAAATGCTTGGGAGCCCAAATAAATCGGCGGGGTCCGACCCGCCGTCGCGGCAGGTCATGGACGCCCTGCGCCGCCTCGTGCGTGCGCTACGCCTGTACTCGCGCGTCTGCGAGGGGCGCCTCGGCCTCAGCGCGGCCCAGGTCTTCGCGCTCCGCGCGCTGGAGTCGGCGGGCCCCTTGAGCCTGGGGGGCCTGGCCGCGGCGACCCTCACGGACCCCAGTTCGGTGAGCGTGGTGGTCGGGCGCCTGGCCCGCAAGGGGCTGGTGGCCCGGCGCCGCGCGGCCTCCGACGGCCGCCGCGCCGAACTCAGCCTGACCCCCCGCGGGCGTTCCTTGCTGCGCGGCGTCCCGGCCAGCCCCCAGGAGCGCGTGGTGCGGGCCCTGGCCGCCCTTCCCGCCCGCCGCCGGGCCGCCCTGGCGCGCGACCTCCAATCGGTGCTCCGGGGGGCGGGCCTGTTCCAGGCCCCCGCCACCCTCTTCTTCGAGGATAAGACGTGAGCCGAGACCGCAATGCAAGCGTCCGGGACGCCCGGCTGGCGGCCCTGGGCCTGGCCGTCGGGACGCTGGCGTATTTTTCGGGGAGGGCCCTGCTCGCGGCCATCCACCTGACCACCAACCTCATGTTCTGGGGCGCCTTCTCCTTCGCCGATCGGCCGCCTTCGGGCCACCTCCCGCTCTGGGCGGCCCTCATCCCGGCCGCGGGCGGACTCGTCATCGGTCTGGTCGCCCGCTACGGCAGCGAGGCCGTGCGGGGCCACGGCATCCCGGAGATGATCGAGACGGTGCTGGTCGGGGAAAGCCGGGTGCCCTTCCGGGTGGCCGTCCTCAAGCCGCTGTGTTCGGCCCTTTCCATCGGTTCGGGCGGCCCCTTCGGCGCCGAGGGTCCGGTGATCGGGCTGGGCGGATCCCTGGGTTCCCTTCTGGGTCGGAGGCTGGACGCCCGGGAACGCAAGGTCCTCCTCGCCGCCGGGGCCGGGGCCGGGATCACCGCGGTCTTCGGGTGCCCTGTCGCCGCCACCCTGCTCGCGCTGGAGCTGCTGCTCTACGAATTCAACCCCTGGTCCCTCGCCGTGGTGGGGCTGGCCTGCGCCGCCTCGGCGGGCCTGCGCGTCGTGCTGGTGGGGTCGGACCCCCTCTTCCCCGTGGGGAACGTGGCTCCCGCGCACGGGTGGGGCCTGCTGCTGTACTGCGCCCTGGGCGCCCCCCTGGGTCTGGCCGCGGTGGGCATCACCCGCCTGGTGGAGGCCTGGGAACACGCCTACTCCAAGCTCCCCTTTCATTGGATGTGGTGGCCGGCGCTCGGGGGCCTGGTGGTGGGCGTCGTGGGCCTGTGGGAGCCCAGCGCCCTCGGCCCCGCCTACGGCGCCATCAGCGCCGCGCTGTCCGGCAGCCTGGCCTCCTGGGCCCTTCTGGTTTTCGCCGCGGTGAAGCTCCTGGTGTGGTCGCAGGCCCTGGGCAGCGGCACCACCGGGGGCACCCTGGCCCCCCTCTTCGGCGTGGGAGCCGGGTTGGGATCCCTGCTGGTGGCGCTGTGCGCCCTCGCCGCCCCGAAGTTGGGCCTGGACGCCCGCACCGGCGCCATGGTGGGCATGGCCGCGGTCTTCACCGGATGCTCCTACGCCCCCCTGGCCTCCATCGCGCTGGTGCTGGAGACCACCCATTGCCTGGAGGCGGCCCTGCCCCTGCTGGGCGCATGCTCCCTGGCCACCCTGGTGTGCGGCTCCCTCCAGGAGCATTCCCTGATGACCGAAGGCCCGGCCCGGCGGGGGGTCCGCTTCCCCAAGGTGGCCAAGTCGCACTGACGAGGGGCTATGAAAACAACGGGCCCCATCGGCCCCGCTCGTAGCGCAGCAATTCGTCCCCGTCGAAGCGCCAAAGGTGCAGCCATCCGTTGTCCAACAAGTTCCTGACGGTCGGATGCTTGGATATCACGGCCTCGATCGACGCGCCGGGCGCGTCGATCACCACGGTCAGGCGCAAAGGCTCATGCACCCATCGGTCCCCGTCGCAAAGGGACTGCCGGGACAGGCCGATGCGCAGGTCCCCGCCGTTGCCCTCGAACACGCCCAGGGTCCCCCCGACCACGTTGTGCAAAACCTTGTTGCCGCTGCCCAGCCGCGCGGGATCGCAGGTGGAGGCGTGGTACTGCCAGTTGATCCAGTGGGCGACCAGCATGGGCGCGGTCATCCCCTGCTCAAGAAGGCTTCCGTCGGCGTCCGCCTTGGCGTCGTAGTCCTGCAGGAAGCTGCGTCCCTCCAGCGCCACGCCCAGGCTCCTGCCCCGGGGAGCGATCACAAAAGAGGCGTTGCCGGCCAGGCCCCACTCCGGGCGGGTTTCCGCGCCGTCGTTGGCGCGCCGCCGAAACCGGTCCAGCAGGCGGTCCCGCGGCGCCAGCGGGTCCAGCCGCAGTCGGGGGGCCCGCTCCCTGCGGGCCCGGTCGCCGGCCCGATCCAGGACGGGCCGGAGGTCCTCCCAGCGCCGCCGCGCATCCGGTGGCAGCAGATCAAGGTCGAATCCCTCGATCTCGTCGGTGGCGGTGTTGTGCATGGCGGCGACGAACCAGGTCCCCACCGGGATGGAGACGCCAAGGTCCTTCAAGCCCTCCCGGACCTTGGGATCGTTCAAAAGTTGGGCCAGGCTGCGCGCGTTCACCTCACCGGTTTGGCCGCAGCACGCGCCGCAGTCCAAGGCGGAGGCGTGGGCGTTGTTGGCCGACTGGCTGCCGTGCCCGACCAGCAGCACCAGGGGCGCCAGGTCCTCGGCGAGGCCCATGCTCCGAAGGACTTTGGCCGCCAAGGCCGCCCGGGCGCGGGGATCCAGCCCCACCACCCGGGGCCGGCAGAGGGCTCGGTAACGCGGCGCCAGCCCCGCCAGATCGTCCCGAATCCTGGCGTGCCGTCCCGGCCGCAACCATCCGCCCAGCTTGCCCACATACGCCAAGCCCGCGGCTTCGACGTACGAGAAGGCCGCCCCCGGCCAGCGGCCCGCCCCCTGCCACTGCTCCGCGAGCGCGAAACGCGTTCGGCGGGATTGTCCGGCCGCCACCTGGGCCGCGGCATCGCCGATGGCGGCCGTCATCCCCGCCGAGGTGATGGCGTCGGCCACCTCCACGGAGGGCGCAAGCAGGCCCGGCAACTGGGGCCGCCGGGCCCGGGTGGCGAGGGGGGTGTATGCCGCGGGAACGCCGAAGAATCCGGCGAATCCGAGGGTCCGGACGCCCGGCGAGGCGGCCTCCAACGCGCGCCGCAGGGGTTCACTCCGGACATCGATGCAAAAGGCGGCTTGCACATCGGGGGCGGGGGCCGCCGGATCGCCGCCGCCGGCCCGCAGGCGGCGGGCCAAGTCCCTTTGATACCCGGCCTCCAGCGCCACCTGCCAAACTTCGTCGACCAGAAGCGACCTCTCGGCCAGCTTCAGCGAACCGGAAACGTCCCTCCAGGACCGCCTCAGCGCCAGGAAAGCCTGGCGTGCCCCGGCTTCGTCCTTGCTCTCAAGCAGGACGATATCCCAGGCGAGACGAATCGCCAGCAGCTCCCGCAAGTGCCCATCGGAGCGCCCCTCCAAGCCCGCCTGCCAACCCAAATAGGCGCACCAGGAGGCCCAGCCATGGACGGTCAAAAGCAGCGCCTCCAGGTAGTCCGCCCAAACCGGGGCCGGCAGTCCGAGGCGCTCCTGCACCAGGCGTTCGGCCCCCTGGGCCGTGGACGGCAGGGCCCGCACATGCCGATCGATTCCGTGCAGCTCCATGAGAAGGCCGATGCCGTGGTCGTGCTGAAGCGTTTCCCTCCAGAAGGCGTACAAACCGCCCACCCGCTCGGGCTGCCAGTCGGCCTGATGCTCGTCGAAATAGGCCGCGCAGGTCTGGCTCACCTGGTGGGTGATGGCCTGTTGCCAAGATAGGCGCGCATGCCGCTTGGGGTTGTTGTCCAAAAAGTCGATCAGCAACGGCAGGCGGGCCCCCGGCTCCGCGGCGTCGAGCGAGTCCAGGCACTGGCTCGGCGTCAGCCCAAGGGCCTGGGCTTCGGGCACCCTGCGCAACGCGTGCTCCAGGTCCTCGGGGACGATGCGGCCCTCGTTCCAAGCCCGCCGCTGCAGTTCCCGGGGGGGGAAAACCCGGATGTCGGCAAGCACCGCCATGCGGGCGGCCACTTCGCGCAAGGGCATGCCCACGCGCTTCCAATGCGGATTGACCGCGATCATCCGGTCGAGCGGCCAGGCCGGCGCGATCGCCGCGCAGGCCCGGTCGCAGGCGGCTTCCATGGACGGCCCGCTTCCGGGGGCCGCGCCTTCAAGGATCCGGGATCCGGCGTTTTCTTGCATCGGCTCCTCGTTCATCGCGGGTCGTCGGACAGGATGGGGCGTTCCGGGCCGGACCGAAGCGCCTCGGATGCCCAGCGTGCGGGCCAAAGCTGGAGGGCGATGCGCGTATAAGCCTCGTCCAGATAGAAGCCCGCGTAGCACCAGCGGCGCCAAGCCGTCAGCGCCTGCGGATGCCGCTGCAAAAGGGCCACGAAAACGTAAAGGCCCACCAGGACCAAAAGGGCCGCCAAGCCCAACTCCGGATGGGGCGTATCCGAAACGCCCAGGGGCAATCCGTGGGCCCACAGGGCCGCGCACGTCAGCAAGCCCACCATGAAAAGGCCGCCCAACACCTGGAGGCCCCGTGAACGAAGCTCGGCGCGTCCGGCGCGGATCCACAGAAGGGGCGCCCAGGCAAGACCCAAAACGGCGCTCCACCACCACGGCCACGCCGCCAGGCCCGATTCGGACTTCAACAGCAGCACCAGCGCGAGGCTCACCGCCGGGGCGAGCACCAGGCTGCCCGTCGGCACCGCCTCCGCCGGGTGCATGGCCTGAAGCCGCGCCCCTCGGACCACCTGCGCCGCCGACAGGAAGCTGTGCGCCTTGTAGAGCGAATGTCCGATCAGATGCAGGGCCGCGAGCGTATAAAGGCCCAGCCCGCACTCGAGAACCATATAGCCCATCTGGGCCGCCGTGGACCACGCCAGCCGGACCTTGATGCTCACGCGGGTCAGCATGACCATCCCCGCCAAAACCGCGGTCCCCAAGCCGAAGCCGACAAGCAGAACACGCGCCGGCATCGCCCGATCCAACAGCGGTGAAAAGCGTATCAGCATGAAGCCGCCGAGGTTCACGACACCGGCGTGCAGCAAAGCGGAAACAGGGGTGGGAGCTTCCATCACTTGGATCAGCCAGCCATGCACGGGGAGCAGGGCCGTCCGCAGGATGACCGCGGAGACGAACGCCAGGGCGCTCAACTGCAGGAGGATCGGCAGCCCTCCGCCCCCAAGGCGGCTCCAAAGGCACGACAACGAGCCGCTTCCGACCGTCCTCCAAGCCAACGCCGCCGCTGCCACCAGCAGGACGTCGGCCGCGCGGTCGGCCATGCGCTTCTTGTGGGCCGCCAGCCGGGCGAAGGGCCGTTCCGGATAGAAGCACAAAAGGCGCTCCAGCTCCCATCCCACCCAGGCCCACGCCAGGATCAGGACCACCCAGTGGTCGGCCACCAACAGCAGCTGCACCGCCGCGAGCACGCCCGCCAGCGCCGCCACATAGCGCGGTTGCCCCGCCTCCCCGTCCAGATAACGCTTGGAAAAGGCTCCGATGACGGTTCCCAGCAGTTGGACCAGCAGGGCCATCACCAAACCCAGCGGAGTGACACGTAGGACGCCCGCGATCGCCGGATCCCGGTGGGGCGCGCAGGCCGAGGCCAGGAGCGCCAAAAACGAGAGGATGGAGAGCCGGCGGAAGGCCCGCCAACAGCCCGGCGCGGGAAGGCCGGAAAGGCGGGGCAGGACAGCCGCCACCATCATCAACGCGACCGGCGCGACGGCGCCGAGGATCGAAAGGACCCGCACCCAATCCATCAATAAATCCCCCGAAAAAAGGCCGCGGCCTTCAGGGCCGCCCCGGGGCGCTCGGCGCCGTCAACTTTCGACCCGGCGCCATCCCTCGGGACCGGCCGCGTCCCAGGCGTCGTTCTTGGACAGCACCTGTCCTTCCTGCGCCCGCATCAGATCGGCCAGACGCCGTTCCAGGTCCCCGTCACCGGAAGCCAGCAGCCGGGCCGCGAACAATCCGGCGTTGCGGGCTCCGTCGATGGCCATGGTCGCCACCGGAACGCCGGAGGGCATCTGGGCTATGGACAGCAACGAATCCAGGCCCTGCAGCTTGGCGCTTTTGACCGGGACCCCGATGACCGGCAGGACGGTCAAGCTGGCGGTCATGCCCGGCAAATGGGCGGCCCCCCCGGCGCCCGCGATGATCGCCCGAAGCCCCCGTGAGCGCGCGCTCCGGGCGTAGTCGTAAAGCCTCATGGGGCTGCGATGGGCGGAGACGATGGCGGTTTCATAGGGGATGAGCAGTTCGTCCAAGGCGTCGGCGGCGCCCTTCATGACGGGCCAATCGCTGTCGGATCCCATGATGATCCCGATCAACGCGTGCTTCACTTCGCCTCCACAAAGCGGATGAGGCGCCGGGCCCTTCGGACGAGGCCCAACGCGGCGGGTACGCTGCCGGCCAAGGCCGTCACGTGCCCGAGTTTTCGCCCCGGGGTCGTGACCGCTTTCCCGTACAGGTGCACGTGCAGCCCCGGCAGCGCCAGGGCGGCCTTCAGGCCATCCACCTTGTACGGGCCCGTGACGCCCTCGGGGCCCAGCAGATTGGCCGTGGCCGCCGGGCTCAGGGTGCCGGTCCCTCCCAAGGGCCAGCCCAGCACGGCCCGCAGGTGGTTCTCGAACTGGCTGGTGGCGCAGGCCTCCAGGCTGTGGTGGCCGCTGTTGTGGACCCTTGGGGAAACCTCGTTGAGGCTCAACCGGCCGCGCCGATCCATGAAGAGCTCGACGCCCACGGCGCCGACGACCCCCAGCGCGGCCGCCGCGGACCTCGCCAGCGTTCGGGCCCGTCTGGCCAGCCCCGGGGCGATGCGGGCGGGGGCGGCGAGGCTTTCCATGACATGGCGCTTCGGGTCCATGTTCAGTTCCACGGGGGCGTAGTCGACCATTTCCCCCCGCCGGCCGCGCACGACCACCACCGCAAGCTCCAACGCCAGGTCGACCCTGGTTTCAAGCATGCAGGGGGCCCGGAATCCGTCCAGACGCGGGTCGGACGGGCCGGCGGGGATGAGCACGCCTTTGCCGTCGTACCCGGCGCGCCGGGCCTTGACCACGCACGGTCCGCCGAAGGCGGCCACGGCCTCGGTCAAGGGGCCCCGCACCTCCTCAAATTCGGGCTGGGGCAGGCCGGCCCGGGCCAGGGCCCGCCGTTGCAGCAGCTTGTCCTGGATGCGGGCGAGGGTCCGGGAACCGGGCAGCACTTTCAGCCCCGATTTTTCCAGCGTCGCCAGGGCCGACGCGGGCGGGGCCTCGATCTCCAGGCTCAAGGCTTCGCAGCCCCGCGCCAGGTCGGCCATGGCGTCCACGTCATCCCAACCCGCCCGGATGAACCGGGCCGCCCAAGGGGCGGCCGGGCAAAGGGGATCGGGATCCAGGACGTGAAGCCCGACGCCCAGGCCCATTCCGGCCTGGGCCAGCAGGAGCCCCAACTGGCCCCCGCCCAGCAGGGCCAGGTTGGCGGTGGCGGGCCGGGTCCGCCCGCGGCCGCCCGGGGCGCTCGGGTGCCGGTCCGGAAGCGCGGGAGGCATGGGTCGGTCGGCCACGGTGGATGGTCTCCTTTTTTCCCGGCGTCGAAGCCGATGAGGGTCCCCTGGGGATGGGCATGGGCGGCGCGGCTCCCCAACGCCGCCCCCAGGGCGGGGACGAGGTGACTATTTACACCGAAAGGATGGCTTTTTAAAAATAGATAATTAGAATGATATTCATCGCTTTTTACGAAGGAACCAAACGTGCAAAGACTGAACTACAACCAGCTCCACTATTTCTGGACCATCGCCAAGGCCGGGGGGATCAGCGAAGCGGCGCGCCAAATGGGGAGCTCGCAGTCCAATTTGAGCGCCCAGCTCAAGGAACTGGAAGGGGCCCTCGGCCAGCGCCTCTTCGACCGCGAACGGCGGCGGCTGCGCCTCAGCGAGGCCGGCCGGGTGGCGCTGGATTACGCCGAGACCATTTTCGGCCAGGGCCAGGAAATGCTGGAGGTGCTCAAGGGAAGGCCGGGGTCGCGGCGCCGCGCGCTCCTGCGCGTGGGGGCCCTGAGCTCCCTGTCCAAGAACCTGCAGTTGGAGTTCTGCCGGCCCGCGCTCAAGGACCCGGGCGTCCAGGTGCTGGCTTTGGAGGGCAGCTTCAACAGCCTGCTGCGCCGGCTCCAGGAGCACAAATTGGACGTCGTGCTGAGCACCATGCCGGTGCGCACGGACGAGGCCCCCGGGCTCTACAACCACGAGTTGGCCAGCATGCCGGTGCTTCTGGTGGGCAAGCCGCCTTTGCGCCTACCCCGCGGGCCGTTCCCGAAGATCTTGGCGGAGGTCCCCTTGATCCTGCCGAGCCGTCAAAGCCGGGTGCGCGCGGGCTTCGACGCCTGGCTGGAGGCCGCCCGGGTGCGGCCCATGATCAAGGCCGAAGCCGACGACATGGCCTTGCTGCGGCTTTTCGCCCTGAGCGGTCAGGGCCTGGCGTTGGTGCCCCGGATCGTGGTGGCGCCCGAGCTCAAAGAGCGCCGCCTGGTGCGCGCCGGGGGGGTGCCCGGCCTGAAGGAGGTCTTCTACGCCATCACCGCCACGCGGCGCTTCCCCGACGCGCTGGTGGAAAGGCTGGTCCGGCGACTTCGCCGCGACGCCGCCTGAACCCGCGAATCCAGGCGCGCGGTGGACCCGGTGTTGGACGCCCCGGGCCCCCGGCCACACCGGCATGCGGTGCCTTTGGGGTGAACCCGCAGGCGGCCGAAGGGCCGGCCGGGCGGACTCCCGCTTCCCCAGGGCGGCGCCACCGCGCCGACGTGGATCCGTCCACGGCGCTGGCCGCTCATCGGCACCAGCCGCCCCAACCCAAGCCAAACCCGAACCCCCCCACGCCGATGCCGATGCCCCACCACCAGGGACGGGGCGCGACATAGATGATGTAGGGCCCCCAGGGCTCGGGCACGACCCGGATGCGCCGGCGGTCCACGCCGTAGTGGGCCTCCAGGCGCGCCCAGGACCAGCCCCTCAGCCTCAGCCGGACCACGGCCCTAGGCGTGACCCGGGCCCGGGCCGCGATCAGGAAGAGCAGGGGCAGGTCCCCGTCCGCCACGCCCTCCGAGCGGACCCACAGCACGTCCGCCACGGGAACGCGGTAGCGCTGGGCGATGCCGCGGATGTACCCGGCGTCGGAGGCGGGGGGCGGGCCGGCGGCGGGGCCGACTGCGGCCGCCCCGATGGCGGGGGGCCCCCCGCGCTCCACCGCGACCACCAGGGACCGGTCGAAGGTGCGCCGCACCCCACCCACCACCATGGTCAAATGGGTCCGGTCCTCCTGGACCAGCTCGCCGACGATCACGCGACCGTCCGTGAGCGTCACCTCGGCCGGGACCGGCGCGGGGCCGGCCTGGGCCACCGCCGCGCACAGGCCCCAGGCCAGGGCCGCCGCCGCCATCCTACGCATGTCCATACCGCCCTCCAAGCCGCCGGCGCCGCCGAAGGACGGGCGCCGCGGGGTCCCTCCGGTCCCAAGGCCGGATCCCGGTTCCCCGCCGCCTCGACGCGCGTTATTTCAACGCGCGCTCCTCCTCGGCCGCCGCCTTGCGCGTCTCCAACTCCTGCCACTTGTCGAAAGCCGCCTCGAGCTCCTCCTTGAGGCGGCCCAGCCGTTCGCTCAAGGCCCGCATGCGGTCGGGGCGCTGCGCCAGGCCCGGGTCCATGAACTGGTCCTCGATGCCCTTCTTCTCCGCCTCGAGGGCCGCGATGGCGCGCTCCAGCTCCTCCTGCCGCCGGGCCAGCTCCCGCGCCCGCTTTTGGGCGTCCTTGGCCTGCTCCCGCGAGGCCGCGGC
>DAIDJD010000145.1 GCA_027451505.1 candidate division FCPU426 bacterium
CCTGCGTCGGGCCGCCTGGAGCGCGTCCCGGCGGGCCTGGCCGGCCGTCCCGTCCTCGGGGCAGTCCCGGGCGGCGCTGGGACTCCTGGGGCCCTTGGCCGCGGCATGGTGGTTCCACCACGGGGCGAGCACATGGATCGCGCTGGCTCTTGTCTTCGTCGCCGACGGCGTCGGCCGGGCCTGCTTCGTGGACGGCCCTGCCAGGCCGGGGCCCAGCGCGCCACGGGGGCCCTGGGCTCCCTCGGCCGGCTGGAGCGCCTGGGCCTCGGCCGCCGGCAGCGCGGCCTTCGGACTGGCGCTTTTCCATTACGGCCAGGCCTGGGCCTGGGGAGCCGACGCGGCCTGCCTGGCGCTGGCCGCCGGCGCGGCCGCCCTGCGGACGCCCGCCGCCCGGGATTGGCTGGCCGACCTGTGAAGGGACCCCCACCGACTATTCCAAGGCCCCTTCCATGAACCGCCCTTTGAATCCGGAGTCCGCATGCAAAACCTTCTTTGGCTGAGCCTCGCCGGCGTCCTCGGAACCCTTTCCCGCTACGGACTGGGGGAGGCCGCGGCCCGGTGGTGGGGGACCTCCTTTCCCTGGGGCACCTGGCTGATCAACTGCTCGGGCTGCTTCCTGTTCGCCCTCATCTGGGGCCTGGCCGAACGCCGCCAATGGGTGGGACCGGAATTCCGCTTCTACGCGCTCACCGGGTTCATGGGCGCCTACACCACCTACTCAACATATATGTTCGAGATCGGGCGCCTGGTCGACCAGGGGCGCCTGGCCCGGGCCGCGGCCGATTTCGCGGGACAGAACGCCCTGGCCTTCGTCCTGGTCCTGGCCGGCTTGGCCCTGGCCCGGGCGCTGTAGGCACCCGTGGGCGTCCTCATTTCGGTCCAGGAACTCGGCAAGTCCTATGGCGCGCGTCCCCTGTTCGAGGGCCTGACCTTCGGATTGTTCGAGGGGGAACGCACCGGGCTCATCGGCCCCAACGGCTCCGGGAAAAGCACCCTGCTGCGCATCCTCGCCGGGGCGGAGCCGCCCGACACCGGGCGGGTCGTCGCGCGCCGCGGGCTGCGCCGCGGCACCCTGGCCCAGGCCGAACCGGTCCCCGCGCCCGGCGAGACCGCCCTCAGCGCTCTGGTCCGGGCCCTGGAGCCCTCGCCTTGGGAAGAGGAGGAGCGCCTGCGCCGTGCGCGGGCCTCCCTGGAGGCCGCCGGCTTCGCCGAACCCGAGGCCCCGGTGGCGGCGCTCTCCGGAGGCTGGCGCAAACGCCTCGCGATCCTGTGCGCCTCCGCCGCCGAACCCGACCTGCTGATGCTGGACGAGCCGACCAACCACATGGATCTGGAGGGCGTGCTGTGGCTGGAGGCCTTCCTGGGCCGGTGGCGCGGCTCCCTTCTGGTGGTCACCCACGACCGCGCGTTCCTGGAGCGGGTCTGCAGTCGCGTCCTGGAGATCAACCGGCGCCATCCCGGCGGCTTTTTCAGCGTGGACGGGCCCTACAGCCGTTTCCTGGAGAAGCGCGAGGAGCTCCTCCAGGCGCAGGCCGGGAGGGAGGAGCGCCTCTCCAACGTGGTGCGCGGGGAACTGGAATGGCTCGCCCGGGGGCCCAAGGCGCGCGGGACCAAGCAGCGCGCGCGCATCGGGCGGGCCGCGGAACTGGAGGGGGAACTGGGGGACCTGCGTTGGCGCAACGCCCAGGACCGGGACGCCGCCGTGGATTTCAGCGCCGGCGGGCGCCAAAGCAAGCGCCTGGTCGAGCTCTTCGGGGTCGGCAAGTCCATGGGCGGGAGGCCCCTGTTCGGCCCCCTGGACCTGCGCCTGGGTCCCGGCGACAAACTGGGCCTCCTCGGCTCCAACGGTTCCGGAAAGACCACGCTCATGCGCCTGCTTTCCGGGGAACTCGAGCCGGACCAAGGCCGGATCCAGCGCGCCGAAGGGCTGAAGGTGGTGGCCTTCGACCAGCACCGGGAATCCCTGGACAAGGCCTGGACCCTCAGGCGGGCCCTGGGCGACGGCAACGACACCGTGACCTTCCAGGGGCGCGCCATCCACGTGGCCGGCTGGGCCGAACGCTTCCTTTTCGACCCGGCCCAGTTGGACCGTCCCTTGGGCGCCTTCAGCGGCGGGGAACAGGCCCGCGTGCTCATCGCCCGGCTCATGCTGCGCCCGGCGGACCTCCTGCTGTTGGACGAGCCCACCAACGACCTCGACCTGGAGACCCTGAGGGTGCTGGAGACCGGCCTCAAGGATTTCGCCGGGGCCGTCATCCTCGTCACCCATGACCGGTGGCTCCTGGAATCCGTGAGCGACCGGCTCCTGGCATTCGACGGCGCCGGAGGGGCTGATTTTTTCGCGGACTTGGCGCAGTGGGAGGCGCGACGGCGGGAAAGGGAAGGCGCGGCGGCGGGATCCACCCGCAAATCCGGCCCGGATAAGGGGGCCCCATCCCAGGAACGCGGCGACGCCGGGCGACGCCTCTCCACCCGGGAACGCCAAGAGCTCGCCGGCATGGTCGGCGCCCTGGAGGCGGCGGAGCGGAACGTCCAGGAGCGCCGCGCGGCCCTGGAGGACCCGGCCGTGGCCACGGACGCCGCGGAGCTCATGGCGCGCCAGGGGGCGCTCGACCGGGCGCTCCGGGGGATGGAGGAACTCTACGCCCGTTGGGAGGAATTGGAGGGGAAGGCGCGACGGGAGAACGAAAGCAACGGCCCGGCGGCCGGATGAACCGAGCCGCGAATCCCCCCCCGGCGGGAGGGGCGTCGGCAAGGCGCCTAACGCGCCAACAGTCCCGGCAGGAGGGCCTCGGCCCTCGCCAGGCCGGCCTCGCCCTTGAACCGGCCCACCGGATGTCCGCCGCGGTCCAACAGCACCAGCGTCGGCAGCCCCAGCACCCCGCCGAAGGCCCGCAACGTGGCGGCGTCGGCCATGGCCACGGGATAGGCGACGGGGTGGGTCCGCAGGAACGCGCGGACGTCCTTGGCGGAGTCGTCCAGGGATAGGCCCAGCACGCGCAACCCCCGGGGACCCAGGCGCCGCTGAAGGCGCTCCAACTGCGGGATCTCCTCCCGGCAGGGGCCGCACCAAGTGGCCCAAAAATCCGCCAACACCACCTTGCCGCGCAGCGCCTCAGCGCGGATGGTTCCGCCGGAAGGCTCCCGCGCCGAAAATTCCACCGGTGGGGGGGACCCGGCGCCCGGCCCAACGCTCGCCCCGGCGGCCCGTCCGGCGGCCGGGAAGACGGCCAAAGCCGCCAGGGAGGCCAGGGCCAGGGCCGCTCCGGGGAACACGCCCCTCACCGGGGGCCGTCCGTCGCGACCGGGAATCCCGGATCCACCCAATCCGTGCCGAAGTCGGACTCCAGGTGGAGCACCCGAACGCGCCGGTATCCCAGCGAGCGCGCCTCACGGTACGCGGCGTCGACATTGGGGCAGCGGTCCCAGGGGCAGCATCCGCAATACAGCACGATGGCGGCGTCCTTGGGCAGCCGGCGCAGGCGCGCGGCCAAAACGGCGCGTCCGGCGGCGTCCCGGGCCGGACCCGCGTACACGGAGCCGGGGATGTGGGCCTCCTGGTACAGGGTGCGGAAGCCCACCTGGAACACCGTGGGCCGCGCCGCCCGGGGGCCCTTGAGCTCGGCGGCCAGCGTCGCCGGCTCGATGAGACGGGACTTGGGGATCTTCAGGGCGTCCCCGGCCCCGGCGTGAAGGGTGCAGGTCAGGGCCAGGAATGCGCACGCCCACGCTACGCTTCGTGACATGATCCACCTCAGAAGGGGTACGCAGCCATCATGCCCCCTAGCCCGGCCCGCCGGAAGTCCTTTAACCCGCCCAGCCGCCGGGAGGGCCGGGCGCGACCGCCCGACCCTCCCGGGATGCCGGGACACGGGTCATTTGGCGAGGAACCCCCGCAGGACTTCGATGCGCCGCGAAGCGCGCCGGATGAGGGAATCGCAGTGCCGGTCCATCGCCTGGTAGCGGAGGTCGCCAGCCTTCTGGTTCCCCGAAGCCGCACGATAGGAGGCCTTCATGGCCGTGTGCATGGCGATCACGGCCCGCTGGTCCGCGATCAGTTTGGCGGCCTCCGCCCCGGCGCCCGCAGCGGCCAGCCGTTTCCACTCGAGGTACCCTTCGAGGTTGGCCAGCTTCCGGGACGCCTTGGAGATGGCGGCGCGTTCGGCGGCCAGGGCCCGGACCTGCGCCGGCGCGGCCACGACCTTGGCGTCCGTGCGCGCCGCGGGATTGGCGGCCTCAGCGGCCCGGTTTCGCGCGATGATGGCCCGTTGCGCGGCGATGCGCCGGGCGATGTCCGCCTTGGGGCCGAGCGCCTCGAGGCGGTGCCATTGGGCGTAACGCAGCAGGTCCGCCTCCTCCCGCCGGGACGCGGCGATCAGCGCGTCGTAGCGGGATTGCAATTGGGCGACCCGCGGGGCCAAGCCCTTGGGCTCGCCCGTCGAGGCTTTGGCCTTCAACCGAAGGAGCTCGGCGGTGACGGATCCCTGAGTCGCCGCCAGGGCCTCTTCGCGGGAAGCGATGGCCAACGGGGAGGCCGCCCGGGCCGCGCCCAGGACGCCGAGAACTAGGCCCGTGAGGGCCAACACGCCGATACGTTTTTCCATGACGAACCTCGCCTGAAGGGGAATCCCAGGCCAAATCCCGGGATCTTGGATCCGACCCGCGCCTGAAGGGAGCGCGCGGGCGCTTGGGGGCTGATTCAGGCGGACGTGGGGGGGGCGTGGGCCAAATAGGGGGGGAAGCGGCGCGACGTGACCGGGGCGGGGGGCTCCGGCGCCGGGCCGGTGACGCGACCGACCGGCACCGAAGTCCTGGCGCTGCGGGCGGGAACTCCCAGGGAGTTGCGGGATTCGGGGTATGGACGCGTTGGGCTATGGCGCGACCCGTAGGCGCAGGACGACCGGCGGCACCCAAAAGGCCGGTGGGCGTTGGTGCCAGCCGGGGGCCAGGGGCGGGACGGAACCGAGCAGGTTGTACGGCAGCAGCAGGCCGGAGCGCAAACGGTCGCCGGGGCCGGGGGCAGGCACAGCAACGCGACCAAGATCCCCGGGAGCGGGGACCTACGCTTCCACCAGGCGGCGAATCGCGAACGCATCGGATCCATGACGCCCTACCCTATGCCCGCCGGCTTTGGCCCGGGTATGACCCGGGTCACACTTCCGCCGCGAAAGGGCGATTCAGAACCCGTCCCGGGGGTGGGCCTTGCGGTAGGCTTCCTCGGCCTTGGACCTGGAGACCTTGGTGTAGATCTGGGTGGTGGCCAGGCTTTCGTGCCCCAGCAGTTCCTGGATGATGCGGATGTCCGCGCCGTGGTCCAGGAGGTGGGTGGCGAAGGAGTGGCGCAGCTTGTGCGGGGTGAGGTCCGCGTCCAGGCCGGCCTTGGCCAGGTGGGCCTTCAAGCCGCGCTGGAGCACGCGGGGCACCATGCGCGCGCCTCGCGCCCCGAGGAAGATGGGGTCTTTGGGCCCGCGTTTTTTGGGGTCGCGCCCCCGGACGTATTCGCTCAACGCCAGCATCGCCGAGCGCGACACCGGCACCAAACGGGTCTTCTTGCCCTTGCCCGTGACCCTCACCCCGGGCCCCTCCTCGGGTGAACCCGTCAGGCTCCCGAAATTCAGGCCGCACAGCTCCGAGACGCGCAGGCCGGCTCCGTAGAGGAACTCCAAGGCCGCGCGGTCCCGGCGCCCCTCCTCGCTGGAGGCATCCGGGGCCTCCAGCAGGCGCTTGAGCTCGTCCTCGCTGAGGGGCCGGGGCAGGGATTTGGGGCGTTTCCCCGAGCGCAGGACCGCGATGGGATTGGAATCCAGGTGCTTGTTCTCGACCAAGTAGCGGTAGAAGTGCCGAAGCGAGGCGACCCGGCGGTTGCGGGTGGCGTCCCCGTGGCCCTGGGACTTGCACCAGGCCAGGTAGGCGCGCACGCGCTCCACGGTCAGACCGGCGGGATCCAGGTCCTCGCCTAAGGCCGCCAGGTGGTCGAGGAAAAGGCACAGATCCGAAAGGTAGTTCTCCTTGGTGCGGTCCGAATAGGCCCGTTCGGCCAGCAGGTAGTCCCCGAAGCCGCGCAACAGCTCCGCGAAGCGCGCCAGACCCGGGAAACGGGCGTAGCCCGCCAGCCGGTCGGCGCGAAGGAAACGGGCGTGCCAAGTCGACCCCATGCCGGAGTTTAGCACGCCCAACCCCGGAGGGTGTCCCAATTCGCTGGAACCTCCAGGGGACGGGGAAGGCACGTCACCCTTCCCAGTCCAAGGGTTGGCCCGGCGGCGGGGAAGGTCTATAATGGGATATGTTCGCTCGCCCCCGCATCCCGGCGTTCCGGCCCATCCCGGCGGCCTTGATCCGCCTGCTGCTTGCCTGTGCGGTCCTGGTCCTTCCGCTGGGCGCGCGCGCGCTGCCGCCGTTGGGGACCGCCCACGCCCACGCCACGCTCCAGCGCGCCCCCAAGGGCGGCGGCCGGACCCGCGTCGCGCTGGGCCCCGCCACGGTGTCCCGCACCGACGACGCCTTCGCGGCCTGCCCGGACCTCGCCGATGCTTTGCCGTTCCCGGCCCCGTGTGTCGCTCCGGACGCCCGCGCCGCCGCCTCCCATCG
>DAIDJD010000146.1 GCA_027451505.1 candidate division FCPU426 bacterium
CCTCCGGGGCGGCCGTCCGGGTTCCGGGCCGGCTCATTGCGCCGGGCCCCAGGGAGGGCGGTTCCACCGGGTCAATAGGAGGTCCATTGGATATCGCCCAAATACACCGTGGGAGTGTTCGCGCCCACCCCGGTGAAGCGCACGTCAAAGGCGGTCTGGACCATGCCCCCGGAACAGCCGCCGCCGACGGAGATGAAGGCCGAGCCCGGGATCGACACCTGGGTGAAGGTCGTGGTGTTGAGCGTCGCCAAGCTCACGCTGGTGTCGGCGCAGACGGTCCCGATCGAGGCACCGTAGCCCACGGTCATGGTGGCCCCGGCCATGGGTGAGGCGAGCATGGCGTCGAACACGAGGTGCCCGGACAGGACCGAAGCCGCCTGCTGGGGACCCGGCACCGTGACGATCATGAACTCCCGGTAACCGTCCGAGGGGGTCACGTCGCCGTTGGAGGTCAGCAAAAAGGTGGTGGTCGCACCGGTGACGCTGTCGACCACGTTGGCGGGGGCCGCCATCAATTCGTGGACCGGGGCGCTCTCGGTCACGCCAAACCAAGTCCCGAACTGGCCATCGTTCCAAAGCGTCTGGATCGAGCTCGAACCCGACCCACCGCCTCCTCCGGATCCGCCCGGGGCGCTGGATCCCATGGGATTGGTGCAACCCGCCAGGGCCATCGCGCCGACGGCAACGGCGACGCCAACGATCCCCACCCGTCCCCCGAACCTCAGGCTCTCGCGCATGCACCCCTCGAAACGACCCGTTCCAGATTCCTTAGGCCAACGGTGCGGTAAGTGTAGCACAGAACCTTCCGGAAGCATCGTTTGCCGGAGCGCCGGGGCGTCCCAACGGCCCAGCGCCGGCCTTCGCGTTCCACAACCCGGAATTCAACCTTCCCAAGGCCTCGCCAAGGTCTCCGGAAGGTTCAGGTCATAGGGGGCCCGCACCACTCCACGTTCCGTGATCAGGGCGCTGACCAGGGTGTGCGGGGTGACGTCAAAGGCCAGATGCAGCGCCCGCGTCCCCTTGGGGGCCAGGGCGCGCCCCTGAAGGCTGAGCACCTCCTCGGGCGGGCGCTCCTCGATGGGGATGGACGCCCCATCGGCCAGGGACAGGTCCACGGTGCTGGCCGGGGCGGCCACGTAGAAGGGGATTCCGTGGTGCTTGGCCAGCACGGCCAGGGAATAGGTGCCGATCTTGTTGGCGACGTCGCCCTTGGCCGTGACCCGGTCGGCACCCACCAGGACCACGTCGACCTTGCCCGCAGCCATGAGCGCGCCGGCCGTGGAGTCGGTGATCAGCGTGTGGGGAACGCGGGCTTCCTTCAGTTCCAGCGTGGTGAGGCGGGCGCCCTGAAGATAGGGGCGCGTCTCGTCGACCCACACGTGCAGGGCCTTCCCCGCCCGGACGGCCTCGGTGACGCAGCCCAACGCGGTACCCACCCCGGCCGTGGCCAGGGCGCCGGTGTTGCAATGGGTCAGCACCCGGTCGCCGGAACGCAGCAGTTCGGCGCCGTTGCGGGCGATGGCGGCGCAGAGGCGGACGTCCTCCTCCTCCACGGCCCGGGCCTCCTCCTCGACGAGGGCCTTCAGGGCCGGAAGGCGGCGTTCCCGGCCCTTGCGCGCGGCCTCCAGCACCCGGTCCACGGCCCAGGCCAGGTTCACCGCGGTCGGACGGGCCGCCTTCAGGCGCGCCGCCGCGCGCTCCAGGTCTTTAAGCAGCGCGGTCGAGGAGCGGGCCCGGCTCGCCAGGGCCGCCTGGGCCATGCCGTAGGCGGCCGCCACCCCGATGGCCGGGGCGCCGCGCACCCGCATGGAGCGGATGGCCTCGGCCGTCTGGCCGGGGTCCCGGCAGGCCACGGTGCGCACCACGTGGGGCAGGCGGAGCTGGTCGAGGACGGTCAGGACCCCCCGGGCGTACTTGAGCGGCCGGGGCATCATGCCGGGAGCCCCGCGATGACCGCCTCCATCAGACGGGTCAGCTTCGGCTCGGCCTCGCCGGCGACCCGGATGATCTCGCGCACGTCGGCGGGCTTGAGCCGGTCGGCCACGCATTCATCGGTGACCACGGAGATCCCCAGCACCTTCAACCCGGCGTGGACCGCGGCGACGACCTCCGGCACCGTGCTCATGCCCACGACGTCGGCGATCCCGGAGAGCCAGCGGTACTCCGCCCGCGTCTCCAAGTTGGGGCCGGTGACCGCGACGTAGACGCCCTGGTGGACCCGGTACCCGAAACCCAGCCCCAGGCGGAGGGCCTCGCGCACCAGGCCCCGGTCGTAGGGCTCGGACATGTCCGGCCAGCGGGGCCCGAGGCGCTCGTCGTTGACCCCGATGAGGGGGTTGGCGCCCTGAAGGTTGACGTGGTCCTCGATCACCACCAGGTCCCCGGGGGCGTAGGAACGGTTCATGCCGCCGGCGGCGTTGCTCACCAGCAGGTGCGTGCAGCCCAGGGCCTTCATCAAGCGCACCGGGAAGGACACCTGCGCGGCCGTGTAGCCCTCGTACAGGTGGAAGCGCCCCTGCAACGCGGCCACGGCCCGGCCCCCCAGGGTGCCCAGATGCAGCCTCCCGGAGTGGCTCTCGACGGTGCTGCGCGGCATGTGGGGGATGTCGGCGTAGTCGACGACGGTGGGGGAGGCGATGTCCCGGGCCAGGGCGCCCAGTCCGGTGCCGAGGATGATGCCGACCTTGGGTTCGAGGGCGCAGCGCGCGCGCACCGCCCGGGCGGCCTCCTGGATCTGGTCGTGGAGCGATGGGGTCATGGGCGCATCCGGGAGCGGGGGGTCTAAGGCAGGCGGCCGAGTTCGGCGGAGCGGTCGCGGGCCGCGGCCAGGGCGCGCGCGACCAGGGGGACGAAGCCGCCCTCCTCAAGGACCTTCAGGGCCGCGGCGGTGGTCCCGCCCGGGCTGGTGACGGCCGCCCTCAGGTCGCGGGGCGCGCGTTCCCCGGCCAGGACCATGGCCGCGGCCCCGTCGAGCGTGCGCGCGGCCAGGGTGAAGGCCGCCTCGGGCGGCAGGCCCAGGGCCTCCCCGGCGGCCTGCAGGGCTTCCATGAAGAGGAAGACATAGGCCGGGCCGCTGCCGCTGAGCGCGGTGACGGCGTCCATGCGGGCTTCGTCCACCCGGAGC
This sequence comes from candidate division FCPU426 bacterium, assembly GCA_027451505.1. Taxonomy (GTDB): domain Bacteria; phylum Oederibacteriota; class JAJYGY01; order JAJYGY01; family DAIDJD01; genus DAIDJD01. The sequence continues at coordinate 3,125 of DAIDJD010000146.1, forward strand.
ACGGCGCCCAGGGGGGCCAACAGCGCCTCGACCACCGCGGCCGCGGATTCGGGGGTCCCCAGGGACAGGCAAAAGGCGCTGACCCCCCGTCCGATGAGCCCCGGGGTGTTGGGCATCACCCGCACCAGGGGCGTGCCCGGGGGCAGGGCCCGCGCCAGGCGCTCCAGGGTCACCCCGGCGGCGATCGACACCACGGTCTGGCCCGGCGACAAGGCCCCCCCCACCTGGGCCAGGAGCGCATCCATGGACTGGGGCTTGACCGCCAAAACCACGACCGAGGCCCCCTCCAGGGCCTGGGCCGGACCGGAACAGGCCCGAAACCCGGTCTCGCCGGCCAGGGCCAGGAGGCGTTCGGTGCGGGTGTCATAGGCTTGCAGGAGCGGACCCGGGTGGCCGGCCTTGAGCAGGCCGCGCAACATGGCCTCTCCCATGTTGCCGACCCCCAGGAACGCGATGGCGGCGGGTTCGGACATGCCCCCTCGGAAGGTGCCGGACTAGCCGGCGGTTTGGAAGATGGCCGAACCCACGCGGACGAGGTCGGCTCCCTCCTCCACGGCGGCCTCGAAATCCCCGCTCATGCCCATGCTCAGGCGCAGGGCCCGCCCCGGGGCGGCGGCCTCGCGCAGGCCCCGCAGGAGACGGAAGGCGGCCCGGGCTCCGTCCGGGTCCCCGGCCGGAGCCATTCCCATGAGGCCCTCCAGCCGGAGATGCCCCAGCCGGGCGATGGCTTCCACGGCCTGGGGAGCCTCCTCGGGGCTGAAGCCGTGCTTTTGCGGTTCCCGGGAGCAGTTGACCTGGACGAAGACCCCGGGTTCCTTGCCGGCTTCCGCGGCGGCCTCGTCGAGCTTCTCGGCCAGGTGCAGGCTATCCACGCTCTGGAACACGTCGAAAAGGCCCAAGGCCTGGCGCACCTTATTGGTCTGGAGGTGCCCTATGAAATGCCAAGTGCCGAGGCCCTTCAGCCCCGGCACTTTATCGCGCGCTTCCTGAACCCTGCTTTCCGCGAAATGCGTGGCCCCTGCGGCGGCGGCCTCTTGGATCGCGTCGAAACCGTGGAACTTGGAGACCGCCACCAAGGTAACCGTCTCCGGGGATCTTCCCGCCCTAAGGCAGGCCTCGCTGATGCGCCGGCGGACCTCTTGAAGGTTTCCGGCTATGGTCGATGTCATCGGTGTCGTGGGAGTGAAGTGGATTCATTATATCGGGGGCCGCGTTACTGACAACACAAAAACAACTTCGGCCCCAAAAATATCTCCTGAAATACATAAAAATCATTATATTTAAATGATTTTATAATTTATCAACATTATCAACATTAGCTGTTTATAAGTTAGGAATTTCGAGCCTTCTGAGCCTTATCTTCCGAAATATCTACCGATTCATTAATTTCATATAATGAAACACACCCTAGCCCTTTTAGAGGAGCCACGCCACGCTCATCATACGCCCGGTCTTGCCCTGGTCCCTGCGGTGGCTGAAAAACAAATCCGG
>DAIDJD010000147.1 GCA_027451505.1 candidate division FCPU426 bacterium
TGGGGGGGCCCCCCCGGGGGTCGAGCCGGGCGCCGAACTGCAGGCTCACATCGCCCGGCCCGTTGACCACGGCCTGGGGGAGGATCCCCTCGGAGGCGGCGTCCAGCCACGAGGCCTCCAGCCCCAGCCGCAGCGTGGGCAGGAGGTAGGGGGTCCATCCGGCCAGGCGGACCCGCCATTGCCCGCGGGGGGAGGTCTCCGCGTTCAAGGCGAAATCGGTCTCCCCAGGCGCCTCGGCCAAGTCCACTCCGGCCCAGGGAGCCCAGGCTCCGCCCAAAGTATCGGCGCGGACATAGGCCGAAGCGCTGGGCAGCGTGTCGGAGGCGTAAGCTTGGCGCCAGCGCAGGGCCGCCGATCCCAGGGAGGAAGCTCCCCGCGCGCCCTCCCAGGAGGCCTCGGCCTGCAGGTCGTCCCGAAGGCCCGCCTGCAGGGACCCGCCCAGGCGCGTGGCCCCCGCGCCCCCCGATCCGAGCGCCGCGAGGTCGCACTCCCCGGCCGGGGTCGTGTCCCAGCCCTCGGTGCCGCCCAGCCAGGGCAGGGGGGTGCCGCCCCAGGCCGCCAGACGCGCGGCCAAGGCGGTCAGGGCAAGGCAAGCCCAAACGGACTCACGCCGCACGGCCTTCCCGGGCCAGGGACAGCAGTTCCGCGCACACGCGCCGCGCCACCCCGGGTCCGCCCAGGGACCGCAGGCCCGGCAGGAACCCTTCGCGCTGGGCGCGACGGGCGCCGGGATCGTCCAAAAGCCGGCCCAATTCCGCGGCCACCGCCGCGGCGCGCAGGCCACCCTGGAGGAACTCCGGGGCCACCCGGCGCCCCGCCACCAAATTCGCCAGCCCTATGGAATGGATGCGCACAAGCCGGCGCCCGATCATGTAGGTGAGGGGGTTGACCCGGTAGAGCACGCACATCGGCGTGCCCAAGAGGGCGGTTTCGAGGGTGGCCGTCCCCGACGCCACCAGCGCCGCGTCGAATCCGGCCCGCGCCCGGTAGGCCTCCGCGGAGGGCCCGGAATAGAGGAACACGTCCAGCCCGGCGGCGCGGTGCCGCTCCACCGCCCGGTACCAGGCCTCGGGCGCCGCGGGAGGGCGGACCACCACGAAGGCGGTCCCCGGGCGCGTGGAGGCGGCCAGCCCGGCGGCCTCCAGCATGGGCTCCAGGAGCCGGGCCACCTCCTGCCGGCGGCTGCCCGGAAGCAGCCCGACCACCCGGCTCCGGCCGCGCCACGGGAAGGACGCGCGCAGGCGCCCCAAGCGGGCGGGGGCGGGGTCCCGGGGGGAACGCGCCAGGAGGCCCGCGGGGATGGCGTCCAGCAGCGGGTGCCCCACCAACGCGCAGTCCAGCCCCACGCGGTCGTAGAGGGGCTTCTCGAAAGGGAACAGCACGAGCATCTTGCGCAGGACGCGGGCCATGAGGCGCACCCGTCCCGCCTTCCAGGCCCACACCTGGGGGCTGACGTAATAGGCCACCGGCACGCCCAAGGACTTGGCCCGGGCCGCCAACCTGAGGTTGAAACCCGGGTAGTCCACCAGCACCAGCAGGTCCGGTCGCTCGGTCCTGAGCAGGCGTTCCGCCAGCGCCAGCGCCTTGAGGAAGTAGGGGAGGTGGCGCAGCACCTCCACGAAGCCGATGACCGAGCGCCCCGCGAGGTCCAGGTCCAAGCGCATGCCCGCGGCCGCCATCTCGGGCCCGCCCAGCCCGAAGCACTCGGCGCGGGCGCCCACCGCGCGCAGGACCGCGGCTGCGTGGTGGTCGCCGGAAGTCTCCCCGGCGACGAACATGAGGCGGGGTCGGGCCGCCCCCCGCGGCCGGGCCGGGCTCAACCCAGCACCCTCCGCCGGTGGGCGTCCATCTGCCGCCGTATCTCCAGGCCAAGGGCCACCGCGGCCCGGCCATCCTCCCCGCTGACCTTTGGCGGCGTGCCGCCCCGGATCGAATCCAGGAAGCTCTCCAACTCGAGCTTGAGCTGCTCCTCGTCGCGGATCTTGAGGGTCTCGGTGGTCACCATGCGGGCCAAGCCCACCAGGGAGCCCGCCTGGGCCGGGTCCGCGCCCTCTTTGAGGCGGTGCACCCGGACCTGCTTGGCCAGATAGTCCACGCTGAGGTAGGCATCCCGGGTGAACAGGCGGATCTTGCGTTGCTTGTCGGTGGTCACCCGGCTGGCCGTGAGGTTGGCCACGCAACCGCCCTCGAAGGCCAGTCGCACGTTGGCGATGTCCTCGGTCCGGGACAGCACGGGAAGGCCGATGGCCTCCACGCGCTCCACCGGCCGGCCCACGAAGGCGAGCACGATGTCGAGGTCGTGGATCATCAGCTCCAACACGACGTCGATGTCCGTGTTGCGCGGGGAATACGGCCCCAAGCGGTGGGCCTCGACGAACAGGGGCGAGCTTCCGCGGCCCTGGAGCGCCAGGATGGCCGGGTTGAAACGCTCGATGTGGCCGACCTGGAGCACCGCCTTCCCCCGGCGGGCCGCGGCGATCAGGTCGTCCGCCTGCCCCAGGCCCAGGGCCAGCGGCTTCTCCACGAGGCAATGGACCCCGGCCTCGAGGAAGGCCATCCCCACCTCGTGGTGCAGCGCGGTGGTGACCACCACGCTGACGGCGTCGACCTTGCCCAGAAGGTCGCGCGCGTCCCCGAAGGCGCGGCACCCGTTCTTGCGCGCCACCTCCGCCGCCCGGGCCGCGTCCGGGTCCGCGACCCCGACCAGTTCGCAGCCCGCGAGCGAGGCGTAGACCCGGGCGTGGTGCTGGCCCAGGCTCCCGACCCCCAAAACCCCCACGCGGATCATTCCCCACCCCCCGCCGCCCCGGCGCGGCCCTTCCCCGGCACACGGTACCCCTTCAAGACGTCGTCCTCCTCCTCGATGGCGGCCTCGATCCTGAGGCCCTTGGCCGTCCAGCGCCGCCGCGCCCCCGGGCCCTTGAGCAACCGCTCGGGGAGCCTCCCCAGCGCCCCGTGGGGGACGAGGTAGACCGCCCGCGGCGCCCCTGCGGGGCCCCTGACCGGGGCGACGAGGGCCGTCCGCAGGCGGTCCAGCCCGGTCCCGTCCCGCGCGGAGACGAAGTATGCCCCGGGATGGGCGGCCTTGAGCCGGCCCAAGGCGGCGGGCCCGATCAGGTCGCACTTGTTGAACACGAGCCAAGCCTCGGGCCGCCGCCCGCCCTCGAGCAGGTCGGCGTAGATCCCGTCCAGGACCTCGTCCACGGCGGCGAGCCGACCGGGCCAGTCCGCGTCGGCGGCGTCGACCACGCGCAGCACCCGCTGCGCCTCGGCGACCTCCTCCAAGGTGGCCCGGAAGGCCGCCACCAGGGCGTGGGGCAGCTTGCGGACGAAGCCCACCGTGTCGGCGAGCAGGGGCGCCCCGGCCCCCGGACGTCCGGCCAGGGGTCTCAAGGTGGGGTCCAGGGTGGCGAAAAGGCGGTCCTCAACGTAGACGCCGGAGCGGGTGAGCGCGTTGAACAGGGAGGACTTCCCGGCGTTGGTGTAGCCCGCCAGGGCCGCGACCTTGACCCCCCGGCGCTCCCGCCCGCGGCGCTGCAGCGCTCGGGTGCGCGCGATGCCGTCGATCTCCGCGCCGAGTTGGGCGATGCGTTCGCGCAGGCGGCGCCGGTCGCTCTCCAGCTTGGTTTCCCCGGGGCCGCGCGTGCCGATGCCGCCCCCCAGCCGGGAAAGCGCCCCCCCCGAGCCGGCGAGCCGCGGGAGGAGATAAGTGAGCTGGGCCAGCTCCACTTGGAGGCGGCCTTCGTTGG
>DAIDJD010000148.1 GCA_027451505.1 candidate division FCPU426 bacterium
GGTGCGCATGGGGGTCAACGGACAATTGAAGGCGTTTTTCAACGACGCCGCCGGCTCCAGCGGCATCGACTGCTGGGATCTTCGAACGGGCAGGTTCTTCGGGTCCGCCCAGGTCACCACCGACGGGGTGCAGTTCATCAACCCAGGTTGCATCGGAGCCAATCGGTTCACCGACGATGTGTACGTCCATACGGTCGTCGGCTTGGTGCGGTGTAGGCTCCCGCGGCCCGGGGAATCCCGGTGAACCAGGGGCACGGGAACGACGGGCCTGGGCTGTCTGGGGCTGCGGGACGCATGCTCTGGATCGGCCTTGGGGTCGGCAGCGCGTTCTTCCTGGGCGGCCTGGGACTGTTGCTTCGCGGCTGCGATTTTTGGGGCGGATTTCTTGCCCTTTTCGGGACGCTGGCGGCCGGCTTGGCCACCCTTGCGCCCGTCCTGCCTTGGGAGCGCGTAGCCGCGCGAACCCCAAAAGCATCGAGCGCGGGGGCTTCCCGGGTCGGCCCGGCTTGGGCGTTGGTGGCGGCCACGGACGCGCTCGCCGAAACCTTCGGAACGGGCGGGGTCTGGAGCCTGAACCGCATGCTGCTCCTGGCCCCAGCCTTGGCCCTGCTCGGGGGCAGCGCCTTTCTTGCCGTCACGTCGACGGCCTTCGCGTCCATTTCCTTCGCCCTCGCCTGTCTGGTGCTTTGGGTGTACTTCCAGGACATGGCCCATCCCATCGTGTTGCCGAACATGGGGCGCAACATCCGCGCGGCCTTGGCCCAATTGGCCCAGGTGCCTCTCCAGGCCTGGGGGGTGTGGTTGTTGAATTTCCGTTACTCCGACCCCGCGATGGTGTGGTGGGGATTCCTTCTGTGCCTTTTGGGCAGCGCCTGGGCGTATTTCGCCTTAACACGGTGGCCGTTCGTCCTGGACCCGGTCGGCGCCCCGCCGGCCCCGCTGGCCTGGGTCCCCTCAAAGCCGTTCTTTTCGGCGCCGCGCCTTGCCGCCCTATCGACGCTAGGGGCCGCCGCCGCCGTTGCCGGAATTCTGGCGGAGTTCGCCTTGCCGGCGAATTACCCCTTTTCAGCGGTGCTGGTGGCCTTTGCCGGAATAGGGCTGCTGATGCTGTCCTTCCCTTGGCTGCCCCATGGCCTGGCGTTTTGGGACCGCTTGCCCAAACCCCTCGCCGCGTGGGCGGGGTTCATGGCCTCGGCGACGGCATTCGCTATGGGGGCGCACGGCCAGGACCTTATTGAGGCCGGCCGCGTCGATGCGGGGTTGTGGTGGTTCCTGGCCGGAGGCTGCCTGTTGGTGTTGGGGCTAAGTCGGTTTGGGGGGAATCCATCGCGTGAGTCCGAGGGCGACGGACCCGGTTGGAAGCGGCTGGAGATCGCGGCGCTTTTGGCGCTGGTTGCGGTGGCCTATGGCTTTCGGATCTGGCATGTCGGCACCTTCCCCTACGCGGTCGAGGGGGACGAGGGGGGAGGGGGCCTTTGGGCCACTTGGGTGCTCCACGGGACGGTCGAGAATCACTTCATCAACCAGAACTACCCCTTGGCCTTTTTCTCCGTCACGGCGCTGTTCTTCAAATTGGCGGGCATCACCATCGCCACCTTGCGTTGGCATTCGGTGTTCTTCGGCACGCTTTCGGTATTCACGGCCTACTTCTTCATGCGCGACAGCATGGGCCGTGGCGCGGCCTTCCTGGCCACCCTTTTGATGGCCTTCAGCTATTGGCACCTGCACTACAGCCGTTTCGGGCACTACAACATCGAGCAAGTGGCCATCCAGATGGTAGCCTACTATTTCCTGGTCAAGGGCCTTAGGACCGGCAGGCTCTGGCAGTGGGCCGTGGGAGGTTTCGCCTTCGGCCTGGCGATGTTCCCCCACATGGCCGGACGCCTCCTGCCCTTCCAGGGCGTGGCTTTCCTGCTGTTCCTCCTGGTGTTTCGGCGCGATCTGCTTCGGCGCCATTTCACCGGGATCCTCGCATTCGTGGCCCTGACCTGGGCCATATCTTCCCCTGCCCTGGTCTATTGGAACCGGGCCAGGTCCAATTCGCTCGGACGCATCGAGTCCGTATCCATCTTTAACAAGAATAACACCAACGCGCCCATCGACACCCTCTCCGGCTTCGTGCGCAACTGCCGCGTTTCCATGCTCATGTTCAACTACCAAGGCGACACTCGGGAGCGCGACAACCCGGTGGCGCCGGACAAGATCCTGGAGCATTGGACCGCTGTGCTCTTCGCGCTGGCCCTGCTCTACGTGCTTTACCACTGGCGCGAGCCGGTGAACTTCTTGATCTTGGCGGTTTTCTTCATCAACCTGTGCGCTTCGATCTTTTCCGTTGAGGCCCCACAGACGCTGAGGACCGCGGGGAACATTCCTATCGTGTTCGCGATCATAGCCGTACCCCTGGGCGACCTGGGCTCGGCCCTGAGGAGGTTCCGGGTGGGAGCCTCCAGGCTGGTCTATGCATTCCTGCTGGCGGCCTTTGCATTCTTTTGCTACCGAAGCGCCCGCCGCTTGTTCGTCGACGAGCGTTTCATGTCCTTCGACGTGGAGCCGACGTTCATCGCGCAGGTCGCGGGGAACGAGGGCGGACCGGACACGCAGGCGGTGTTCTGGGGGACCGGCTTCGCCAGCAGCCATCCGCCGATGCAATTGCTGCGCAAGGACACGCCCTTACGCAATTTCTACGGGCCCTTCGAGTGGCTACCGGTGACCCAGGATACCGACCGGGACCAGCTCCTGTTCTTCGGGGACGATTACATCGGCATCGTGCCCTATGTGGAGTCGATCTATCCCGGCGTCCCGGTGAAGGTCATCAGCGACAAATGGGGGAGGCCCATCGCCGACTGGATCAGGCTGGACCGCGCCACCCTTGCGTCTACCGAGGGCCTCGACGGAACCGCCTATTTGTCCTCCGGAAAGAGGAAG
>DAIDJD010000149.1 GCA_027451505.1 candidate division FCPU426 bacterium
GCCCGAGCGCGACCGCCACGGCCAGCCCGAGCGCCACCGCCACGGCCAGCCCGAGCGCGAGCGCCACGATCAGCCCAAGCGCGAGCGCCACGGCTAGTGCCACTACCACGGCCAGCCCCAGCCCGACCGTCACGGCCAGCCCGAGCGCGACGGCCACCGCCGGTGTGGCTGCGCCTGTGCTGGATCCTCCTACCCAGAACGCGGTCGTGGGACAACCCTTGGGCCTGACCCTTACCGGCGCGAACTTTGCGGTCGGGGACACCTTGGTGCTGGCGGGTTCGGCCGGGCCGCCGCTCCAGGTCCTGGGTCCCACCCAGGTATTTGTGGTGCTGCCGGCTTCGGACTTCACCCAGACCGGAAGCCTGGGCTTGGCGGTGCAGGCGCCCTCTGGGCTGACCTCAGGGACCCAGGCCTTGACGGTGAAAGAACCTTCCAGCCCGACCCCGGCGGGGGGGCCCCTGGTGGTCTCGGCGCTTTTCCCGGTGCCCAATCCCAATCCGGACCAACTCGCCGTGCATTTGGAGGGCCCCAGCGACGCGATGGAAGTGTCGGTCTATACCAAGGCCCTGGTCCTGGCCCTGCGCTTCGAAACCCCCGGGCTGTCCGCGGGCTGGCAAAGCCTGAACCTTCCGGCGGCCTTCGGACATTTGCCCAACGGGATCTACTACCTGCTTCTGCGCGCCCATCGTGGAGCGGCTTGGTCCCAGCCGGCCATGACCAAGGCCATGCTCCTGCGATGAAGAAGCCTCCCTTCGCAAAAACGCAACAGCGTTCCGAAGCGTAGATGGCTGGCGGTAAGCCCGGCGCGGTGTACTTTAAGGAATCCCACGTGACGCGAATCATGGCGTCCGGAACGATTTTTTGGTCTCCTAAAGGGATCGCGTCTACCGGCTTCTTCATAAATTTTGTATAAATGTATGGATTTTGATGGTGACAAATTGAGTTTGTGCCTTTCTTCACAATCCAAAATATGTATAATCATTGCGTTTTCGAACTTGGCCCCCCTTGCTTAAGGCAGAGCAGACGATGGCCGTCAATAGTCCGCGTTTGACCGCGTTTTTGATCATCCTGATCCTCGCGGCCCTGTCCCTGTTCCTGACTCCCTTCGTCCAAACGCCGGGCCGCAACAACGGCTATTCTCCTAAGCAGCCCATCGCCTTTTCGCATCGCCTGCACGCCGGGATGCTCAAGATCAACTGCCAATACTGCCATTTCACGGCCGAACGGGGTCCCCACGCCGGATTCCCGGCCGTGGCCACCTGCCTGAACTGCCACCGCTACGTCAAGGGCAGCAACCCCTACAACCGGGCCCAGATCCAGAAGCTGTACTACTACGCCGGCCTGGACGCCAACGGCCAGCCCGATCCGCACCTCAAGCCCCAGCCCATCCCCTGGATCCGGATCCACATCCTGCCGGCCTTTGTGCGCTTCGATCATAGCCGCCACATCACCAAGGGCGTGACCTGCCAGACCTGCCACGGGCCCATCCAGACCATGGACCAGGTCACCCAGTATTCCAGTCTGGCTATGGGCTTCTGCATCAACTGCCACCGCGACGTGGACGCCCACGGCCTGCACGGCCGTAAGGTCCACGCCTCCCTGGATTGCGCGGTCTGCCACTACTAGAACCCGTCTCACTGGGGCCCCGAAAAGATGCCTGACTCCGAGAAGCAGTACTACAAGTCCGCGGCCGAGCGCGCCTCGCAGCTCGACCCGTCCGTGCCCGCGCCCGCGGACATCCCCGAGGCCGGCCTCCTTGAAAAGGGCGTGCTGAGCGGGGTGGCCGGGCTCATCGAGCAGGCCGGCGAGTTGAAGATGGACCGCGCCGCCTTCCTGAAGCTGACCGGATTCAGCTTCGCCGCGGCGGCCCTGGCCGGCTGCGGTTCGGCCGCCGAGAAGGCCCTGCCCTACCTGGTGCAGCCCGATGACACCCTCCCGGGGGTGGCCAACTACTACGCCTCGGTCTGCGGCGGCTGCTCGGCCGGCTGCGGAACCCTGGCCAAGGACCGCGACGCGCGGCCCATCAAGCTCGAGGGCAACCCCCGGCACCCGCTCAACCGCGGCGCCCTGTGCGCCATGGGCCAGGCCTCGTTGCTGGGCGTCTACGACACGCGCCGGCTCAAAGGCCCCCAGGTGCGCGGCAAGGACGCCACCTGGGCCGAGCTCGACGAAGCCGTTCGCGGGGGCCTGCGCGAGCAGGCCGCCAAGGGCAAGAAGGTGCGCCTGCTCAGCCGCACCCTCATCAGCCCCAGCCTGAAGGCCGACATTGCGGCCTTCCTCAAGGCCTTCCCGGGTTCCCGGCACGTGGTCTACGATCCGCTCTCGGCCTCGGCCATCCTGGACGCCCACCAAGCCACCCACGGGCGCCGGGTCCTGCCCCACTACCGCTTCGACAAGGCCGACGTCATCGCCGCCTTCGAGGCCGACTTCTTGGGCACCTGGATCTCGCCCGTGGAGTTCGCCGGCGCCTACAGCGAGGGCCGCCGCCTGCGCGGGCACGAGGGGCGCTTCTCCAAGCACTTCCACGTCGAATCCGGACTGACCATCACCGGCAGCAAGGCCGACGAGCGCGCCACCGTGCGCCCCAGCGAGCTGACCCTGGCCCTGGCCCAGTTGGCCGTCCGCTTGGGGGCCCCCGCGGCCTGGACCGGGGGGGCCGCGGGCCCCTTGCCGCAAGCCCGCCTGGAGTCCATGGCCTCGTCCCTGAAGTCGGCCGGAGCCAAGGCCTTGGTGGTCTGCGGCTCCACCGAGACGCGGGCCCAGCTCATCGCCAACTGGATCAACCACCGTTTGGGGGCCTACGGAACCACCCTGGACCTGGAGCGGCCGTCCCTGCAGCGGCAGGGCGATGACGGCGCCTTGGCCGAACTGGTGGCCGAACTCGGCCGCGGCGAGGTCGGCGCCCTGATCGTGCTCGACGGCGACGTGGTCTCCGAGGTGGCCCAGGGCCCGGCCCTGGCCGAGGGCATGGCCAAGGTGCCGGTCACGGTGGGCCTGGCCGACGGGGACAACGACACCGCCCAGATGTGCTCCTTCCGGGCGCCCCAGACGCACTGGTTGGAGGCCTGGACCGACGCCGAGCCCCTCTCCGGGCTGGTCGGCCTGAATCAGCCCGCGATCCGCCCGCGCACCGACGCGCGCCAGGCCGGGTTGAGCCTTCTGGCCTTCGCCGGGAAGCCCTCCGCCTCCAAGCCCCTGGACCACCTCAAGGAATTCTGGAAGCGGGAGATCTTCCCGCGCGCCGGCAAGGGCCGCGCTTTCGACGCCTTCTGGGACGACACCCTGCTGGCCGGCTTCGCCGACACCGGCGCCGTCGAGGCCGGCGGGCACTCCTTCCGCGAGCCGCGCATCGAGGCGGCGGCGGCCCCGGCCGCCGGTTACGAGGTCCTGTTCTACCCCAAAGTGGCCCTCCAGGACGGCCGCCACGCCGTCAACCCTTGGCTGCAGGAATTGCCCGACCCGGTCACCAAGCTCTCCTGGGACCAGGCCATCTTGGTCCATCCCGACACCGCCAAGGGCCTCGGGCTGGCCCAGGGCGACATGGTCAAGCTCACCATGGGCGGCACCGATGCGGTCCTGACCCTGCCGGTGTACCTACAGCCGGGCCAGGACCCCCGCACCTTCAGTGTGCCCATGGGCTACGGCCGCGCGGGCACGGACCGCTTCCATTCCGTGGGTCCGAAGTGGCTGTTGGCCGTGCCGGTGGTGGGCGAGGGCGAACGCCTGGGCGTGAACGTGGCGCCCCTTTTCCGCCTCGAGGGCGCCCAGCCCCTGACCAGCCGAGTCGGCGCCGCGCTGGCGGGCACGGGCGAGAACATCATGCTGGCCTGCACCCAGATCCACCAGTCGCTGTACGTGCCCAGCTACATGACGCCGGTGGGCGGGCGGCGGGTGCCCATCGTCCAGGAGCTCAGCCTCGAGGAGTTCCGTAAGGGCGCCTCGGCCGAACGCGACGACGACATCCCCAGCCTCTACGCCGACCGCAAGTTCCCGGGCAAGCGCTGGGGCATGGCCATCGACCTGACGGCCTGCAACGGCTGCTCGGCCTGCATCACGGCCTGCCAAGTCGAGAACAACATCCCCGTGGTGGGGCGCGAGGAGGTCCGCCGCGCCCACGAGATGCTGTGGCTGCGCATCGACCGCTACTACCACGACGGCGCCGACGGGTTGGAGACCGTGAGCCAGCCCATGCTCTGCCAGCAGTGCGGGGACGCCCCCTGTGAGACGGTCTGCCCGGTGGACGCTACGACCACCAGCGAGGAAGGCCTGAACATGCAGGCATACAACCGCTGCGTGGGCACGCGCTACTGCGCCAACAACTGCCCCTACAAGGTGCGCCGCTTCAACTGGTTCGACTGGCCCGCCGTGCCGGGCAGCGAGACCCTGACGCTGAACCCGGACGTGACCGTGCGCAAGCGCGGGGTCATGGAGAAGTGCAGCTTCTGCGTCCAGCGCATCATGGAGGGGCGCGCCGAGAGCGCGCGTTCGGGCGAGGACAAGATGAAGGACGGCGACATCAAGACCGCCTGCCAGCAGACCTGCCCGGCCGAGGCCATCACCTTCGGCGACCTGCACGACCCCGAGAGCCGGGTGGCCAAGCTGGCCGCCGACCCGCGCGCGTTCAGGGTGCTGGCCGACCTGGGCGTGAAGCCGGCCATCAGCTACTTGGCCCAAGTCCGCAACACCAGCAGCGTTCCAGCTTGAGGAAGGAAGACCATGCAGTCCAGCGCAGCTAGCGTCGCCGGGGCGGCGTCCCGGCCGGTCGCGGCCCACGGCCACGAGGTGGATCCCTCCGACCTCCCCTGGGTGGAGGGGCACAAGACCCTCGGCCAGGTCACCCGCGAGATCGCCGACTATCCCATGGGCCGCGCCGGCATGCCGGGCGCCTGGTGGTGGATCGGCCTCGCCATCTCGGCCACGGCCCTCGGCATCGGGGGGGTGTGCATCCTCTACCTGATGTTCGTGGGCATCGGGACTCTGGGCCTGAGCAAGACCATAGGTTGGGGCTTCTGCATCACCAACTTCGTGTTCTGGGTCGGCATCGGGCACGCGGGGACCCTCATCAGCGCCATCCTCTACCTTCTGAGGCAGCGCTGGCGCACTTCGGTGAACCGTTCGGCCGAGGCCATGACCCTCATCGCGGTGATGTGCGCGGGCCTCTTTCCGCTCATGCACATGGGCCGCCCCTGGTTCTTCTTCTTCCTCGCGCCCTACCCCAACACCCGCGGCAGCCTGTGGATGAACTTCCGCTCGCCGCTGGTCTGGGACATGCTGGCGATCTCGACGTACTTCACGGTGTCCCTGGTCTTTTGGTACCTGGGGCTCATCCCGGACTGGGCCACGATGCGCGACCGGGCCCACGGCCTGCGCAAGAGGATCTACGGCCTGCTCAGCTTCGGCTGGACCGGTTCGGCCCGCCACTGGAAGCACTACGAGCTGGTCTACCTCATCCTGGCCGGAATCGCCACGCCCCTGGTGCTCTCGGTGCACTCGGTGGTCTCCGGCGATTTCGCCACCTCGTTGGTGCCGGGTTGGCACGCCACGATTTTCCCGCCCTACTTCGTGGCCGGGGCCATCTTCTCCGGCTTCGCCATGGTGCTCACCCTCATGCTGGTCGCGCGCAAGACCATGCATTTCGAGGAGTACATCACCCTGCGCCACATCGACATGATGACCAAGGTCATGCTCTTCACGTCGATGGCCGTGGGCCTGGCCTACCTCAGCGAGTTCTACATCGCCTGGTACTCGGGCGACCGTTACGAACAGCAGCACTTCCTCAACCGCTTCCTGGGGCCCTACGGCTGGTGGGCCTTCATCATGTACGGCTGCAACATGGGCATCCCCCAGGTCCTGTGGTTCAAGGCCGTGCGCCGCAACCTGCTCGTGGTCTTCCTCATCAGCCTGACCTCGAACCTCGGCATGTGGTTCGAGCGCTGGGTCATCTTCGTCAGCTCCTTGCAGGCCGACTTCCTTCCCAGCAGTTGGCAGTTCTACCATCCCACCCTGATCGACTACGGGGTGATGCTGGGATCCTTCGGCCTGTTCTTCACCATGTTCCTGCTCTTCGCCCGCTTCGTGCCCATGATCGCCATCGCCGAGATCAAGCATGAGGTCGCCCACGGCGACCCCAACGCCCACCACGGGGAGGCCTGACATGAGCCGGCGCTACGTGGTCGGGTACTTTGAGGAGGACGGCCGCCTGATCCGGGCCGTCAAGGAACTGCGCGACCAGGGCTGGGCCGTGGCGGACTGCTTCACGCCCTATCCCGTGCCCGGCCTGGACGAGGCCATGGGTCTGGAGCACTCCTACCTGGGCTGGGTCGCCTTCGTGGCGGCCATGGTGGGGGCCTTCGGCATGCTGGCCCTGGAGCTCTTCGTGGCGGTCTACGCCTGGCCCGTCAACATCGGCGGACGCCCCAACGCCTCCATCCCCGCCTTCATCCCGCCCTTCTTCGAGGCCGGCGTGCTCAATTGCGCCCTGACCACCGTGGGGGCCCTCCTCGCGGTGTGCAAGCTCTACCCCGGACGCGAGGTCCCGGCCGACCTGCCACGCACCACCGACGACCGCTTCGCCGTCGTGCTCGACGCCGACCAGGCGCCCGGGGCCGCGGACCGCATCACCGCGGCCCTCAAGCGCGTCGGCGCCCTCGAGGTCACCGAACAGACTCCGCGGGAGGCCCTGTGAACAAGTGGGGACTGCTCAACCTCGCCCTGGGGGGCTGCCTGGGCTTGCTGGTGCTGCTGCTTGCGGCCATGCACACCAACCCCAACAAGCGCAACCCCTACTGGCTCCAGGGCATGGTGGTCTCGCCCGCGGCCGGTGATTTCTCGGTGAACCCGTACTTCGCCAACGGCCAAACCCTGCAGACGCCCCCCGATGGCACCCTGCCCCAGGGGGAGCAGCCCTATCCCTTCACCCAGGGCGGGGTCGAGGCGGCCATGGCCGCGGGCAAGACCATCCACAGCCCCCTCACCAACCCCGAGGACCCGCTCATCCTGGAGCGCGGCAAGATCATGTTCGAGCGCAATTGCATGCCCTGCCACGGGGTGGCGGGCCGGGGCGATGGCGTGGTTCCCCAGCATGGGTTCCCAAGCCCGCCCAGCCTGCTGGCGGAGCACGCCAAGGGCCTGCCCGACGGCTACATCTACAACTACATCGCCAATGGCGGCATCCTGATGCCCGCCTACGGCGCCCAGATCGATCCGCGGGACCGCTGGAAGGTCGTCGCCTGGGTTCGGCACATGCAGAAGACCTTCCCGGAGCAGGCGCCCGCCGCCGGGACGCCCCAGGCGGACCTGGAGGCCCAGATCATCCCCTCCACCACGCCCGGGTACGGCTATTCCGGGCCGCCGCCCTATGACCAGACCGTGGCCGACGAGGCCCTCATCCAGGCCCAGATCGACAACCGGGAGAACCCCAGCCCGGCCGAGGCCACCGAGGTGCCCACCCCGGCCGCCGCGAGCGCCTTCCCGGACACGCCCTGGGGCAAGGCCCAGGCCATGATCGCCAAGGACCAGCTCGACTGCTTCAGCTGCCACGCCGTGGACCACAAGGTGGTCGGGCCGGCCTACATCGACGTGGCCAAGCGCTACGCGGGCAAGCCCGGCATCGTGGCGACCCTGGTGGCCAAGGTCAAGAACGGCGGGGCCGGCAACTGGGGC
>DAIDJD010000150.1 GCA_027451505.1 candidate division FCPU426 bacterium
GGCCTCGGCGACGTGGTGGTCGTTGCGGCCGGCGGCCTGCTCCAGGTGCAGGGTCAGGCGGCCCCGGTCGCAGAAGGCCCGTGCGAATTCCTCGAGCAGCCCCAGTTCGAAGGCCTTGAGGCGTTTCTGGGTGAAGGCCAAGCCCCAGGCCAGGTAGGGCCGGTTGCTGAGGTCCACGGCGCAGCGCACCCTGGCCTCGTCCAAAGGCGCCTCGGCCCAACCGTAGCGCCGCACCCCGGTCTTGTCCCCCAGGGCCCTGGCCAGGGCGTCCCCGAGGGCCAAGCCCAGGTCCTCGGCAAGGTGGTGGTCGTCCACCTCGAGGTCCCCTTTGGCCGCGATCTCAAGGTCGAAGAGGGCTTGGCGACACATGCAGTCGAGCATGTGTTCAAGGAAAGGCAGTCCGGTGCGCAGGCTCGTCCTACCGGCGCCGTCCAGGTCCAGCTTCAGGCGCACCGCGGTCTCGCGGGTGCTCCGGGACGACTCGGCCGACCTGGGAGGGGTTGGGGCCGTCGCGCGGCGGCTCATGGCCGGGCCGCCGGGACGAACGACCCCAGGGCCTCCTCGAGGCGGAGGGTTTGACCCGCGTCCCCGACGCTGATCCGCAGGCATCCGGACAGCCGCCCTCCCTCGAAGCGCCGGGCCCGCAGGCCGCGCTGCAGGAGGTGCCCATGGAGCGCAGCCGCGTCCGGGTGGGAGCACAGGATGAAGTTCGCGTCGCTGCGCCACTGGCGCAGCCCCGGGACCCCGGCCAGGGCCGCGGAAAGCCGGGTCCGGTGGGCCAGAAGCCCGGGGACCCGTCCCAGGAACTCGGGGGCCAGGTCCAGAGCCGCGCAACCCAGCGCCTGCGTGAGCGCCCCCACGTTGTAGGGGAGGCGGGCCTTCTCCAGGCCGACGACCAAGCGGGGATGGGCCGCCAGCCAACCCAGCCGAAGGCCGGCCAGGCCCCAGGCCTTGCTGAAGGTCCGCAGGACCACCAAGCCTTCCTCCCTCGGGGCGGCCGCAAGCAGGCTGCGCCCCCCGAATTCGACGTAGGCCTCGTCCACCACCAGGGTGGTTCCCTCCAGGCCACGCAAGGAATCCACCACGGCCGGGTCGAAAGCCGCCCCGGTGGGGTTGTTGGGGCTGTCCAGGAACACCAAGGTCGGCCGCAGCCGCCGAGCCGCGTCGACGAAGGACCCGCCCAGTTCCCAGTCCGGGCCCAGGGGAATCTCCTCCACCCGCCAGCCCTGGGCCAGGGCGCAGATCCGGTACATGGAGAACGTGGGATCCGGGACCAGGCACAAAGCCTCCGGGCCCCCGAAGGCGGCCAGCAGCAAACCGATCAGCTCGTCCGATCCGTTGCCGAAGAGCAGGGCGTCCCCGGGCAGGCCGTGCAGGGCCGCGAGCCGCGAACGCAGGCCGGCGGCCCGGGGGTCGGGGTAACGGTGGACGGAGGCTTGCTCGAGGATCCCGCGGGCGGCCTCCCGCCAGCGGGCGGGGGGAGGCAGGGGATTCTCATTGGCGTCGAGGGCATCGCCCCGGGTCTCCGCGGGCGGGGCGTAGGCCTCCAGGGCCGCGAACTCCTCGCGCAGCGCGGCCGCCATCAGCGCCGCCCCTGGAGCCGGACCCGCGCGCTGAGCACGTGGCCCTGGAGCCCCTCGGCGCCGCCTATGGCCTCGAGGGTCGACAGGGCGGCCTCCAGCGCCGGACGCGTGTAGCCCACCACCGAGGAGCGCGTCACGAAGTCCTCCACGCTCAACCCGTTGCTGAAGCGGGCCGTGGCGCCCGTGGGAAGCACGTGGCTGGGGCCGGCCAGGAAGTCCCCGAGCGCCACGGGCGTGTAGGGACCCACGAACACGGCGCCGGCGGCGCGAAGCCGCGGCAGCCATTCCTCGGCCTTGCGGACCATCAGTTGGAGGTGCTCGGGCGCCGCAAGGTTGGCCACCTCCACCGCCTGGGCCATGTCGCGGGTGACCACGACCAGGCCGTGTCGGTCCAGGCTCGAGCGGGCCGCGGCCCGGCGCGGCAGCTCCTTGAGCCGGGCCTCAAGGCGCCGGAGCGCCTCCCGGGCCAGCGCCGCGCTCGGCGTCACCAGGATCGCGGTCTCGTCGCCCGCGTGCTCGGCCTGGCTCAACAGGTCGGCCGCCACCCATTCCGCCGGGGCGCTCTCATCGGCGAGCACCAACGCTTCGCTGGGGCCCGCCACCATGTCGATGCCGCAGGTGCCGAACACCTGCTTCTTCGCCAGGCTCACCCACCGGTTGCCGGGCCCCACGATCTTGTCGACCCGGGCGACGCTGGGCGTGCCGTAGGCCATCGCGGCGATGGAGTGGGCGCCGCCCACGCGCAGGATCCGTCCGACCCCTGCCAAGTCGGCCGCGACCAAGATGCGCGGGTCCACCCCCCGCCCGAGGCGGTCCGGCGTGGCCAGCACCATGTCGCGCACGCCCGCCACGGCCGCGGGCACCGCGGTCATGAGCACCGTGGACACGAGGGGCGCCTCCCCGCCGGGCACGTAGAGCCCGACCCTGGCGAGGGGCCGCACCGCCTGGCCCAGCAGCACCCCGCCGCGCATGTGGGCGCGCCAGGATTTGGGCTTCAATCGGGATTGGTAGGCGCGGATGTTGGCGATGACGGTTTCGACGGCCCGCGTGAAGGCGCGGTCCGCGCCGCGCCGCGCCGCCCGGACCTCCGAGGGCGGGACGAACAGGTCCGCGGGTCCGCCCTTGAAACCGTCGAAGCGACGGGCGAACGCGACCAGGGCCCGGTCGCCTCCCGTGCGCACGGACTTCAGGATCGCCGCGACCGCGCGCTCCTCTTTGGGCGCCGGGGCGGCGGCGGCGCGCAG
>DAIDJD010000151.1 GCA_027451505.1 candidate division FCPU426 bacterium
AGGGCGCCCGCCGGGTCGGGAAGAATTCCGGGGGCCAGGGCCAAAAGCGGGGGCAGGGCGGTCAGCGCCGCGCAGCCGATCCAATGGCGGGGCCGCCGCCAAGCCAGGATCAGGCACCAGGAAAGGGGGAGCCACCAGAGCCAATAGCAGCCGGCGACCGCCGCGCCGGCGCACAGGGAGGCCCAGGCGGGCCGGGCCCGGCGGCCCCCCGGCTCCAGAAGGCCCGAGCCCAGGACCAGGGTGGCCAGAAGGCAGGCCACGGAGAAGTGGTGGTAGAAGCCCCGGCCGCCGAACTCCGCGGCGAAGGGCAGAAGGCCGTAGGCCGCGGCTGCCAGAAGGGCCAGGCCGGGGTCGCGGCGGGGCCGGGCCAGGAGCACGACGAGGCCCAGGGCGAGCAGGTCCAGGCCCACCGCCCAAAGGCGCACGCCGACCAGGGCCGGCCAGGGAAGCAGGGCGAAGGGGGCGGCGGTGAGGGGGGCCAGGCAGGACGTGGTCAGGGGGAAGAGGCCGTCCTCCCAGAGCGCGCCGACATGGACCCGGGCCAGGGGATGCAGGGCCAGGGATCGGGCGCACTCGGCGACGTAGCCCTCGTCCACATACCAGGGGGCCCCCAGGGCCACGTGGAGCCGCCAGGCGGCGGCGGCGAGGGCCGTCAAGGCCAGAAGAAGGGTGTGGCGGCGGGTCCAGGTTCCCGGGTCGGTCATGGCGCCATTCTACCTTTGGGGGCCGCCGGGCGGGCCCAAAAATACGCGGCCCGAGCCGGCGTAGCGCCCGGGGCGCGATTCCCATGTTACGTCCGCGGGTCGCGCGTTACAGGCGCCGGCCCAAGATGTAACATCCATGAAACCGCGGATTTACCTCAGCCGCGGAACATGGGTACGCGAGGGACGCCCGCGCGGCCCCGACTCACGCTCCAAGGCCGGACATGGCGGAACGCATCCTGGTGGTGGATGACGAAAAGGACCTCGTCGACCTCGTGGTCTACAACCTGGAGAAGGCGGGGTACCAGACCCTCCGGGCCCACGATGGGGAGGCGGCGTTGCGCCGGGCCGTCGGGGAAAGCCCGGACGCCGTGGTCCTGGACGTGATGCTGCCGCTCCTGGACGGTTGGGAGGTGCTCAAGCGCCTGCGCGCCGAGCCGCGGACCGCCCGACTGCCGGTGCTCATGCTCACGGCCCGGGGCGAGGAGACGGACCGCGTCCTCGGCCTGGAGTTGGGGGCGGACGACTACCTGACCAAGCCCTTCAGCCCGCGCGAGCTCACGGCCCGGATCAAGGCGCTGCTGCGCCGCGTCCGGCCCGCGGCGGACCGTTCGGCCCCGGGGCCCACCCTGGCCTTCGACGGACTCGAGATCGATCCGGGGGCGCACGAGGTTCGGGTGCGCAAGAAGGCGGTCGAGCTGACGGCCCGGGAGTTCCAGTTGCTGGCCTACTTGGCGGCCCGGCCGGGCCGCGTCCTCACGCGGGAGCTGCTGCTGGAGGAGCTCTGGAGGATGGACCCGGACGTGGAGACCCGCACCGTGGACGTCCATGTGCGCCGCCTGCGGCAGAAGTTGGGTCCGGCCGCGGCCCGCCTCAAGACGGTGCGCGGCGTCGGCTACAAGTTCCATTCCGGCGAAAAGGCCTGAGG
>DAIDJD010000152.1 GCA_027451505.1 candidate division FCPU426 bacterium
CCGGGGTGCGTCCGAGCATGGCCTTGGCCTCGGAGCCCACCGAAAGGACGTGGTCGGTGCCCTTTTGCACGGCCACGATGGAGGGCTCCCTCAGGACGATGCCTTCCCCGCGCACGTACACGAGAGTGTTGGCCGTGCCCAGGTCCACCGCCATGTCATGGCTGAGGACCCCGAAAAGATAGTCAAAAATCATGCCCGCTCCAAATGGCGCTCTCGCTGCTATTTCGCATCGCGGAACCGCTCCGGCTAACGCTTCTTTTTGGCCGCCTTTTTCTTGGTGGACGTCTTTTTCTTCTTGCTGGGCGCGCGTGCCGCGACCCGCGCCTTCCGTGGCCGCCCCACAGGACGCGAAGCTTCCTGCTCACTTTCCAAGGGAATCACATCCGCCTCGGCGGCGACGGTTTCAGCCGGAGCGGACCACTCGCTGACCATCATGAGCACGACGAACCCGATGCTGATGAGCAGCACCACGACGCCGATGATGACTCCGATGCTCGCACCCACGGTTTCTCCTTAGGGGTAAAAGCTTTTCAGGCGCGCACGCCCCGACCGACGCCGGGACCAAGGAACGCGGAGGTCACGATAGCACGCCCCTTTCCGGCGGTACAAGGGCCTTTTTAAGTCCTTCAGGGCTTGCCCGTTCCGGAGCCCATTGTTATGATGCCGGGATTTCGCGTCCGGGAACCGGGGCCAGCCCGCCTTGCGTCCGAAACCCCTTGAAATCCTGGCGTTTTCTCGGCGGATCCGTCCATGGTGATGCGCACCCTGCGCAACAAAGTCAGTCTCATCCTCTGGCTGTCGGTGATCCTTCTCCTCGCCATGGTGGTGGGCCTGGTGGCGCCCGGATTCATGAGCGGGGGGCGCGATCTGGCCGGGGCTGCGGCCGTGGTCAACGGCCATCCCATCGACGCCCAGGCCTTTTCGCGCCTGCTCGACTCCCGACTGGCGCAGGCCCGCCAAGCCTTGGGGGGCGGCGACCTCGACGACGCCCAGTCCGCCAAGATCCGCCGGGACGCCCTCAACGACCTCATTTCCCAACAGTTGGCCTTGGACCACGCCCGCGGCCTCGGTCTGGCCATGAGCGAATCCGAATTCCGCCAAACCCTCCTGGACGACCCCGAACTCCAGGACAGCCAGGGCCACTTCGACCAGGCCCGCTACGAGCAGATCCTGGAACAACAGGCGGAGCAGGGCATCCCCTGGCGGCAGGCCGAAGCAGGGTTCCGGCGGGCCATGCTCATGGACAAGGTGCGCACCTTCTGGGCCGACCAGGCCGTGCTCACCCCGCGCGAGCGCGCGCTCGCCCTGGAACGCTTCAACCGCCAAGTCCGCGCGACGGCGGTGGTGTGGGACCTCAAGGCCCTGACCCGGGCCGAGGGTCCCAAGCTGTCCCTGGACGATCTGGAGACGTACTACAGCCTCCACAAGCGCGATTGGGAGAAGCCGGAGTCGCGGCATCTGAGGCAGATCCGGATCACCGAGGAACTGGGCGAGTCCACCGCCACGGCGCGGGCCAAGGCCGACGCGGCGCTCGCGCGCCTGGCGGCCGGGACCCCCTTCAAGGCCGTCGCGGCCAAGTTCAACAGCGATCCGGACGCCCGCAAATCCGGCGGCGACCTGGGTTGGCTGACCCAGGACGACCTACGGGAACCCGCGGTGGCCGACACGGCCTTCCGGCTCGCTCCGGGCAGGCACAGCGGCGTGCTGGCGACCCGCAACGGCTACGTGATCGTGGCGGTGGAGGGGATCCGGCCAGGCTTCGAACCCACCTTCGCCAATTCGCGGGCCAAGGCGGCAGCGGCCCTGGCCCTGGCCCGCGCGCGCGCGGCGGCCGCAGAGGACGCGGACCGGGCCCTCGCCCTGATCGCGGAAGGCAAGGGCGTGGCGGACGCGGCTCGGGCCACCGGAGGACGGGTGGTGGAGACGGGCTGGTTCGGGCTCGACGATGCCCGCGCCCTCCCCGTGCTCGGCCGGGATCCCGGATTCGCCCAGGAACTCCTGCGCCTGGACGTGGGCCAGGCCACCCGCGGCCCCCTGAGCGGGCCCGGCGCTGTGGCGGTGGCCGTGCTGTCCGCCCAAAGGCCCGGCCCCGCTCCCAAGGACCCCAAGGCCGCCGCGGCCCGCGAGTCCGAGGCCCTGGACTACGCCCGCGGGGCCAAAGCCAAGGCGCTCTACGACGCCTGGATCGCCGGGCTGCGCGCCAAGGCCGACATCGTGGACCAGACCGGGGCCCTGGGCGGCACGGGCAAGGACTGAGGGCCCGCCGGCCGTGGCGCTGCGCGCCCCCAGGCACCGGCATCCCTTCGACCGCCTCGCGGCGGTGGTGGCGGCGCTGCGCTCCCCGCGGGGCTGCCCCTGGGACCGCGCCCAGACCCACGCGAGCCTGAAACCCCACCTCATCGAAGAGGCCTACGAGGTCCTGGAGGCCCTCGACTCGGGCGACGCCCAGCGGCTCAAGGGCGAGCTCGGCGACCTGCTGCTCCAGGTGGTCTTCCACGCCCAATTGCTGGCGGAGCGGGGCGGCCCCGGCGCCCGGGAAGTGGCCTCCGGGGTCGCCGACAAGATGGTCGCGCGCCACCCCCACGTCTTCGGGCATGAGCCCGCCCGCGGGGCCGAGGAGCAGGTCCTGCGCTGGGAGGCCCTCAAGGCCCGGGAACGCGAGCACCGCTCCCGGCGCAGCATCGTCGACGGGGTCCCCAAGGCCATGCCGGCCCTATACCGGGCGCGCCGGGTGCTTTCCAAGGCCGCGCGGGCGCGCTTCCAGTGGGCCTCCAAGCGCGAGGCTTGGGCGAAGTTCGACGAGGAACTTCTGGAATTCCGCGAAGCCGCACGGGGCGGGGACCGCCGCCACGCGGCCGAGGAACTGGGGGACCTGCTCACGGCCCTGGTGAACGTCAGCCGCTACGAGGGCCTCGACCCGGAGGCATGCCTGCACGCCGGGGTGGCCAAGCTCACCCGACGGATCGCCGGGGTGGAGGAACGGGCCGCGGGCCGCGGCCGGAAGATCACCGACCTGCGGAAGGCGGAGGTCCTCGAATTGTGGCGGGACGTCAAACGGTCCGAACGCGGCGGGAACGGACGCCTCCGGAAGGGCGCCCGGAAACCTTAGGTACGACCCTTCACCCCCGGCGGCCGCGGCCGGCCGGGATCAGCGCTTCATCCTCCAAACGAACCAGGCGAACACCAGCAGCAGCAGGATCTGGATCAGCAGGTTGCGGTTGCCCACGATCCGCGCCTGGATGGCGTCCATATCCGCGTCGCGCGCACCCCGCCCGATGCGGCCCTCCCGCTCGGCATCGGCCCCGGCCCGGCGCAGGCGCACGCGGGAGCGGCATTCCTCGCAGGCCTTCAGGTGTTCGTGCAGTTCCCGCACCGTGGCCCGGTCCAGTCGGCCCCTGAAATAATCCTCCTGGAGCGAAGCGGCCCGGGCGTGGTCCATGCTCACCGGGCCCTCCTCATGCGCGCCGCGAAGGCACCGTCCATGCCGTCCTGCCCGGGCCAGATCCTCAGGAAGCCGTCCCGGGAACAGACCTCGGCCGGCAACCGGCCCTGGGCCCGCTCGAAGGCGAACCCGGGCTCGGAGTCCAGGAAGCGCTCCACCACCTCGCTGGTCTCCTCGGGGGTCCAGGTCGCCACGAAGTACACCAGGACGCCGCCGGGTTTGAGGTAGGTGGCGGCGGCCTTGAGAAGCCGGAACTGGCGTTCGGCCAGCCCCGGAACCGCGTCCGGGCGCGCCTGCCAGCGCGCTTCGGGACGCCGGCGGAGGATGCCCAGGCAGGAGCTGGGCGCGTCCACCACCGCTGCATCCAGGGCGCCGCCCAGGTCCGGCCGGGGAGCCGTGGAGTCTCGCGTCTCGCACAGGACATTGTCCAGGCCCTGGCGCCGCAGGGACGCCTGGAGCTTGTCGAGGGCCCCGGGCTTGCGGTCGAAGGCCCACACCCTGCCGCCCGGGCCCACCCATTCCGCCAGGAGGGCCGCCTTCCCCCCCGGGGCGGCGCAGACGTCGGCCACGCTCCAGCCGGGCTCGGGCGAGAGCAGGGGGGCCAGGAGTTGCGCGCTCTCGTCCTGGACGTGGAAGTCCCCCTCCAGGAACCCCGGCGCGCGCCGCACGTCCGCGGATTCGCGCACCCTCAGGCCCCAGGCGGAGTGCCGGCACGGCTCCAGACGCAGCCCGGCCTGGTGGAGCCGGGTGGCCAGCGCGTCCCGGCCGCCGCGAAGGGGGTTCACGCGAAGGGTCAGCGGGGCCGCCTGGTTGTCGGCCCTCAAGGCCGCCGCGGCGCGGTCCCATCCGTGGGCCTCGTAGAAGGCCTCGGCCAGCCAAAGGGGATGGGAGGTCTCCACGGCCAACCGGGGCACCGGATGGGTCGGCAACGGCGGGAGCTTGTCCTCGGCGCGCTGCCGGCAGACCTCGCGCAGGCAGCCCGCGACGAACTTGGAGATCCCCTCGTGGCCCCGGAAAAGGGCGATGGCCGCCGCCGCCTCCACGGCCTCGGCGGACTGCTGCGCGTCCAGGCAAAGGATCTGGTAAAGGCTCAACCGCAGCAGGCAGCGCACCCAAGGGGAGAGCGCCTCCAGGGGGCGGTGCGACACGGCGGAAAGCCGGTGGTCCAGCAGGGCCCTCTGACGCAGCGTCCCGAAGACCAGTTCGGACAGCAACGCGGCGTCCTTGGGCGCGGGCCGCAGCGCCTCCAGGGCCTCGTCGACCAGTTCGCGTGCGCGGGCCTCCGGGCTCTCGAGCCTCAGCAGGATGCGGCAGGCCTCATCCCGCGGATCCCAGCGCGGAGGTTCGGGGCGTGCCCCGGGCGTCGCGGCGGGGGCCGCGGGGCCGGGGCAGGACTCCGCGGGGACGGGGGGGAGGGGAGTGTCCACGGACTTCCCGTCAGCCCTTCGCCCCGCCGTCCGCGCCTTCGATGAAGCGGCGGATCATGGCGTCGTCGGCCTGGTTGAGGAGGATGAGGAAGCGGATGCCCGCGGCGTGGCCGGCCCCACGGGGCTCGGTCCACACCACCTCGGCCAGGGCCTGGATCGGCTGGTCCCTCCCGGGGAGGCGCATCTCCAGCTTGAGGTATTCGCCGCGGGCCAGGGGTTGGGCCGTCTCCAGGGCCAGCCCGCGCAGGCTGATGTTCACGCACTGCCCGTCGGGGCGGTAGCCCTCGGGGCGCCCGCCCTCCGGGATCCGCCGGCGCTGGACGATCTTGTAGCGGACCTGGGCCCGCAAGGGCAGGCGCTCGTGGCGCCTCATGTCCCGCGTCCCGGCCTCCGCCACGAGGGCCGCCGCGCCTTGGGTTCGCCTCTTGACGGTCATGTCGCCTCCCCTGGCGCCGGGTGCCCCGGATCGGGCCGCGAGGCCGCGCCGGAGGCGAGGCCCATCCCGCGGACGTAGTCGGCGGCGGGCATCGGCCGGCCCGAGGGCGGGACGATGCGCCCCACCCCCACGGCCCCGTCGGAACACGACACCCGCAATCCCCCCGGTTCCACGCTCCAGGTCCCCGCCGGGCCCGAAGGCCCCGCCGCATCGGGCGTGAGTTCCATGAGGCGCACCGTCTCGCCGGCCGCCAGCACCGTCCGCACGCCGGGGCGCTCCTTGAAGGCCCGGAAGCGGTCCAGGGTCTCGCGCCGCGTCCCGCGGAAATCCAGGAACCCGTCGGCCTTGCGCAGCAGGGGGGCGTACGTGGCCAGGGACTCGTCCTGGGCCTCGCCGTCCAGGCCGCCGGCCTCAAGGCCCCGCAGCGCCTCCACCAGGGCCTCGGCCCCGTCCCGGGCCAGCTCGCGGTGCAGCCCGGGCGCGTCGTCCTGGGGGCCCACGGCGCGGACCCGGCGCACCAGCACATCGCCCGCGTCGAGCCGCCGGACCATGCGCTGCACGCACACGCCGGTCTCCCGGTCGCCCGAGGCCAGGGCCCACTCGATGGGTGCCGCCCCACGCCAGCGGGGCAGGAGCGAGGCGTGCACATTGACGCAGCCCAGGCGCGGGGCGGAAAGGGCCTCCTCGGTCAGGATCTGCCCGTAGGCGACCACGCAGGCGAGGTCCAAGCCCAGGGAGCGCAGCGCGGCCGCCTCCGCGGGATCCCTCAGGTTTTCGGGTTGCCGGACCTTCAGACCCAGCCTTAAGGCCGCCTCCTTCACCGGGGGAGCCTGTACGCGGTGTCCCCGACCCCGCGGCCGGTCCGGCTGGCAGACCACGGTCTCGACGCGGTGGCCGGCCCGGATGAGGGCCTCCAGGGCGGGCACGGCGAATTCCGCGGTGCCGAGGAAGGCCAGGCGGAGGCTCACGCCCGGGCCTTGGCGGCCTCGTTCCTCATCTGCTTGAGCCTCCCGGCAAGAAGCGCCTTCTGGCCCTGGGGAAGGTAGTCGATGAAGAGCCGCCCGTCCAGGTGGCCCACCTCATGCTGGAGGGCCTTGCCCAGAAGGCCGCCGGACTCGACCTCGAAGGCGGTGCCGTCCAGGCCGACGGCCTGAACCCGGGCGCGGGCCGCGCGGCGGGTCTTGGCCCGTAGGCCGGGGAAGGACAGGCACCCCTCCTCCTCCTCGATCTCCCCTTCCTCGCCCACGAGCTTCGGGTTGATGAGCACCAGCCGCCGCATGGGGTCCTCGCCCCCGGAGTCGTCGATGACGGCCACCCGGATGTCGAGGCCGACCTGATTGGCGGCCAGCCCCACGCCGTCAGCGTCGTACATGGTCTCGAAGAGGTCGTCCACCAGGGCCCTCAAGGAGGGCCGCGCCGGGTCCACCACGCGGGACTTGCGGCGCAGGACGGGGTCCGGATAAAGGCTCAAGGGAAGTTTGGCCATGCCCCAAGTCTACGACACCCAGCCTCCGGGGAAAACTCCCCAGGGGAAGCGCGTCCTCACATGAAATTGAGCGGATCGACGTCCACCGCCAGTTCCACGCCGCGGCCGGACGGCGCGGCCGGCAGGGCCTTCAGCGCCTTGTGGAGGTCGCGGCTGGTCCGGGACTTCAACAGGATGCGGTAGCGCCACCAGCCGTTGACCAGCACCAGGGGCGAGGGGGCCGGGCCCAGGGTCTCCACGGCGAGGCCGGCCTCGCGCGCCGCCCGGACCAGGTGGCCGGCCAAGTCCTCGGCACGGGCCAGGGTGCGCTCCTTGTCCCTGCCCCTCAGGATCAGGGAGGCCAGCCGGCCGAAGGGGGGGTACCCGAACTCGCGCCGTTCCCGGACCGCGTCCTCGTAGAAGGCGCGGAAGTCCTGGAGGGCCGCGGCGCGCAGGCAGCCGTTCTCGGGCTGGCGGGTCTGGACCAGGACCCGGCCCGGGATCCCGGCCCGGCCGGCCCGGTCGGCCACCTGCACCAGGATCTGGAAGGTGCGCTCGGCGGCCCGGAAGTCTGGGAAGCTGAGCGAGGCGTCCGCGTTGATCACCCCCACCAGGGTGAGGTTCGGGAAGTCCAGGCCCTTGGCCAGCATCTGGGTCCCCAGGAGCACGTCCACGGCCCCCGAGCGCACGCTCCGGTCCAGGTCGTCGTGGAAGCCCAGGCGCCCGGCGGTGTCCCGGTCCACCCGCCGCACCCGGGCCCCGGGGAGCAGCAGCCGGACCTCCTCCTCCAGGCGCTGGGTCCCCGCGCCCTGGGCCCGCAGCAGGGGGCGTCCGCATTTGGGCTCGGGGCAGGCCCGCGGCGGCCGCGTGGCCCGGCCGCAGAGGTGGCAGCGCAGCCAGGCCCCGCCCCCCGGCTCGCGGTGCAGGGTCATGGGGACGGAGCAGTGCCCACAATCGACGGCCCTCCCGCAGGCGGCGCAGGCCCACACCGGGGCGAAGCCCCGGCGGTTGAGGAACAGCAGGCTCTGGCGCCCCGCGGCCAAGTTCTCCCGCAGCGCCGCGGCCAACTCCGGGGAGATGGACGCCTCGCCGGCGCCGCGCCCGCCCTCGTCCCCCCGCCCCGGCGCGGCGAGGTCCACGAACTCGACGACGGGCAGGGTCCCGGGGCCGGCGCGCCCCGGCAGCTCCAAAAGGCGGAGTTTGCCCGTCGAGGCGTTGTGGAAGGCCTCGAAGCTGGGCGTGGCCGAGCCCAGCACGCACACCGCCCCCTCCAGGCGCGCGCGCACCAGGGCCGCGTCGCGGGCGTGGTAGCGGGGATCGTTCTCCTGCTTGTAGGAGGGCTCGCTCTCCTCGTCGACCACCACCAGCTTCAGCGAGCGCACCGGCGCGAAGAGGGCCGAACGGGGGCCCAGGGCCACCCGGCGTCGGCCGAGCTTGAGGTCCTCCCACGCCCGCGCCCTCTGGGCCCGCGACAGCCCGCTGTGCAGCACCGCCACCCGCCCCGGCAACCTGGCCTCGAAGCGGTTCCAGGTCTGGGGCGTGAGCGCGATCTCGGGCACCAGCACGATGGCGCCCCCGCCCAGTTCCAGGGTCCGCCCGATGGCCCGCAGGTACACCTCGGTCTTGCCGCTGCCCGTGATCCCGTGGAGCAGGAAGGCCCCCCCGGTCGCGCCCTCCAGGGCAGCGGCCAGGGCCTCCGCGGCCTTGGCCTGGGCGGCGTTGAGCTCGGGCCCGGGTTCCGGTGGGGCCGCATCCGGGTCCGGGGGCTCTTCCCAGGCCCGGACCGCCGCGCCCATGAGCACCCGCTTGAGCACCGCCGGGGAAAGCCCCTGGGCGCGGACCTGCGCCCACCCCAGGCTGCCCTCCGCCAGCAGGGCCTCCAGCACGGCGCGGGAACGGGCCTGGCGGGGATTCAGCCCCGCGATGACCCCCCTGAGGGCCTCCGGATCCGCGACCCGCACGCGGGCTTCCCGGGGGGGGGCTCCGGCGGGCGGCAGGGCTCCGGCCAGCGCCTCGCCCCAGGAGCAACGGTAGTACTCGGCGATCCAACGGGTGAACTCCAGCATGCCCGCCGGGACCGAGGGGGCCGGCTCCAGGAGGGCCTCCAGAGACTTCAGTCCCGGCGCCGAGCTCTCGCGGGCCAGCGCCACCACCACCCCGGCGAGCCGGCGGCGCCCGAACGGCACGCGCACGCGCTGGCCCGGCTGGGGATCCATGCCCTCGGGCACCTCGTAATCGAAGGGCCCCTCCAGGGGCAGCGGCAGGACGACGCGGGCGTAGCGGGGCATGGGGCATGGTACCGCGCCTCAGGCCCTGGCTCCAAGGCGCATCCCCAAAAAAAAGCCCCCGCCCGGGTAGGGCGGGGGCCGGAGGCCATTGAGGGTCCCTGAACCTCTATTTCAGGATGGCCAGCTTGCC
>DAIDJD010000153.1 GCA_027451505.1 candidate division FCPU426 bacterium
CTGACCGCGCTGTGGTCGCGGGCCCGGGTGCGGGTCCGCTTCGGGCCACCCGAGCCCGGTTTGTTGGACCGGCTGTCGGGATGCGCCTGGGGGGTCTCTGTGCAGGATGGCCTGCTCGAGGCCCATCCCGGAGGCCGGGCCTGGGCCTTGGAATGGCTGAAGGCGGCCGAGGGGGCCCTCGGCCACGCGCCCGCGCCCGCGGACACCTCCGGACTTCCGGCTTGGCTGGGCTTGTGCGCCACCACGCGGCTGCGCGGGGAATTGGCGTGAAGTCGCTCATCGTCAACCTCTGCGACGTCGGGGACCTGCTTTTCTCCACCCCGGTGATCGAGGCCCTGGCGCTCGTAGGGGAGGTCCACTACCTCGCCGACGCCACCTGCGCCGCGGCCGTGAGGGGCCACCCGGGCTTGGCCCGCTGCTGGACCCTTCCGCGGACGGATTGGGCCCGGGGCTTGGCCGATGGGTCCCTCCGCGGAGCCACCCTGGCCCAAGCCCTGGCCTGGGCCGAGGCGCTGCGCGAGGAACGTTTCGACGAAGTGGTATGCCTGCAGCCGCAGGCCCTGGCGGTCCATCTCGCGGAGATGGCCGGCGGGCGTTCCCTGAGGGGCTTCGTGCCCGACGGGGCCGGGGGCGTGGCCGCCGGGCCGGGCTGCCAGCTCCTCTTCCGGCACCTGGAACGCTTCGAATGCCGGGGCGTGGACGGGCTCCACGCCGCCGAGTGCTACCTGAGCGTCCTCGACCGGCGCCTTTGGCCGGACAAGGCGCGCCTGACCTTTTCCCCGGATCCGTCCCGGGCCGCCCGCGCCGCGGCCCTCCTTCCTACCGTGGGCCGGCGCATCGGCCTCCTGACCGGCGCCGGAGGCGCCCACAAGCGTTGGGGCGCGCCGGCCTGGCTCGCCTTCGGCCGAGCCTGGAAGCGCCGCCACCCCGGGGACACCCTGGTGTTCATCGGCGGCCCGGACGACGCACCGCGCTCCGGGGCGCTCGCCGCGAGGTTGCCCGGGTCCGTGGACCTCTGCGGAAAGTTGGACCTGGACGGGAGCGCCGCCGCCCTGGCCGCTTGCGCGGCCGTCGTGGGAGGCGACACCGGCCCCCTGCATCTGGCCGCCGCGATGGGGGCCCCCTGCTTGGGCCTGTTCGCGGAAACCCACCCTTCCGAGAGCTGCCCCCTCATCCCCGGAAGCCTGACCCTGAGGTCCTCCACGCGGTCCATGGACGACATCGAGGCCCCGGCGGTGGTCCGGGCCCTGGAAGCCCTCCTGGTGGGCCGCACGCCCCACGGCCTGGGCCGGGGCATCGAGGTGTGGCCGGGCAGGGAGGCCGAGGGCGGGCGCATCGCGGCCGCCTGGGCCGCGGCCACCGAGGCGCAGCCCTGGTTGGCCCGGCAGGAGCGTGCCCCGGACGGGAAGCTGCCGTTGAAGGACCTCGCCGAGGGCCTGATGGACCGCGCCCGCCGGGGGCTGGAGGGCCTGGAGGGGCCGGCGTTGGCGCTGGTGACCTTCTACCAGGCCGTGCAGTTCAAGGTCTTCCGGGAGGAATTGCCGTGAGGCGCATCCTGGTCATCCAGCTCTACCGCGCGGGCGACATCCTCCAAAGCTTTCCCGTGCTGAGGGGGCTCAGGTCGGCCCATCCCGGGGCCCTCATCGACCTGCTCACGGACGAGCTTTTGACGGAAGTGGGGGCCCTTTGCCCCGACGCCGACCGTGTGCTGGGGTTCCCGCGCCCGGTGCTGCGGCGCCTGCTCCAGGAGCCGGGAGGGAACCTGGCGGCCCTGTATCTCGCCGCCTCGACCGTGGAGCGGCTGAGGGCCGAGCGCTACGACCTCGTGGTCAACCTGCACATGGACGCGCTCGGGCGCAGGATCGCCGGCGCCCTGGGGGTGGGGCGGACCCTCGGGCCGGTGCAGCCGCCCTTGGGGCCCCAGCGCCTGATGGGGCAGGGCACGCGGGACTTCTTCGACGCCATCGCCCGCCGCCGGGAGAGCCGGCGCAACCTGGTGGACCACTTCCTGGGTTTGGCGGACCTGCCCCCGGGCATCCGGGGCGCCATCAGCCTGCCGCGCTCGGCGAGCATGCGCGCCGATGGGCTTCTGGCGGCGCGCATCCCCGGGCGCGGGCCGCTGGTGGTGGTCCAATCGGGCGCCTCAAGGGCCTTCAAGGGGCTCCCCACCGCCTGGATCCGGGCGGTCCAGGAGCGCCTACCCGGCGCACGGTTCGGTTGGATCGGGTCCTCGGGCGAACGCGCGGCCATCGAGGAGGCCCTCGCCGCCGGCCTCAAGGGGGCCTGCCTCGCCGGCGAGACGAGCTTCCCCGAGGCGGCCGCGGTGGTGGCCCGGGCCGCCCTGGTGGTCAGCGGCGACACCGCGGCCCTGCACCTAGCCGCCCTTCTGGGGAGGCCCAGCGTTTCCGCCTATTTCGGGGCCCAACGGCCCCAGGACACCGGGCCCTACGGGGACGGCCATTTCTGCCTGTTCGAGCCGCCGGAGTGCGCCCCCTGCGACCTCGCCGAAGGATGCGATCGGCCCGTCTGCAAGGACGGCCTCTCCGCCGCGCTCCTGGCCGAGGCCGGGGCCTCGGCGCTGGAGGGCGGTCCGCCCCCGCCCGGGGTCTGGGTGTCCAGCCTGGGGCCGCGGGGGCTGGAGTGGAGCCGCAGCGCCGCCCCGGCGCGCGCCGGCAGCCTGGCCGCGGCATGAGCGGGGAGGATGGGATGGCCACCGGCCTGCCGGGCCTGGACGCCCTGATCGAACGCCTGCCCGCGTTCCAGAAGGTGATGGAACGCTGCATGCTCACGATGTCCAAGCCCTACGCCTCGGCGCGCGAGATCGGCGCCTGGATCGAGTCGGACTCGGCCCTATCGGGGAAGATCCTGGGGATGGCCAACTCGCCGTTCTACGGGCAGCTCGACAAGGTGCTGAGGCCGGAGCGGGCCGTGGTCCTTCTGGGACGGCGCACCCTCGAGGACGTGTTCTACTCCTTCTACATCCAGGGCCTCTTCTCCACCCACGGCGGCGGCGAGGCCGCGGAACTTTGGTCGGACGCCCTGGGCGCCGGGATCTGCGCCAAGGAACTCACCATCGCGCTGGCGCTGCCCTCCTCGGAGGGCCAGGAATCCGCCGACGCCGGGGCCTACCTGGCCGGCCTGCTGCACGACGCCGGAAAGCTGTTGGTGCTGACCCACTATCCGGAGGCGTACCAGGCCGCGCGCGCCCTGGCGGGACCCGGGGGCCCGACGGAGATCGAGGCCCAGCGGCGCGCCTGGGGCTTCGACCACGCCGAACTGGGGGAACGGATGGCCCGGAAGTGGTCCCTTCCGGAGGCCGTG
Source organism: candidate division FCPU426 bacterium (assembly GCA_027451505.1). GTDB lineage: Bacteria > Oederibacteriota > JAJYGY01 > JAJYGY01 > DAIDJD01 > DAIDJD01. Next base: position 3,322 of record DAIDJD010000153.1, read on the forward strand.
TGCGAGGCCATCGGCGGGCACCACAAGGACCTCCCCCAACCGCGGGTTCTGGACGCGCTGGTGCGCCTGACCGACCTGCTGTGCGACGCGAGTCGCGGCGGGTCCCCGGCCCGCGAGGCGGCCGAAAAGCTGGATCCGGGGAGCCGCATCACCCTGGGGCTGGACGAGGAGCGCCTGGGACTGATGGAGTCGGTGATGGAGGCCGCCCGCGGGAAGATGCGGGCGTACGAAGGCCTCTTCGACGGCGGAACCTGGCAGACCTGAGGGAGGAGACGGCGATGTGGGACAGCATGAAGGTTTCCCTGAGCGGGATGGAGGCCGACGACACCTGGATCCGGGTGATCTCCAACAACCTGGCCAACGCCCAGAGCGTCGCCACGCCCCAGGGCGGCCCCTACCTCCGGGAGTC
>DAIDJD010000154.1 GCA_027451505.1 candidate division FCPU426 bacterium
GAGAGCTGGGACCCCACCTTGGCCGCGGCCTCGCCGATGGCGTAGACGCGGGCCACCCGGGCGCGCACGAGGGGCGCCAGGGTCCCGAAGTCCGCGCCCTTGTCGCGCCCGCCGAGGATCAGGTGCACGGGCTCCTCGAAGCTCTTGAGGGCCTTCTCCACCGAGTCGACGTTGGTGGCCTTGCTGTCGTTGACGAAGCGCACGCCGCGGGCCTCACCGGCGGGTTCCAGGCGGTGCTCCACCCCCGCGAAGTGCCGCAAGGATCCGGCCAGGGCCTCGTCGGGCAGGCCCAGCGCGGCGCAGGCGCAGACCGCGGCCAGGGCGTTCTCGAGGTTGTGGGGCCCGCGCAGGCGCAGCTCGGACAGGGGCATGAGGGCCCGCGCCTGGGCCCCCGGCTCGCGCAGCCAGATCGTCCCGTCCCGGTGCCAGGCCCCGGAGGGGACCTCGAAGCCGCGGGCGAAGCGCCAGCGCGTGGCGCGCGCGCCTTCGCAGGCCCGCTCCACCGCGTCGTCCATGGCGTTGGTGACCAGATGGCAGCGCGCGTCCATGTTCCGGTAGATGCGGGCCTTGGCCGCGGCGTAGGCCGCGGTGTCGGGGTAGCGGTCCTGGTGGTCCGGGGTCAGGTTGGTCCAGACCGCGACCTCGGGCTTGAAGGTGTCGATGTCCTCGAGCTGGAAGCTGGAGACCTCCGCCACCACCACGGCCCCGGCGGGGGCGTCCTCCACCCGGTCGGCCAGGGGCAGGCCGATGTTGCCCCCCAACAGCACGGGCTGCCCGGCCCGGACGGCCATGTCGTGCACCAGGCTGGTGGTGGTGGTCTTCCCGTTGGTCCCCGTCACCGCCACCCAGCGGCGTTCCCGCAACCGGAAGGCCAGCTCAATCTCGCCGATGACCGGGATCTCCGCCGCCCGCGCGCGGCGCACGAAGGGATGGGTCCCGGGCACGCCCGGGGAGAGGACCAGCAGTTCCAGCCCCCTGAGGCGCCCCTCGGCGGGGCCCTCGGGCTCCAGCGCGAAACCCTCCCGGGCGGCCCGCGCCGCGGCCTCGGCGAGCTCCCCCAGCGGCTTGCGGTCGGCCAGGGTCACCTGGGCCCCGTGGCGCGCCAGCGCGGTCGCCGCGGCCAGGCCGCTGCGGGCCGCGCCCAGCACCACCACCCTCAGATCCCGGTATTCCATCCTTGAGCCTCCCGCGCGGCGCGTCAGCGCAGCTTGAACGTGGACACGGCGGCCAGCATGAAAAGGGCCGCGACGATCCAGAAGCGCACGATGACCTTGCTCTCGGGGATCCCCTTGAGCTCGAAATGGTGGTGCAGCGGGGCCATGGCGAAGACCCGCTTGCCGCGCATCTTGAAGCTGGCCACCTGGACGATGACCGAGAGGGCCTCCAGCACGAAGACCATGCCCACGAGCAGAAGGAGCACCTCCTGCTTGGCCAGCACGGCCACGGCCCCGAAGAAGCCGCCCAGCGCCAGGCTGCCCGTGTCCCCCATGAAGACCTGGGCGGGGTGGGCGTTGTACCACAGGAAGCCCAGGCAGGAGCCCAGCATGGCGCTGCACAGCACCGCCACCTCGCCCAGTTCGGGCACGTGGGGGATGATGAGGTAGGCGCTCAGGGCCGCGTGGCCGACCAGGTAGGCGATCATGGCCAAGGCCAGGGACACGAACGCGGAGGTCCCCACGGCCAGCCCGTCCAGGCCGTCGGTGAGGTTCACCCCGTTGCTGGAGCCCACCAGGACCAGCACGCCAAAGCCGCAGTACAGCGCCACGGGCAGGTAGAAGGGCCTCTTGATGAAGGGCAGGTTCAGGCGGGTCACGTCCCAGGCCCCGCGGCCGTGGAAGTAGACCAGCATGAAGGCCGCGGCCCCGGCGGCCTGGAGCGCCACCTTGGCCCGCGCCGAGATTCCCTTGGAGTTCTTGAGCACCAGCTTGGTGTAGTCGTCCCAGAAGCCGACCACCGCGAACCAGGCGAAGGCGCCCAACGCCAGCCACACCGAGCGGATGTCGAGGCGGGCCCACAGGAGGGAGGAGGCCAGGAACACCGCGGCGATGAGGATTCCCCCCATGGTGGGGGTGCCGGCCTTTTTCAGGT
>DAIDJD010000155.1 GCA_027451505.1 candidate division FCPU426 bacterium
GCCAGGGCAACGGCCGTCGCCGCGGCCCGCGGGCCCCAGCGCGGGCGCGCCGGACGGGTGGGGGCCATGGGGGCGTCCGGCTTCAGGGCAGCGTGCGCTTGACCCGCGCGGGCACCCCGGCCGCCAGGCTGTCCGGGGGCAGGTCGCGGGCCACCACGGCCCCGGCCGCCACCATGCAGCCCGGGGCGATCGACACGCCGCCCAGGATAAGGCTGTGCCCGCCGATCCAGCACCCGTCGCCCACGCTGATGGGCTTGCCCAGGCCGGGGCCGGCCCTCCGGGAGCGGTCCCCCATCTCGTGGGTCCCGGGCATGAAGATCGCCCCGGGCCCTATGTCGCAGCGCGCCCCGATGGTGATGGGCGCCTGCTCATGGGTGTAGAAGACGGTGCCCGGGCTCAGCCAGGTCCCCGGCCCTATGGCCAGCCGGCCCCGGCCGTGGATCCAGCCGCGGCCGCTGAACTTGACGTCATCGGCGACCTCGATCCCGGCCGCGCGCAGGAGCAGGCGCCGCAGGCCCCACCAGCGGGTCGTCGGCAGCAGGGCCAGGACGTGGTTGATCAGGTGGCGCAGCATGGATCCCTCAGTCCGGGTACAGGGCCTTCAGGTCCGGCCAGCCCCCGGGCTCGTAGCCGTGGCGGCGGATGATGGCGTACATCATGCGTTCGACGCCCCAGCCCACGCAACCCGAGAACGCGGGCTTTCCGTGGCGAAGGATCCGGAAGGTGTCGCAGAAGAAGTTGCGGTGGAAGTTCGCCGAGCCCAGGGCCGGCCCCTCCCCCAGGGTCAGCTCGCGCTTCACCGGGTCGAGCTTCTGCAGAAGGGCGCTGGGGTTGCGGTCCGCGTTGAAGAAGGGGTCCACCGCGGTCTTCCAGGCCGCGGGCAGGTCCAGTTGCCGGAAGAAGGCGTCCCACTTCGCCGACATCCCCGAAAGGAAGGCGCGCACCTCCTCCTGGGAACCCAGGCAGACGATCTCCTCGGAGTGGTAGTTCCACTGCCGCACCAGGGGCTGGTAGTAGGCCTCGCGCCGGAACGTGGCGTTGCGGGTGCCCAGGTACACGGGCGCGTCCAGCTCCCGCCCGGCGAATTGGGGGTAGAGGTGGTAGCAGGGGGCCGGGGTGAGCGCGTGGCGCATGGGGGCCGCGCGGAAGGGCGCCACGTCCCCGTCCGGCCCCACGGCCTTGGACCCGGCGAAGGCCTTCAGGCTCTCCTCGCGGTCCTCAACGTTCACCGCCAGGGTCACGAGGTGGGGGAAGGAGTTGAAGTAGCGCATGCGGTCCATGTCCGCGGCGCCCAGAAGGACCGGGCAGGCGTGCTCCTCGGCCCCGAAGTCGCGCCGCCAGGCCGCCCAGGGGCGGGCCAGGTCGCGGAACAGGCCCAGCAGGGGCCCGCTCAGCGAGGCCAGGCCCTCCTCGCTCCAGCGCAGGCCCGGCAGGCGCCCGAGGTCCAGGGGTTCCGCGGGCGCGCTCAAAGCCCGGCCCCGAAGAAGGCCGCCGCCATGGCGTCGAGGGTCTCGAACTCGGCCCCGGTGAGGGCCATGCGGTCCACCGGGGCGCCCTTCAGCGCCTCGATGTGGTCCAGAAGCTCCATCACGTCGAGGGAGTTGATCACCCCCCCGCCCACCAGGGCGTCCTTGTCGCCCAGGGCCGCGCCCGGCTCGAGGTTGCCGCGCTTCAGGATCCAGGCGCGCAGGTCCTCCTTCGCCTCCGTGGGGGTCACTCGCCTTCCTCCTTCGTTTCCGGCCGGGCCGGGGGCCCGTCCAGGGTTTGTGCCATGATGGTGTTGCGCGGGGCGAAGCCCAGGGCGCGGTAGAAGGCGCGGGCCGGGGCGTTGCCCTCGAAGACGCTCAGGCGCAGTTCCCGGCAGCCCCTCTCCCGGGCCCAGGCCCGCGCCGCGGCCAGCAGGGCCCCGCCCGTGCCGCCCCGCCTCCAGGCCTCCGCGACGATGATCTCGAGGACATTGGCCCAGGCCTGGGGCAGCAGGTTGCCGGGGTCCGCCGCCCCGGCGGGGGGGTCGTGGCGCAATTCGACCAGGGCGTATCCCACCGGCCAGCCCCCGGTGTCGGCCACGAACAGCGCGGCGTTCGGCGAGGCCAGCAGGGCCTCGAAGCCCGGGCGCGTGCGCGCCGGGGACTTCGGGGGGCCGTAGTAGGCCGGCGCCGTCGCCGCGGACACGGCGTCGAACCGTCCGGCCAGGTCGACGTAGCCGTCGTAGTCCTCGTTCCGGGCCCTCCGCACCGTCGGCATGCGCCCCCCTCACCTCATGCGGCGCGCCCGGACCGGGCGCGCCGGGGATCCGTGGGACACCATCCAGGCGGGAAGGTCCTTGAACACGCTGGAACGCGCCCCCACCACGGCCCCCTCCCCTATGGTCACCCCCGGACCCACGAACACGTCCGCCGCCAGCCAGGCCCCCGCCCCTATCGTGATGGGCCCCGGCACCAGGCGGTGCGCGGGGTCCTCGTGGTCGTGGGTGGCCGCGCAAAGGTTCCCGTACTGGCTCACCGTGGCGTGGGCGCCCAGCCGCACCGGGGCCACGCAGTAGCAGTCCACGTCCGGGCCCAGGCAACTGTGCTCGCCCATCTCCAGGTTCCAGGGCGCCCACACCTTGGCGCTGGGGTAGACGTGGGCGCCGCGCGCCACGCGGGCGCCGAAGGCCCGCAGCAGCAGCGCCCGCCAGGCGAACAGGGGCGTGGGGCTGGGCCGGAACAGCAGGCGGTACGCCAGGCCCCAGGCCAGCCGCGCGGCCTTGTGGCCGGGCGTGAAGCCGCTGTCGTAGCCGCTGAGGTCGACCTTCGCCTCCCTCACGGCGCCAGGCTCCCCGGCCGCGGGCCGCCGCCCAGGATCCATGCGTACACCTCGGCCAGATCCCGGGCCACCCGCCCCCAACGGAAGCGGGCCTCCACCAAATCCAGCGCCTTGCGCCCCATGCCCGCCAGCTCGGCGGGCGGGCGGCCGAGGAAGCCCTCCAGGGCCGCGGCCAGGCCCGCCGGGTCCGTGGGCGTCTCGGCCGCCGCCCCGGCGCGGAAGCCCTCGGGCAGGTTGCAGGCCGCGCTCAGCAGGGCCGGCAGCCCGTGGGACCAGGCCTCCAGGACCGCCACCGGCAGCCCCTCGCTGAGGGAAGGCAGCACGAAGGCCGCGGAGGCCTTGAAGGCGTCGGCCTTGGCCTGCCCGAAGAGGGGCCCGGTGAGCAGGACCCGCTCCCCCAGCCCCAGTTCGCGGGCCAGGGCCCCCAGTTCGGCGGCGTGGCCGCCCTGGTCCCAGCCCGCCACGGCCAGCCTCCACGAGCCCACCCGGCCGGTCTTGGGCAGGCGCGCCCAGGCCCTCAGCAGGGGATCCAGGCCCTTCTTCGGGTGCAGGCGCCCCAGGAAGAGCAGCACCGGGGTGCCCGGGTCCCAGATCCGGGCCCAGGGCGCGCGGGAGGGATCCCCTTCCGGGGCCGGGCCCACCCCGTTGGGCACCTCGCAGACGGGATTGCGCAGGCCGTAGGCGCGCAGGGCCTTCGTTTCGGCGGCGCACAGGCTGTGCAGGCACGCCGCGCCCGCCAGGTGGCGGTCCTGGAAAAGGGCCCCGGCCAGGCGCTTCTTGGCGCCGGAGTGGGCCAGCGCCCAGGGGTCCAGCATGCCGTGGGGCGTGACCAAATACGGTCGGCGGGCGCGCCGGGCCCAGCGCAGGCAAGCCAGCGAGGGGTACATCCACAGGCCGTGGCTGTGGGCCAGGTCCGGGGCCTCCGCCTCCAACGCGCGCCCCATTTCGGGGGCGTACCCGAAGGCGCGGGGGCCTCGCGTGGCCACGAGGCGCGGCCGCATGCGGCCCCAGGCCTCCAGGTCCCCGCCGGAGGGCCCGTCGTCCAGGCCCACCACGCCCACGCCCACACCCGCGTCGGCCTGGGCCAGGGCCAGGTCGCGCACCGCCTGGGACACGCCGCCCCCGGCGCGGGACACCGACGACACCAGGTGGACGGCCTTCACCCAAGCCTCACAGCGTCCGCACCAGGACCTTGGCCAGCAGCCTTCCGGCCAGGCGGGGGCGGGCCGGTTCCGGCCCCAGGCCGGCGGCCTTCAGAAGGTTATCCGCGAAGCGTTCCGGCCCCCACGCCGCGATGGTCTCCTGCGCGGCCCGGCCCAGGGCCGCGCGCCGTTGGGGGCCCAGGCCGGCGAGCTCCTGGAGCGCCGCCGCGACGCCCTCGGGCGTGGGGTCGAGGACGTAGCCGTTGCGGCCGTGCCCGATGAGGTCCGGGACGCAGCCGCAGACGCGCGAGACCGCCACGGGCAGGCCCGCGGCCATGGCCTCGTTGACCACCAGGCCCCAGGGCTCCATGGTCGGGGCGTGGACAAAGGCCTCGGCGAGTCCGTACAGGGTGGGCAGGTCCGGGTACTGCAGGAAGCCCGGCAGCCGCACGCGCCCTTGCGTGCCCAGGGAGGCCAGGAGGGCCTCCAAATCGGGCCGCAGCGGGCCGTCCCCCACGACCACCAGGTCGGGGACGCGGCGGTCCCGTTGGGCGGCCAGGGCGTGGCCCCGCAGCAGCGTGGCGAGGTTCTTCTGCGGCACGAAGCGGGACGACGCCAGGAAGTAGCGTTCCGGCAGGCCCAGGCGCGCGCGCTGGGCGGCCGCATCGGCCCGCGCGGCCGCGGCGCCCTCGGCGAAGAAGCGGTTGTCCACCACGTCGTAGCCGTCGTGGATGCGCTCGCGCGGCATGCCCAGGGAGTGCACGTATTCCGCGGCCGAGCGTCCGGCCACCAGGGCGCCCGTGAACAGGCCCACCAGGCGCGACTTGAGCGCCTCCTGGAGGCCCCGGCGGGGGTAGTCGTGGGCCTGGCTGTCGGAGAACAGCACCACCGGCCGGCGCCGGGCCAGGCCCCAGTCCAAGGCCGCCAGCGCCCCGGGGAAGCCCCAGCCCGGCGCCGCGACGCAGTCCGGGTCGGCCGCGTCCAGGGCCCGGCGCAGGGCTCCCGGCAGGGCGCGGCGCTGTCCCCGGTCGCGGTCCAGGTCGTCGAAGAGCGTGGTCCGGGGGAAGGCGTGGCCCGCGCGCACCGGTTCCCAGGCGTACACCCGGTCCGAGGCCGTCAGTTCGACCACGTCCAGGCGGCACAGCGGCGCCAGGGCGTTCAGCCGGGCGACATGGTAGGGCCCCAGGCGGTGGAAGATGACCGTCAGGCGCGGGCCCCCGGGGGCGGCGCTCATTCCATCAGCCGCCCGTCCCACACGGGCTCTGGGGGCACGCGGCCGCCGCGGCGATCGAACCGGTGGGCCAGGACCTCGAGCAGCAGGCGGGGCCGCGTGAGGTAGCGCCAGCGCGACAGGCCCCGGAACCCGAAGTCCCGGTAGATGTAGGTCTTGCGCACGCTCACCGCGCTGATGGACTGCCGCCCCACCCGGTGGCTGAAGCCCTTCACGCGCAGGTAGCGCATCTTGGCGCCCCGCACCGTGGCCTGGGTGAGGAAGGACGTGTCCGCGTGGCGGTGGCGGGTGTCGAAAAGGCCGATCAGGCTCAGCGAGGAGCGCCGCACCACCAGCCCCAGGCCCCCCATGCCCACGAAGGCGTGGTCGCGGTTCAGTCGGGCGCCGTCGGGGTACCATTGGTAGTGCGAGGGCGTGCGGTTGGAGGGGTCCTCTAGGCAGTCCACCGCTTCGCCCCCGGTCACCAGCAGGTCGATGCTGGGGTCGCGGTCCATGGCGTCGAAGGCCTGGTCCAGCGGCTCCCGGTAGCAGACGTCGTCGTCGCTGAGGAACTTGATGTAGCGCCCGCGGGCGGCGAGCAGGCCCTTGTTCAGGGCATGGGCCTCCCCGCGGTCGGGCTCGTGGATCAGCGTGTCCACGGCCGGCCCCGCGGCCCGCAGAAGGTCTATGGTGCCGTCCGTGGAGGCACCGTCGACGACCACCAGCTCCTCGCCCGGGCGCTTCAGCGAGAGCCACTGCTCCAGGGCCGCCGGGATGAAGCGGGCCCGGTTGCGGGTCACCGCGATCCAGGACACGCGGGGTGCTTCGGGCGCGCTCACGCGATGGTCCCCCGGTAGTAGGCCACGGTCTCCTCCAGGCCCTGGTCCATGGGCGTGAACGTGAAATCCGGGAAGCGCCCCCGGAAAAGCGTGTCGTCCATGACCTTGCGGGGGCTGCCGTCCCCGTAGGAGGTGTTCCGGCGCAGGCGCCCCTTGAACCCGACGCGTTCGGCGATGAGGGCCGCGATCTCGTCGACGCTGAGCCCGTGGTTCTGCGCCACGCTCACCGGCTCCCCGTTGAAGCCGCCCTCCGAGACCACCCGCGAGACCAGGCGGGCCAGGTCCTTGACATAGAGCCATTCCCGCACCGGACGCCCCGTGCCCCAGATCTCGACCTCCTCGGCCCCGGACTTCGCCGCGGTGACGAACTTGATGACCAGGGCGTTCAGGGCGTGGGTCTTGTTGGGGTTGTGGCTGTCGTAGGGGCCGTACATGTTCGGGACGAAGAGGTTGGCGGAGCGCACGCCGTACTGGCGGCGGTAGCAGTCCGCCAGCACATCGATCATGCGCCGGGTGGCGCCGTAGGACTTCACCGAGGGGTCCAGGGGGCCGTCCCAGAGGTCCCCCTCGCGGTAGACGTCCAGGCCGCCGGGGAAGCCGCAGTTGGCGATGGGGTTGATGAGCACGGCCTCGCGCATCTGCTGGGCGATCTTGTAGGTGTTCAGCAGCATGCGCATGTTCACGTCCACCACGTCGGCGGCGAAGTCCGAGACGAAGTTGACCGAACCCACGAAGGCGGCGCAGTTGACGATGTAGTCCGGCCGCAGGTGCTCGATCTGGCGCCAGGCCGCCGGGAGGTCCAGCAGGTCGCAGCCGCCGGTGCGGCTGAGCCCGTGCACCTCGTGCCCGTCGAGCGCCAGGCGGTCGCGCACGTTGCGCCCCACGAAGCCGGTCGCGCCCAGCACCACCACCTTGGCGCGCGTCACGCCGCGCCCCCGGGGGCCGTCCGCCCCAGCACCAGGTCCAGGCGCGCCAGGATGGCGGCCACGTCCCTCCGGGCCACGGTCGCGCTGCGGGTGGCCCCGCTCACCACCACGGCCCCCGGGGCCACCTCCTGGGCCAGCACGCACTGGGCGCCCACCGCGGCGGCGTCGCCCACGGCCACGCCGGGGAGCACGACGCTGTGGGGCCCCACCATGGCCGCCCGGCCCACGCGCACGGCTCCGCGCAGCGTGGCGACGTGCTCCTGGGGCACCAGCACCCCGTTGAGGGTGTCGGCCCTGAAGTCGTCGGAGGCGGTGAACACGCTGACGTGCGTGCCCAGGGCGCAGCCGTCGCCCAGCTCCACGGCCCCGCCGACCCCGCTCAGGGAGCAGAAGGCGCCGATGTGCACGTAGCTGCCCACGCGCAGCTCGCCCTTGAGCACGCAGAAGTCGTCCACGCGGACGTGGCCGCCCAGGACGCCGCTCACGGCGTACAGCGAGGCCTTGCGGCTCACCCGGACGCTCTCGCCCACGGCTGTGAAGCCCATCGCGAGGAGCTCCCCGCGGCTGTAGTAAGGATCCATGCCCCCTCCTGGGCCCGCGGCCCCGCTCACCAGCCCGCCTTCACGGCCCTGAGCACCCGGGCGGCCGCGTCGTCGTCGAGCGTGTCGCGCAGCGGCAGGGCGATCTGGGCGGCGTCGAAGGCGGCCTGCCGCGGCAGGTCCGCCCGGGCGCCCCCGAACAGCGGGTGGGCGTCCACCCGGCGGTGCCAGGCCGCTGCCTCCACCCCCCGGGAGCGCAGGGCCCGCGCGAAGTCCGTCCGGCGCTCGACCAGGACCGTGAACAGCCAGCAGGCGCCCTCGGCGCCCGGGGTGCGCGGCGTCAGGCGCAGGCCCGGGACCGCGGCCAGCTCGGCGCGGTAGAGCGCGTCCAGGGAGCGGCGCCGAGCCAGGGCGGCGGCGAAGCCCTCGAGCTGGCCCAGCCCCAGGGCCGCGGCCAGGTCGTTCATGTGGTATTTGTGGCCGGCCTCGGTGATGGGCCAGTGGCCGGCCCCCAGCTCGTCGGCGACGCGGCCGGCCCGGTCGATGCCGAACCAGCGCAGGCGGTAGGCGCGGCGGTGGGCCTCGGGGTCGCGCAGGACCAGGGCCCCGCCGTCACCGGTGGTGAGCGGCTTGATGGCCTGGAAGGAGAAGGCCCCGGCGTCGCCCCAGGTCCCCACGCCCCGGCCGCGGTAGGTGGCGCCCAGCGCCTGGGCCGCGTCCTCGATGAGGGCCAGGCCGCGGGAGCGGGCCAGTTCCGCGAGGGCGCCCAGGTCGCAGGGTTCGCCGCCGTAGTGGACCGCCAGGATGGCCTTGGTGCGGGGCGTCAGGCGGCGGGCCACGTCGGCCGGGTCGAGGTTCGGTCCGCCCTCCTCCAGGTCGGCGAACACCGGCGTGGCCCCCGCGTGCAGCACGGCCAGGGGGGTGGCCACGAAGGTCTGGGCCGTGGTGACGACCTCGTCGCCGGGGCCGACGCCCAGGGCCAGCAGGGCCAGGTGCAGGGCCGCCGTGCCGCTGTTGAGCGCCAGCACCCGGGGCAGGCCGAAGGCGGCCGCCAGGGCGGCCTCGAACTCGGCCACCAGGGGCCCTTCGCTCAGGCGCCCCGAGCGCAGGCAGGCGTCGACCCGGGCCCGGGCCGCGTCCGAGACGCGGGGGTCGAACAGGGCGATGGCGTCGGGCATCTCAGGCCCCCGGGGACCCGGCCGCGGCGTTGCGCTGCCGGGCGGTGCGCCGCTTCAGCAGGCTGGCGTTGACCCGGGCCCCGCCGGCGAGGATGCCCCCCCCGTCGGCCGGCGCCGCCGCGCGCAGGTCCGCCGCCTGCAGGTCGGCCACCCGCGCCAGGGCCGCGCGCATGAACTTCGCCATCAGCGTGTGGTACTCGACGTCCAGGTCCTCCTCGGCGTGGCCGGGGTGGGACTCGAAGAACCAGTGGGCCTGGCCCCGCCCGGCGATGCGCGCGGTGTCGGAGTGGCCGCGCAGCGCCTGGCTCCCCCCGCCGCCGGTTTCCGCGGAGGCCGGCGTGCCGGGCTGGTGCCAGCGGCAGCTCCAATCCTCGCCGGCCGGGCCTCCCTTGAGGATGATCTCGTAGTGCTCCACGCCGAACTCCACGCAGGTCTGGTTCGTCAGCGTGAGGACCTCGTTGAGGTTCTGGGCCAGGGCCAGCTTGGACAGCTGCAGGGAGCTGGAGAGGTGGGCGATGCGGAAGTGCGGGCGGCTGTGGCGCAGGCGGCCGGGATGCAGGTATTCGAACACGCCCAGGCGCGCCAGGCCCACCCCGATCGTCAGCGCGAAGACCGCCGCCAGGGCCCCCGCCAGCCCCTTGAGCCCGTCGAGGGCGGCGAAGACGGCGCCACCGCTGAGCAGGCAGCACCCGGCCGCCGCCGCGCAGACGGCTGGGTTCGACCATCCCAGGGCCCTCAGGCGGTGGTGCAGGTGGTCCCGGTCCGGCGCGCCGATGGGGCGGGCCTTGAACACCCGGCGCACCACCGACAGCGTCACCTCGGCCGCCGGGTACGACACGATCAGGGTCAGCGCCAGAAGCTGGAAGGGGAAGGGCTGGCCCGGGACGGCCGCGGCCCCGGTGGCCGTGACCAGGCCCGGGCCGTGGTGGCCCAGCACCAGGAGCGAGGCCGCCAGGAAGGAGCCCAGCCCGCAGGAGCCCGCGTCGCCCAGGTAGATGCGCGCCGGGGTCCAGTTGTGCAGCAGGAAGCCCAGCGTCGCGCCCAGGCCCGCCAGGGCCAGGATCCCCAGGGCCGGGTTCCCGAGGTGGAAGGCCGCCGCCGCCAGCGTCAGCAGCACCGCCGCGGTCACCGAACCGGCCAAGCCGTCGAGCCCGTCGACGAGGTTCACCGCGTTGATGATGGCCAGCATCCAAAAGGCGGTGACCGGCGCGGCCAGGATCCCCAGGTGCACCGGCGGCAGCCCGGGCACCTGGACCACGCCGAAGCGGTACGCGCCCACGGCGAAGACCAGCACGCCGAGCATCTGGCTCACCAGCTTCAGGCGGGCGCTGAGGTCGAAGGCGTCGTCCAGCAGGCCGGCCAGGGCGCCCCAGGCCGTGAAGCCCAGCACCCAGGCCACGTCGACGATGTCCCCGGGGCGGATGCGGACGTCGTGGCGGGCGAACCAGACCCAGCCCACGGCCAGTCCCAGGGCCAGGGCGCTGAAGAGGGCCGGCCCGCCGAGGTAGGGGACCGGGCGTTTGTGGATCTTGCGGTGCCCGGGCCGGTCCACCAACCGCAGGCGGAACGCCAGGGCGCGGAACAGCGGGGTCACCAGGGCCGCGCCCAGCAGCGAGGTCGCGAAGATGAGTTCCAGCCCGGTGAGGTCCATGTCAGCCCGCGCGGCGCGGCGGGAGGAGGGCGTGGTGGGCCCGGCTGTAGTGGCGCAGGTCGGCCCGGTTCACCAGGCAGCCCCACAGGCGCAGGCCCGCGCCGCGCAGCGGGCCGGCCGCGTCGAGGGCCTCCGCCAGCGGGGTGCGCCCCGAGTCCGCCGCCAGGATCACGCCGTCGAGCAGCCCCAGCCAGTCCAGGCTCCCGGTCAGGGGCTGGGCCGGGGGCCCGTCCAGCACCACGAAGTCGTAGGTAAAAATAAATGTAATTTACCTACCCTGAAAGAAAGACCATCAACACATCCGGGTATTGATCCTCCATAACCCCAAGGACTATCCCAAAGCTGTGATAAACAAGCA
>DAIDJD010000156.1 GCA_027451505.1 candidate division FCPU426 bacterium
CGCCGCCGCCCCCTCCAGCTATCCCCGAACCAACGCCCCCGGAAAGCCCCAGGTATCCCGTACCCCCAGCACCCCCCAACGTGGGAGGAACACTGCCCCCCTGACCGCCATCCGCCCAGGCCTGCCCGGCAAGGAGGAACAACGCTCCCATCGCCCAAAACGCCGCCCCTGCCCAAATCGCCCAAGCGCCCCGCAAACCCGGATGCGTCGCCGCGGCAAGGTGTGAGGTTTTCTTGGATGCGTAGACCATGACCCCTCCGGAGGTTGCGCGCCGAGGACCTTATCCAGGGGACCCAAACCCTTCTGCCCCCGGCGGGACGGCTTGGAGGAACCCGATTTTGCCGCCCATGCCCAAGCCCGGACCCGAAAACGTTGGCCATTTTATCATCCGAAAACCCGCGTTCCTTCCATAAAAAAAGGCCTGGCCGTTTCCGGCCAGGCCCATCCGCCTCGGCCCTTGCAGGCCCTGGAGCGGTCGCGGATCGCGGAGCGAATTCGGCCGCTATTCCAACCCCACCCGCGCCACCCAGAAGCTGTGCTTGCCCGGCGTATCGGGCTGCAGGTTAAAGGTGACCACATGGGTCAGGTCCAGGGGCGCGCCCTTGCGGGCCTTGGCCGGCTGGTAGTAGGGGTTCAGACCGAAGGCGCTGAAGGGTACGGTCAGGGTCCTCCAGGCGCCCGGGGCCACGTCCAGGTCCGGGGAAAGATAGGCCTGGTCGGCGCCGTCGTTGAACTGCACCCGAAGCTGCAAGGGCTCGGAACTGCGCACGCTCAGCACCAAGCCCTTGGCCTTGCTCCAATCCTGGCCCTGCCAGTCCGACCCAGCGCGGATCCACTCCCCGCACCAGCCCGCCTGGGTTCGGTCGTAATGGAAGGCCGCCTCGACGGCCCCGTGGGAGGCGCGCGTCAGGGCCATGGACATGGAGCAATCCGGGCCGGCGTAGGGACCGTAGGCGCCCTGGGGCAGGTCGCGGAAGTCCTGGACCGCCGGCGCCGGGGCCCCGGCTAGGGCCGGGACCAGGGGGGCGGCCAGGCAGGCCGCCAGGGCGAGGATGGGCAGGGTCTTCATGGTGTCTCCTTCAGGACGGGAATTCGGGGATTTGCGGGAGCCCCAAGAGGCCCCAACTGCGGCGGGTTCCTGGATGTTAGACGCCCCCCGGGGACCTTCGGTGTCGCGGGCTAAAGTCCCGCGCAAAGGCGCGGGCCTTTAGCGTGCCACGAACAACTTGGCCACCACGGGCTTGCTGGCCGCTGTGCCGTCCGTGGCCCAGACCTTGAGGAAGTAGAGCCCGTCGGCGCGCGGCAGGCCCGCGGGCAGGGGCACCGAGACCCAGCCGGGCCCGGCTTCGCCCAGCCCCGCGCCGCCCAGGCGGCGCCCCGCGACGTCGTAGACCAGCACGGAGACGTTCTCCACCCGCCCGCCCAGGTCCACGGCCACGGACCCTCCGGGCAGGGTCAAGGGATCGGGATAAGCCACGGCCGAGAGGACCTCCAAGGGCCCCAAGCCCGGGGTCGGGCTGGGCGTGGAGGTCGCGTCGGTCGACGACGCCGGCGTGGGCGTGGGGCTGGCGCTGGGGGTGGGTGTGGGGATGTTCTCGTTGCCGATGTCGGCGGCGGTGTAGAAGCCGATCTGGTCCAAACCCAAGGCGTAGTTTTTGGGGCTGCCCCCGTAGACCGAAAACTGGAGGCCGGTGACGTCGTTGGCCGGGGGGTGGGTGGGCAGCCCGGTCTGGGTGCCCCAGCCGCTCTGGCGGGTCATGGAGGAGAACGGGATTTGGTAGAAGGTCCACTTCCCCGCCGGCGGGGTGATGGCGAGGCCGTAGTAGTTGTAGTCGGTCACCGAGGCCGTGGTGATGGCGGCCCAGTAGGCGTTGCCGTCCCCGTAGGCCCAGAACTCCAGGCCCACGCAACCCGCGCCGGAGGCGTCGTAGGCCGAGGGCAGGCTGGTTTCGAGGTCGGACCACCCGCCCGCGGCTACCTGGGAATCCCACACGCAGCCGTAGCGGGTGCCCGCGGCCCCGGGGCCGGTGTAGGACACCGTCACGGTGGTGGCGGACATGGAGTCACTCCAGGAGCCTCCCCAAAGGTTGAGGCGGTAGGGCGGGGTGCCGTTGCGGCTGGGGTCCTCGAAGTCGTCGATGAGGGTGAAGGGGCCCGGGGTGGGGCTGGCCGTGGCCGTGGGCGCCTCGGTGGGGGTCTGGGTCGGGGTGTCGGGGGGCGCCGCCGCGTTGGTGAAATTGAGGACCGTAAGGCTGTAGGGCGGGAAGCTGTGGACATAGCCGGAGGCCACCCCGGTGTCGGAGCCCGCGGTCGGGGAGAGGTCCGGGCTGGCGTGGTAGGGCGTCGAGGCGGTGGTCCAGGCGTAGTTGGAGGCGTCGAAGGTCCAGGTGGCGGCCTGCGGATTGGGGCTGAACCCACTGAAGTCCAGGGCGGCATCGTAGGTGTTGGCCGGATCGGTGTTGACCACCAGAAGGGACAGCACGCCGTCGGGCCTCAGGTCGGCGAAGGCGTCCAGGGCCGCGGCGCTGGAGGAGACCGCCACCAGGGTGTGCGGACGGGCGTCCCCGGGGATGGCCCAGTCCTGGGTGAGCATCCGCATGGCCCAATACTGGGCCCGGGGCTGGAACTGATAGGCGTCGGCGGTCCCGTTGAGCATGCCCAAGGCCTCGCCGGTGGCCGAGGTGTCGGCGTTGTCGGCCTCCAGAAGGTCCCAGAAGTTCGCGCTGAAGCGCGACCCCAGGCTCTCCACAAAGCGCCCCAGCCAATCCGCGGTCCACAAGCCGTTGGCCAACTGGGCCGTGACCCCGGAATTCACCCCCCCGTTGTACTCGGTCATGAGCACCGGAATGGAGGCCGCCGAGGGCAGGTTCGTCAGCATGGCCGGCAGGTCGGTCTGGGCGAAGGTGGTGACCCCGGCCAGGGTGGCCAGCAAGGTGGCGCCCGAGTCGACGTTGTAGGTGGGGTACCAGTGGAAGTCGATGCCGTCGACCAGCGAGGTCTCCCCGGCCGAGGCCAGGCGGTCGACGAAACCGCGGATGTAGGTCTTGCCGTCGAGGTCGTCGGAGGAGTCGTAGGGCCCTCCGGCGACCGGGCCGTAGATATGGATGGAAGGGTCGGCGGCCTTCATGGCCTGGGCGTATTCGATGAAGCGCCGCCCGTAGTCGTCAACGCTCAAGGGGCCCCCGGTCTCCCAGTTTCCGTCCATCTCGTTGCCCACCTGCCAGTCCTTGATGCCGTAGCCCATGACGGTGTTGGCGTAGGTGACCCAGGCGGCGGCCTCCTGGGGCGTGCCCGTTCCCACGTTGACCGTGATCAGGGGCTCGGCCTCGGGGCCCAGGTTGTGGAGCCAGTCCATGAAGCTGACGAAGTCCATAGCCACGGGCTGCTGCATGACGCAGGCCGGGTCCGTGGAGCTGGCCGTGGCGGCGCTCTGCGCCGGCTGCCCTGAGGCGTTGAGGGAGGCCGTGTTGACGGTGAGCTGGGTGCCCCCGTCGAAGACCTGGACCTCGGCGATGGCGTACTGCGCCGGGGTCGTGGAGCTCGAAAGGCAGAGGACGCGGTAGAATCGCGAGGTGACCGGGGTGAAGGTGACGGTCTGGGCCCCTCCGGTGGAGGAGACGACCCCCGCGGTGGTGGTCACCCAAAGGTCGGCGGGCGCCTCGTAGGGCAGGGGGTAGCCGGCGGAGGAGTTCCAGTACTGCACCGCGAAGGTGGTGGCGTAGGGCGTGCCCCAGGTGACGGTCAGCGAGTCGGCGGTGCGGGCCGAGCCCAGGTCGACGTAGACCCACTGGGCGTTGGGGAAATCGGTGTCGGCGTTGGAGAGCCAGTAGGTGGAGGTGTCGCCGTCGGTGACCGCCGAGGCCACGCCGTAGCTGGAGGTGGTGCCGCGGTGGGCTTCGGTGTCCTCCCAACTCAGGCCGTAGCTGGTGGCGCTGGGGACCCAATGGCCGGAGGCGTCGAAGGATCCGTTCCCGTTCCAATGGAAGTCGTCGCTGCTGGAGCCGCCGGGATAGCGGATGAAGTAGGTGCCGGCGGCCTGCACCTGGGGCAAAATGGTGTTCAAGGCCGAGCCGTCCCAATACGCGGCGTTGGCCCCGAAGGCCCGCAGCGGGATGAAGGTGTTGCCCGGGGAGGCCGCATCCACGCTCAGGGTGGCCGTGGCCGCGTCCAGGCCCAGGGGAAGGCCGGCGCCCAGGAGCGCGGCCAGGAACCCGGCCGCAGCCCAGCCCAAGGCGCTCCGGGCCGCGGAGGCAGGGGCGTACGCGGGGGCGGAGGCGTTCGCGGGGACGGCAAGGTCGCAGGGTGTGCTCATGCGGGCAGTATACCCTCGGACCGGGGTACCCTGGCCTGGATTTCGACCTGATGCGGGAAATAGTTTCGTCGCGACACCGGGGGGCCCCCCGGAACGTCCAATCTTCAAGCGGCGGGCCCGCCGCCTACGCCGGAAGGTGCGCCATCGACGAGCCGGAGGACATTCGCGGTGCGCAAGCGGGGGACGCCGAGGCCTTCGGACGCTTGGTCGAGCGCCACCAGGCCCAGGTGTACCGGGTCTGCCTGGCCGCCCTGGCCGACCCGCATGAGGCCGAGGACGCGGCCCAGGGGACCTTCCTCAAGGCGTACCGGGCCCTGCCCGGATACCGGGGCGAGGCGGCCTTGCGCACTTGGCTGACGCGCATCGCCATCAACCAGTGCCGGGATCGGCTGCGGGCAAAGGCCCGCGCCCAGGAGCGCTCGGAGTCCCTGGAGGCGCTGCTGGAGTCGGGGAAGCCCCTGCCCCGGGCCCTGCGGCTGGAGCCCGGCGACCCGCCCGAGGCCCTGGCCGAGGAACTTTTGGCCCGCCTGAGTCCGGGCGAACGGAGCCTTTTGGAGCTGGCCCTTTCCCTGGAGGGCGCCGGCTACGCCGAGTTGGCCCGGCGCCTGGGGATCAGCGTGGATTCGGTGAAGGGGCGTCTGAAACGCGCCCGCACCCGTTTGAGGCGGTGGATGGCCGCCGGGAGGAACCCATGAACGAGCACGAACGCTGCCTCGGCGCGGCCGAGGATGCCTTCACCGGGGCCTTGGATCCGGCCGCCCGGGCGGCCTTCGAGGCCCATCGGGCCGCCTGCCCGGACTGCAGGGCCCTGCTGGAGCGTTGGGACCCCCAGGCGCCGGTGCCTTCCCTCGCGGCCGCTGTGCTGGCGCGCCTGGACCTAGCCGGCGCCCGCACGGGCGCGCGGCCTTCCCCGGCCCCTGCGCGGACCTGGGGTCCGGCCTGGGCCGCCGCGGCCCTGCTTCTGGGCGCCTGCCTGGGCTCGCTGGGCACGAAGCTGGCCTTGGGAAGGACGCCCGCGGATCCGGCCCAGGCTTTGGCCGCCCAGATCGGATCGGAGCTGTCCCTGAATGGGGCCCAGCGCCGCGCCGTGGCCCGGGTGCTGGCCAATGACAAGGCCCTGATGGAATGGCGCCGCCGCACCTGGGACGGGGACGTGCAGGAACTGGGCCGGGAGGGCGAGGCGTCCATCGCCGGGCTGCTCGACCCGGGCCAAGAGCGGGCCTTCAGCGCCCGGCGCGACGGCATCCACGCGGGCATCGAACGCTATCTCTGGCAGGACGAAGCGGTCCCCGCGGCAGCCCCGGCCCGGGCCGACGGGATCCAAGGACCGGCCTGAGCCGGGCCTTCCCCGGATCCGGGCCGCCCCGGGTCCGGGCCAGCAGGAGTCGCCATGTCCCGAACGAAATTCGCCGCCGCCGCACTGTTGGCCGCCCTTGCGGTCCCGTGGTCCGGAGGCCCTGCCTGCGCGGGCGCCGTCGCGGCCCAGTTGCGTCCGTGGACCCGCCTGGACCCGGGCGTGGACTGCGGGACCTGGACCGACGGGGCGGGGTCCAAGGTGGCCCTGGCCGTGGTCCCGGCTCCCCTGCCCGGGAGCCGGGCCCTGCGCATGGATTCGGACATCGTGCAGTGGGCCGGGGCCTGGTTCGCGGTCCGTCGCACCCTGCCCCCGGGCGAGGCCCTGCGCTTCCGCGCCCGCTCGGATCAGTCGCTGGCCGTGAACGTGATCCTGGGGGACCGTGGCCGGCGCCAGGACCTGCACATCGTCCGCCTCCGCGGAGGCCGCTGGCAGACCTTCATCCTGCCGGAAAGCTGCTTCAAGGCCCCGGACTGGCCCACCCCGGGGTCCGACCCGGGCGCCTTTGATCCGTACGGCCTCGTCTCGGTGGCCTTTTCCCCGGCCGATCCGGGCCGCAGCGCGCTGGAGGTCGGGCCCCTGGAGGAAGTCCCGGCTCCGGCCCGGCCCCGCGACGGCGGTATGGAACCCGGGACGGTCCAGGACTTCCTGGCCCTGCCCCGCACCGGCTTCGGCCCCTTCAGCGACGCCCTGGGCAGTTCCATCGCCCTCACGGTGGAGCACGGCGCCCGCGGCGCCTATGAGGCACGCGTGAAGTACCTGCTGGTGCCCAAGGGGTGGTGCGGGGTATGGATCCGCGCGGGCCAGGACTGGAGGGGCCAGGACTGGGGCCGCGGCAGCGGCCTGGCCGTGGAGGCGCGCTCGCGAAGCCCGCTGCGGCTCCAACTGGCCTTCAACGACGCCAACCAAAACGCCTACCTCTCCCCTCCCCTGGAGCTCGAACCGGGAGCGTGGAGGGTCCTGCGGGCGCCCTTCGCCTCGTTCCGTCCCAACCCATACTACCAGCCCCCCCACGCCCGCCCCGGCGCGCCCCTGGATCTGGGGCGGGTCGACACCTTCAACCTTTCGCCCCTGACCCCCGGACGCCACGCCTTCGAGGTGCGCCTGGTGCGCCTGGAAGGCGGAGGGGCGCCGCCGGCCCAAGGCCAGGCGCGCTAGAGGGCACGCCCGGAGCGGGGGAATAAAATCCCTTCCTCAGCGCCGCTTAGGCAGAAGCTTGGGGATCTCCCGCCAAAGCGTGGCGGCCCCGGCCAGTCCCAGGGCCTGACACCAACCTTGGAAGTCCAGGGGCGGCATGTCCAGCACCGGCGCGGTCCAGGGCAGGCGCCGCAGCAGCTCCAGAAGGCCCACCACTCCCAAGGAGACGCCCCAAAACCAGGCGTTCTCCCAGCGCTCCCGCCTCCACGGCGGCTCTTCGCTCAGCAGGGTCCAGCACAGGGCCAAATCGCCCAGCAGCAGCGCGGTGAAGGCGAGGGCCCGGGCCCGGTCCGGCGGCATCACCCGCAGCGCGGCCAGGTACGCGGCCGCCACCGCGGCCAGGAGCACGGCGCCCTGGAACAGGGCCCGGGCGGCGCGGCCCGGCGTGAGGAAGGGCTCGCCGGCGGGCCTGGGCGGCCGGGACAGGGCGTCACCCTCGGGGGCCCGGGTCCGCTCGAAGACGATGCCGCAGGTCGGCCCTATGAACAGCTCCAGGAAGGCCACCTGGGCCGCCGTGACCAGGGGCGGCACGCGCAGGATGAGGCACAGCAGCACCAGCCCCACGATGGGCACGTGCACCGCCAGGATGAAGACCCCGGCGGCGCGGATGCGGTCGGCGGTCTCCCGCCCGACGCGCACGCCCTCCACCAGCGAGGTGAAGCCGTCGTCGATGAGCACCACGTCGGCTGCCTCGCGGGCCACGTCGGTGCCGCGGCCGCCCATGGCCACGCCCACATGGGCCTGGGCCAGGGCCGGGGCGTCGTTGACCCCGTCGCCGGTCATGGCCACGATCCAGCCCTGGGACGACCACATCCGCACCAGGGTTTGTTTGTGTTCCGGGGCCATGCGGGCGAAGACGTCGCGCTCCCGCGCCAGGCGCTCGGCCGCGGAGGGGTCGTCCAACTCCGGACCCAGGGCCGGCGGGTGGGGCCGGGCGAAGCCGGCCGCCCCGGCCACGGCGACGGCGGTCTCGGGCGCGTCCCCGGTGAGCAGGACCACGCGGATGCCGGCGCGGCGGCAGGCGGCGATGGCCTCGGGCACGCCCGGCCTCAAGGGATCGTCGAAGGCCAGCAGGCCCAGCAGGGCCAGGCCCCCGGGCAGGTCCGCGGGCTCCCCGACCACGTTCCCCTCGGCCACGGCCAGGACCCTCAGCCCCTCCCGGGCCATGGCCGAGGCAGCCTCCAGGGTCCAGCCTTCCGCGCCCGGGGCGCAATGCTACAGGACCCCCTCGGGCGCGCCCTTGACGCTCAGCACGCCCCCGCTCCAGAGATGGCCCATGCGGGGGGGCCGGCCGCGGAGCCCGTAGTCGCGTTCCAGGCGGCCCACGGGGAGCCCCGCGCGCGCGAGGATCTCCTGCTCCATGGGATCGAAGGGGTCGGGTTCGCAGGCCCGGGCCGCGGCGGCCAACAGGGTACCCTCGGCCACCCCGGGGGCGGGCAGGACCTTCGCCAGCCGCATCCGGTTCAGCGTCAGTGTGCCGGTCTTGTCCACGGCCAGGAGGGAGATGGCGCCCAGGGACTCCACCGCGGGCAGGCGCCGCACCAGCACCCGGTGGCGGGACAGGCGCCGGGCGCCCAGGGCCATGAAGACCGTGAGCACCACCGGCAGCTCCTCCGGCACCAGGGCCACCGCCAGGGTGAGCCCGGGGAGCAGGGACTCCAGAAGGCCCCGGCCCTCGAACCAGCCCAGGGCTACGGCGCCCAGGCAGCTGGCCGCGGCGGCCCAGCCCAGGGCCCGCACCGTGCGCCGCGCGGCGGCCTGGAAGGGCGTCGGCTCGGGCTCTATGCCCTCCAGGCTGCGGCTGAGGGCCCCCAGGCGCGTCCCCACCCCGGTGCCGACCACCCGGCCATATCCGTGGCCCGAAAGCACCAGGCATCCGGAGAAGGCGCGGTCGCCGGGAAGCTTGGGCACGGCGGCCCCCTCGCCCGTGAGCATGCTCTCGTCGGTGCGCAGGTCGTGGGCCTCCAGCATCTCCACATCGGCCGGGACGCGGTCCCCCTCGGCCAGCTTGATCAGGTCCCCGGGCGCGACCTCGCGGCCGGCGGCCCGGCGCCAGACCCCGTCGCGCAACACCAGGGCCCGGGGCGAGGCCAGCCGACCGAGGGCCTCGACGGCGTCGCGGGTGCGCCCCTCCTCGAGGTAGGCGATGGCGATGACCAGGAGGACGAACAGCCCCAGAAGCGCGGCCTCGCCGGCGCTGCCCATGGCTACGTAGACCGCCAGCACGGCCACCAGGGCCAGGAGGGTGGGCTCGGAGAGCACCTCCAGCAGCAGCTTCAGCCGGGAATGCTTCCCCATGCCGGGGACCTCGTTGAACCCGGCCTCGGCCAGGGCGCGGCGCGCCTGCTCCTCGCTAAGTCCGCTCAGATCGGGCACGGCCCGCCCCCGCGGCTTCGGCCGCCCTCAGGAACTTGGGTTGTCTCGTGGTCGCGCGGCACGTCTCAAGGCCTCAAGCGGGGGCGCCCGGCGGGATCCGGGGCCTCCTTGGATTATGGGAGGGGCCGGGCCTAACGTCCAGGGCCCGCGGCGCTTCCCAGCCGGTAGGCGGGGTCCAGGAGGGTGGCCGGGACGGCCAGGAGGCTGAAGCAATGAGAGGCCTTCCAACGGGCTTCAAAGGCGTCCGTGGAGTCCCATTCCACGCGCCGGGCCGGATCCGGGTCCAGCACCTCGACGAGGCCGCGGACGGGGTCATAGCCGGCCACGACGCAATCGTGCCTCGGCCGCTTGCCCAACATGACCAGGATGGGGTGGCCTTGGCCCAATTGGGCGGGGATGGAGGCCGCCCCCATCCCCAGCGTGCCGGGAAAGACCGCCACGAAGTAGCCCGAGGCCTCCAGCGCCGCCTTCAACTCGGCCCCGCTGAGCCCCTTTTCGGAACGCGCCTCCGCCGCCAAGGCGCTGCGGACCCCCGGGGACAGGGGCAGGCGGTAGGTGCGCGTGAGCATGTCCAGGCAGGCCACCGCGCAGGAATCGGGATCGCTCTGGGGCACATAGGGCACGTCCAGGCGCACCGCGGCGGACGAGAGGAGTTCGGACAGGGGGCGGGTGGGCTGGGGAAGGGGCACGGTGACGGCGCATCCCTGGCCTGCCAAGAGGCAGGCCAGGACCGCCGCCGTGAAATAAAGGGATCCAAAAGACCTTGAAACGGCGGCCTCCGGAGGGGCTAGCCGCCGTTGTTGTTGCCGCTGTTGTTCACGCTGTTGTTGAACAAGTTGTTCTTGAAGCTGTTGATCCTGTTTTGGATGGCGGTCTTGTTGGCCTTGTAGGCGAAGTAGCCCCCGACCCAGATCCCAGCCGTAACGATGAGCGTGTACCAAAGGTCGATGCCACCTTCGGTCCCGGCCCTCTGCCCCAGAAGGGCGGTATGGCCGGCCTGGAGGTCCAACAGCCCCTCCACCGAGGCCGCGGGAAGCGGGCGGGGCGGCGGCCCGGCCTGGACCGGCGGCAGGGCCTGGGCCGGCGGCAGGGCCGAAAGCGGTGCAGCCACCGGGCCCGCCAGTGCCGCGGCCAAGGCCACTCGCGTTCCCCAACGGGTGATTTTCACGCCCCGCCCCCCCTTAGAGACCCGCCTTGCGGGCGGGAGCGGAGGACGGGCCGGCGGATCGGGCCTTGGCTTTCCCGGCGGGAAGGGCCGTGGGCACGGCCGTGGGCGTGGGCTCCGCAGGCAGGGGCGTGTCGTCCACGGTCAGGGGCCGCCGCGGCCTATCCTTGAAGCGCACGGCCAAACCGCTCACCCTCAGGGTGAGCACATAGTAAAGGCCGAAGTAATCCGAACCGTCCTCGTCCAGGACCGGGTTGAGCAACGCGTCGCCGTGGACCTTGGCCAGGGCATCGCGGATGGCGGCCTCGGTGCTGAAATCGTCGCCCGCCGGCGGGGCCTCGAACATGCCGAAGACGTAGCTCTTCTTGGTGGACTCCCCGGTCACCGGGCCGAGCAACTCCATGGTCGCCGGGTCATACTGCAGCGGCGTCACCTGGGGGATGATGGTGTGGGCGCAGCCGGCGAAGAGCAGCGCGGCAGGGACGAGAAGCACAAAAGCGGTCTTTTTCATGCCGACTCCCATGGCGACCCTCAGCGACCGGCCAGGGCCAGAAGCCCGGCGATGCGCTTGCGGGAACTGGCTTCCAAGAGTCCCGTTTCGACGCCCCGGTCGCCCTCGAGCCGGAAGCGGGCCGTCCCGGAACCGGCGAGGCGGGCCAACTGGCCCAGGGTGACGGGATAGACCGCCACTTCGTAGACGTTTTGGGTGGCGGATCCGACGCCCGGCCGGCTTCCTTCGCCGCTGAGGTGGATGCGTTCGGAACCGTCCAGGAGGATGTCCAGGGTCTGTCCACGCGGGATGTCGCCCAGGGCCCTCCAATCGTCGCCGGTATAGGCCACTTCAAGGGTGGTCGTCGCGGCGCCGGCATGGTCCGAGGTCCAGCTCCGTCGGACGGTGAAGGCCACGGGACGCAAGGTCGTCCCAAACACCCAGGACCGCGCCGCCACGTCGAAGGCGCAGCGCACGCTCTCCGAGACCGCCCCGGTGAAGGGATCCACGCGTCGACGGTAGGAGTAGACGCCGGAATGGTTGGCCGCCTCTTCGACCTTGCCCACGGAGACGCAACCGGCGGCCCCAGCCACCGCCAGCAGGAAGGCCCCGACGCCCCACAAGCCGCGCATGCGCATGCTCAACCCCCAACCATAGTTTCCCAGGGGCCCCTCCGGCTCCATAAGCCCCGCGCCGCATCCCTGGCGCGCTGGTATCCTAGCGCGCCGACCCCACCGGGACAACAGGATTCGTTACATCAAGCCTTGGCCGCCGTCTTTCCCGCCTCGACCCAGCGCACCACCACGATGCTGACCAGGTAGAGGCCGAACAGGGGCAGGCACACCAAAAGCCAGGTGAAGACGTCCGGCGTGGGGCAGATGACGGCGCCCAGGATGAGGCAGACCATGATGGCCACGCGCCACTGGCGCAGAAGCAGGCGGCTGGACACGAAGCCGATCTTGGCCAGGAAGTACAGCAGCAGCGGCATCTCGAAGGCCGCGCCCGTTCCCAGGGTGATCAGGAACACGAAATTGAAGTACTCGTTCACCGAGATCATGGCCTCGAAGCCAGGGCGGGAATACGACAGCAGGAAGCGCATGGCCACGGGCAGGACGCGCAGCGAAAAGAAAACGCCGGCGCCGAAGAGCAGATAGGCCACCAGGGCCGCCAGGGGCACGGCGCGGCGCAGGCCCTGGCCCAGGGCCGGCTTGAAGAAGCCGAAGGCCTGGTAGAAGAGGTAGGGGGAGGAGATGAGCAGGCCCGCCATCAGGCTGAGCTTGATGTAGGCCATCATGCCGTCGACGGGGTGGGTGAAGACCAGGCGCCCCTCGGCCG
>DAIDJD010000157.1 GCA_027451505.1 candidate division FCPU426 bacterium
CCGATTCCGTCGACGGGTACGTGTACGCCCAGCCCCTCGTCGTCACCGGCGTCACCATCCCTGGTTCGGGCGTCCACAACGTCGTCTACGTAGCCACCATGCACGACAGCGTGTACGCCTTCGACGCGGCCGGCGGCCAGCAGTTGTGGAAGACCAGTTTCCTCTCCACGGGCGTCACCACCGCCCCCGGCACCATCGCCTCCTGCCCCAGCATCATCGTCTTCGCCGAGTTCGGCATCCTCGCCACTCCGGTCATCGATCCGGCCACCGGGACCCTCTATGTCCTGGCCGAGACCGAGGAGGGCGGCACCGAGGTGCAGCGCCTCCACGCGCTGGACATCACCACCGGGGCCGAGAAGTTCGGCGGGCCTGTGGTGGTCTCCCCGTCGGTGACCGGCGCGGGGGGCACGGTCACCTTCGACGCCGCCCAGCAGGTCAGCCGGCCGGGTCTGCTGTTGCTCAACGGGGACGTGTACACGTTCTGGGGCTCCCATTGCGACAACACTCCCTACCACGGGTGGGTCGTCTCCTACAACGCCCAGACGCTGGCCCAGGTCGCGGTGTTCAACACCACGCCCGATGGCTCGGAGGGTTCGGTGTGGAGCAGCGGGGACACCCCGCCGGTGGACGCCACCGGGAACATTTATTTGGGCGTGGCCAACGGGACCTTCAACGCCAACACCGGGGGTCAGAGCTACGGGCAAAGTTACCTCCGGCTGGCGGTGGGCGCCGGGGGTGCCCTCAGCGTGGCCGACTACTTCACGCCCGCCAACGAGGCCGCCACCAGCGCGGCCGACGAGGATATGGCCTGCGGGGGCGCCATCGCGCTGCCCGATTCCTTCGGAAGCGCGGCCCATCCGCACCTGCTGACCGGCCTGAGCAAGGAAGGCTACATCTACCTGATCGACCGGGACAACATGGGGGGGTACAACGCCACGGCCGATGCTGATGTGCAGACCTTCCAGAACGGGGGCGCTTTCACCGGCTATTGCTCCCCGGCCTGCTTTGGATCCTACGTGTATTGGAATCAGTCCGGGGCGCCCCTGAGGGCCTTCAGCCTGGCCAACGCGCTCTACAACACCACGGCCTCCTCGCAGACCCCGGAGACTTTCAGCTATCCGGGCTGCTCCCCGAGCATCTCCGCCAACGGGACCTCAAACCCAATCCTTTGGGCCATCCAGCCGGGCAACCCGGCGGTGCTGCGCGCCTATGACGCCAACAACTTGGGGACGGAACTCTACAACAGCTCCCAGGCCGCCGGCGGACGCGATTCGGTGGGGATGGCCTACTCCAAATTCACGCCCCCGACCATCGCCAACGGCTATGTCTACGTGGCCACCGCCTCCGGCCTAGTGTGCTACGGCCTCCTGACACCCACGGCGAGCCCCACCTCCAGTGTCACGGCGACCTCGACCCCGACCCTCGCGTTGACCGCCGTCCCGTCGGCCACCGGGACCTTCACCGCCACGCCATCGTGGACCGCCACCGCCACGGCCTCGCCCCTTCCGACGGCCGCCTCCAGCGCCACGGGGACGCCTAGCCCGGATTCCACGCCGACGGCGACAGCGCAGCCCAGCGCGACGGCGACAGCGCAGCCCAGCGCGACGGCGACAGCGCAGCCCAGCGCGACGGCGAC
>DAIDJD010000158.1 GCA_027451505.1 candidate division FCPU426 bacterium
CTCTTCCCGGTGCAGCCGCGCCGCGACGAGGCCGCGGCCCGCGAACCCTGGCATCCCCCCATGGCGGTGACGGCCCTGGGCGGGACGCCCGATCCCGGGGCCGGCCATTACGCCGAGGCCCGTTGGCGGGACCCCGCCGGCCGCCTCATCGCGGACTACGGCGAGACCCTCACGGCCCGGCCCAAGGACCAGTGGCTGGAGATCTCCGGCCGTTCCTACCAGCCCCACACCTTCGCCATGGCCATAGGGGTGCGGGATCTGCGGGCCGCCGCCGGCCAGACCGCCCTGCCGTCGGCCGTGGGGCGATACACCGTGCGCCTTCTGGTCGACGGCCGCAGCGTGGGCCTGACCTTCTTCAGCATGATCCGGGCGGCGCCGCAAGGAACGGGGGGGCCCCTCTCGCCCTCGGGTTCGCGCAGCTACAAGGTCACCGCGCCCCCGGCCACCCCCACGCCGGTGCCCATACCGACCCTGCCGAGCCTCGATCTCCCGTCCTAGGGCCGGGTCGGGGTGGGCGCCCCCGACTTTCTAGGTTCTCAGCCCCATAGGCGAGCCGTTCGGCCTTTGAAAGGCGCGAATGGACAGAAGCGCCTTTTTTATGGACATTTGGTAACGTCACGATAGCCAGATTCAACCTCGAAGTGCAACACCCTCGCGAAAGACCTCCGCTGGGGTTAGGTAGCCAAGGCTGTACCGGGGCTGGGACGGGCTATGCCTATGGTTGCCTCAAGGTCCATCCCTGCCGGGGCCCCTAAAAAAAGCGGCCTCCTAAAAAAGAAAAAGGCCGCCCATAGGGCGGCCCTTGGAGCAACGGGTTTTGTTACTTGCCCAGAGCCTTCACGAAGTCATCCGGGGCCAAGTCAATTTCCCGGAGGATTTCGCGGATCAGGGGACGGGCCAAGTCGCGGCTTCCGTGGTTGGGCAGGGTGGTGGTGCGTCCGGGTGCCTATAGAAAACGTGGCTCCCTTTCCGGCGCACCGACTGGAACCCAAGGCCGACAAGCAAACGCTCCATGTCCTTGAAGCCGACAATGGGCAAACGGCTCAAACGCCAACCTCGATCTGCTGCAAGCCCACGAAATGCGGAAAGGGTTCCTGGTCCTGTTCTCCCAGACACAGTTCCAGGACTTCCTTCATGTTCGTTTGCAACTCGTCGAGTGTGGCGCCCTGGCTGTGGGCGCCGGGGACCCCAGGGACCACGCCAACGTACAGCTTGGTTTCTTCGTCCAGTTCGACGTAGGCGGTGAATGTGCGCATGGGGAACACCTCAAAGGTGGAACATCTACAGGATAGCCTTCCGCCTGCGGTCAGGCAAGTGGAGCCCTTCTTCCCTTGACTATCTTAATACAAGAACAATTTCCACAAACGCCGGAAGGCGGGAAAGGTGATCTCAAAATGAAACAGAAACGGGTGTCCCGCAACTTTTGCGGCCTGCACAGCCTGGGCGGACGGCTAGACGGGGACGGGGCTTCCAAGTACCGGGTCTCCCGGCTTCGGTGCAAGTCCTGGACCTGTCCCCAATGCGCCGCCAAACGCGCTAGGAGGCTCAAGAAGGCTCCCCCGCGCTAGGATTTCCTTGGACACTCCGTAAGGGGTATTCTTTCCCAACGGAGGTATTGAATGAAAAGTGTTCCGGTCTAGCCCCCTTGGACACCCGTTTGGGGCGATATCCGGCGGCCGAACTGGCCGCCGGATCCGCTACGGAGGCCTGGCGGGGCTACCCTCGGGAGGGCCAAGGACTTTGCAGGGACGGGAATGGGCATAGATTGGATGGTGGGCGTTTGGCCCCTGGACCACCCGCATGGTCCCGGCCGCGCGATTTCCAGGAAGCGGACAAAAAAAGGGGGCCCGGATCGCTCCGGGCCCCCTTGGCGTTGTTTCTGGCCTCAGCCCTTGGGGCTCAGCTTGGCGATGGCCAGCGCCAAGCGCGCCTTGCTGCGGGCGGCCGAGTTGGCGTGGATGTAGCTGCGTGCCGCGGCCTTGTCCAGGAGGGACACGGCGCTGACGTAGAGCTTGCGGGCCTCCTCCGGGTTCTTGGCTTCGCGCACCTTCTTCACGGCCGAACGCAGGCGGCTGACAACGGCCACATTCCGGACCCGGCGGCGGGCGGTGCGGCGGACATCCTTTTCCGAGGACTTCTTGATGGGCACGTACGGCTCCTTGGCTTGTCGCAGGGACGTTAAAGACCGGAAAATCTAGCATTGATGGGGGCAGACTGTCAACCATCCGCGCGTCGCCCTTCCCCCGGCCCGGGCATCCTGGGTACAATGCCGCATGTCCCCGCCACGATCCCGCCCTTTCCGGTCCCGCCTCCGCAGCCGCGTGTCCGTGGTCATCGCCTGTGAGCCTTGGCTGGAACCCCGGGAGGCGCTCGAGGGCCTGGCCGGCCTTCCGGCGTCCGAACGCCGCAAGGTGGGGGAGATCCTCGTGTCCCGGGGCCTGAACCCGGGCCTGCAGAGGAACCGCGCGGCCGCAGCGGCGCGGGGGGACTGGCTCTGGTTCCTTGATCGCGACGCGCGTCCGGATCCGGGATGCCTGGAGGCGCTGCTCGCCGGCGCCCGGGAAGGGAAGGCCGACGTCGCGGGCGGACCCGACCTGCCGCCGCCGGGGGAGACGCCCGGGGGCCTGGACAGCGACGCCGCCCTGGGCTCCTTTTTCGGGAGCCTGGAGTGCCGCCACCGCTACCGGGCGGCGGGCGCGCCCGGCCCCTGCGGGGAGGGGCGCCTCATCGGGTGCAACCTTTTGGCCCGCCGTACGGTCTTCCGGGCCACGGGCGGGTTCCGCGAGGACCTCTTCCCCAACGAGGAGAACGAGTGGCTGGAGCGCGCGCAACGCTCCGGGGCAAGGCTCTGGCGGGTACCCGCCGCGGCGGTGCGGCGCCCGCGCCCCGCGACCGGGCTTTCCCTGGCCGCCAAGGCCTACGCCTACGGCCGCGGCCGGGCCCGCCAATGGCGCGCCGCGGGGGGCGGCATCGCGGCGGCCGTCCGGCTCGCGCCCCTGGTCCTTCCGGCCCTCTGGGGGGCCTGCGCCTGGGCGGCGACGCGAGGCGGCGCGTTGGCCGAGGCGGCCGGGGTCTTGCCCGTGGCCTACCTGTTGGGCTGCCTGGCGGCGGCCCGCGCGGCCGGGAGGAGCCGGGCCTGGCCGCGTTTCGTGCTGCTCCACCACGGATACGCCGGGGGCCTGCTCGCCGGGCTGCTCTCCCCGGCGGCGCGCCTGGGCGCGGACGCGGAGGTGCGTCGCTTGCCCTTTTCCGCCCTCGCTTAAGGAAGCCCCGCACGGTGCCGCACGCCCTCAAAAAATATGTCCTCGTCGCGGGTTTGCTCGCATGGGGCGCGTTCCTGATGGCGGGGCGTCCGGCCATCGGCTGGGCCGTCGCCGCGGGACTGGCGGCCTGGATCGCGGGCGAAACCCTCGCGCGCCTGCGGTTCCGCTTCGTCGCGCGGGGCGCCCGGGAGAGCGGATGCGCACTGCCGCGCCCGGCGGCGGACTTGGTGTGCGGGGACGGCGTCCTGGCGGTGCACGCCGACGGCGGATGGAGCCTGGCGTCCCTGGGGCGCTGCCGCGGACTGCCCGCCGCGCCCCGGCCCCTGGCGGCGATTCCGTGGCAGGGGGGGGTCCTGGCCGCCTATGGGGAACGCCTGGTCCTGAGGGACGCTCACGGGCGGACGCTGCGTGAGGCCGCCTTCGAGGCCCCGGGGCTGCGCCAATCCTACCGCCTGCTCCCCGCGCCCGATGGCTCGGGGGTCCTTCTGTTGAGCCCCTGGTTCGCGGCGGTCTTCGACGGCGCGCTGGAGCGCGAACGCGCCCGGGCCACTGCCGAAGGCGCGGGCCATTTTTTCAAATCCGGGGCGCTGGCCCCGGGCGGCGGCGGGATGCTCCTGGCGGGCACCCACCGCGTGGAGGAGGACGGGGAGCCCCTGCGGGCCCGTTGGGGCTGGTGGGGCCCGGGCACCGGCGGGGGTTGGATGCGGCTTTGGGAGGCCTCCCCGGGCGGCGTGGAACCCAGCCATGTCCGGGGGGTCCAGGTCTCGGACGACGGCTCGGCCCTTTGCGTGGAATGGTGGCTCTCCGGGTACGGCTTCGAGGTGCGCCGGCCCGACGGCGGGACGCTGTGGCGCCGGGACTCCGGGGAGAGGCCCGGCCTGGATCCCACCGGGACCCGCGTGGCGTGGGAGTCCGGCGAGTTGTTGGTGATGAGCCGCGTCGATGGCACCGAGATCTGGCGCCGGCCCTGCTCCCAGCGTCCCCGCTTGAAACGGGCCTTGGCCGACGGCGGCTGCCTGGTGGTGGAGGGCAACCGGGTGCTGCGCCTCGACGCCCGTGGCGGCCCGCTTCAAGAGGCGATCCTGGCCCGCGAACCCGAGCACCTGGGCCTGGACGGGCGGGGGCGTCTGGTGTTGGCCGCCGGGGCCCGGGTCGCCTTTGTGGCGGGCCGCCGAGGGAGCCCGGCATGGTGAGGCGGGGACGGGTGCGAAGGGGACGCATCGCCCTGGGGATGGCCCTGGTCCTGGCAGGGACCGCCCGGCTTTTGTCGGCCACGCTGGGAACCAGCCTGGACTTCTCCGAGCAGGTGGCCCCCCAGGCGCGGCTTTTGTTCGGGCTTCTGGGCGGTCCCGAAGCCCGTGCGGTGTTCCCCCTGGACCCGGCCGGCCCCGGGGCAGGTGGGGCCTGGACCCGCCAAGGGTTGAAGGAGGCCCTGGAGTCGTACGGGCCCTTGGAGGTGCGCTGGGTCGGGTCGGCCGTGGCGTCGGGCCTCGGGACGCCCATGCCCGGGGCGCGCGGGGCCCGGGTGGAGGCCAGGGGCCTCCCCCGGGTGCTGCTCCTGGAAAACGGAGCCACCATCCATCCCTTGGCCGAGGGCCTGCGCTCCTGGGGCCTGCGTCCCGGGGTGGCTTCCTTCGCCGAGGTCGAGCGCGCGCCCGGACGCTTCCTGGATCCACGGCGTTGGGACGCCGTGGTGGTCGAGTCCCCGGCCGGCTGGGGCGGTGGGGACGAGCCTTCGGGCCCCTCGCAACTGGGCGCGCCCGTGGCCGCGGCCCTGCGGCGTTTCGTCCATGGCGGAGGGACCGCGTTGTTCCTGGACATCTCCCAATGGGACGTCAATGCGCTTTGGCCGGGCGCCCTGCGCCTCGTGCCTTCGGGCCCCTACGCCGTGTCCAGGCTCCGGGCGCGGGGCGGTCCGCAAGGGGGCCTGAGCCTTTCCATTTCCGGCGTGGTGGCGGCCGGACTTCCGGAGGACGGCATCGGACTTTTGGGGGACGGGGCATTCGCTTTCGTCGACGGAAGCGTCGGTCCGCTGTATGCGGCCTGGGCTTTCCCGGACCCCGACGGCGGAAGCGGTTGGGTGGCGGGCATGGGGTATCATGTGTTCCACCAGGATCCCTCCTGCGACCTGACCCCAGCGGCGCAGCGCCTTCTGCTCAACGCCTTGCTGCTCAGTGGATTTAGGCGCCTGCGGGTTCTTGGGGGAGCCGTTCCTGCGGCCACGGCGGTTCCTCCCACGCCGACTGCGGTGACGCCCACGGCGGTTCCGCCGACGCCCACGGCGGTTCCGCCGACGCCCACGGCGGTT
>DAIDJD010000159.1 GCA_027451505.1 candidate division FCPU426 bacterium
CAGGTCCGGGCGCGCTACTACGTCCCGGCGGGCGCACTTGAATCGCTCCGCCCCCTTCTCGCGGGAAACTGAAGCCATGTCGGACTCCGGTGAATTCCAGGGGCTCGAATCCACGCTCGCCAAGCTGGTGGAGGCCATGAGCCGGCGCGTTCCCTACGCCTGCGCGCTCGCCATCCGCCGCGAGGGCATGCGTGCCACCGTTTCGAGCACCCAGAGCACCCTGGCCCCCGAGCCCCCCGTGACCGGGGTCGTCTTCACCGCCTTCAACGGCGAATCGCTCTTCGAAAGCAGCGTCAACGACCTGGGGGCGGGCGCCCTGGAGGCCGCCTCGACGGCGCTGGCCGAGTGGACCGCGGCGAGGCTCGTGCCCGGGGGCGCGCCCTTCGGGGCCGGGCCGGCCCTGACGCGCTCCTGGGAGCTCCCCGTCGAGAAGGACCCCAGGGGCTGGAGCGCCCGG
The DNA here is from genome assembly GCA_027451505.1 of candidate division FCPU426 bacterium. Taxonomy (GTDB): domain Bacteria; phylum Oederibacteriota; class JAJYGY01; order JAJYGY01; family DAIDJD01; genus DAIDJD01. The sequence goes on from DAIDJD010000159.1 coordinate 458, forward strand.
CGCCGCCTGGAGCACGCCGCCGCGCTCCAGGAACGCCTCGCCAAGTCCGGGGACAAGGTGGTCAACGCCACGGCCTCGGTGGGCGACCTCACCACGGACGAGCTTTTCGTGGCCCCGGGACGCAGGCTGCGCCAGCGCCTCACGCGCGTCGAGGAGGTCATGCAGGTGGTGGTCTCCGACGGGGGCCGGACCCAGATGCTCTGGGACGGCATCTGCAGGGGGGGCGGCTACGAGCACTTGGGCTGGTGCGCCCCCCGGGCCGCGGCCCTGTGCGAGGACGCCGCCAGGTTGCTGACGGCGAAGCGGCTGGAGCCCGGTTTCACCACGGTGGTCACGGACCCCGCTTGGAGCGGCATGCTGGCGCACGAGGCCTTCGGCCACGGCACCGAGACGGACATGTACCTCAAGGACCGGGCCAAGGGCCGCGAGTACACGGGCAAGCCGGTCGCCAGCCCCATCACCAACCTCGACGACGACCCCACCTATCCGGGGCAGGCCGCGACCTTCTTCTTCGACCACGAGGGCGCGCTGGCGCGGCGCAACCCCATCATCGAGGCGGGCGTCCTCACCCGCGGGATGACGGACGCCTACTCGGCCCACTGGCTGGGGCTCGAGCGCAGCGCCAACGGCCGGCGGGAAAGCTGGGAGCGCAAGGCCTACGCGCGCATGACCAACACCTTCTTCCGGCCGGGGTCCAGCCCGCCCCAGGACATCCTCGCCAGCGTGGAGGACGGCTACTACCTCCGCTACCCCAGCAACGGCATGGAGGACCCCCAGGGCTGGGGCATCCAGTGCGAGGGGCTGTGGGCGGAGCGCATCCGCGACGGCCGCCGCACCGGGGAGGTGTGCTCCCCGGTGATCATGACGGGCTTCGTGCCCGACATCCTCGGCAGCATCTCGATGGTCGGCGACGACCTGGAGATCAGCGGCCTGGGGTACTGCGGGAAGGGCCACAAGGAGATCGTGAAGAACACCATGGGCGGGCCGCACCTGAAATTCCGGGCCCGACTGGCCTAAGGCGAAACGGAGCCGAACCCAAGATGCTCAACCACATCATCGACCGGCTGGAGCTCGACGACCGCATCTCCGGATGGCAGGTCCGCGAGGCGCGCCGGAAGTCGACCCAGCTCTTCCTGAACAAGGAGCGCGAGGAGGCCCGCCGCATCGTCGACGGGCTGGCCTACGAGATCGAGGTCCTGGTGACCCGCCCCGCCCCCAAGGGCAGGCCGGGCGGGGGCAGGGTCACGGGCAACGCGCGCTTCAACGTGGACCCCTCCGGGGCCGGCAGGCTGCGCGAGGACCTCGACGCCGCGGTGGAGGCCGCCTCGCTGGTCTCCAACGAGGCCTACTCGATGACCGAGGTCGCGGGCATCGTGCCCAAAGTGGACCTCGCCGACGTGGCCATCCAGTCCTCGGCCGAGGCCCAGGTCGCCGAGGCGGCCGAGGCGCTGCGGGCCGCCGCCGCGTCCGAGGCGGGGGTGCGCCTGGTCGCCGCCGAATTCTTCGCGGACAGCATCCGCACCCGCTACTTCAACAGCCAGGGCGTGAACTGCCTTTTTGAGAGCACCCTGTTCTCGGGCGAGTTCTGCCTGCTGGGACGCGGGGCGGGCGGCGAGGCCGAGGTCTTCCGCTCCTTCCGGCGGCGGCGTCTTCCCGACGTGGGCTTGGCCTCGTTGGTCGCCGAGGCCGCCCGCATGGGCCGGGAGCGCGGCGACGCGCGCCTCCCCAGGAGCGGGACCTTCGACGTGGTGTTCAGCGGGGAGGCCCTGGACCATCTGTTCGCCTGGGTCCTGACCCAGGCCTCCGCCGCGGCCCGCTACAACCGCCTCACCTCGGCCGAGATCGGCCAGCGCTTGGTGGCGGCCGCCCCGGGGGCGAGCCCGCTGACGCTGAGCCACAACGCGCTCATCCCCTGGGCCGTGGGCTCCTACAAGCTCGACCCCACCGGCAGCCCCGGCTGCCGGCGGGTCCTGGTCGAGAACGGGACGCTCCGGGCGCGCCACGCCAACGCCCGCTACGCCCAGTACCTGCGCCAGGCGGCCACCGGCGAGCTGGGGAACGTGGAGGTGGCCGCGGGGAAGTACGCCCTGGACTCCCTCCTCGAACCCGGGGCCCGGCCCCTGGTCCACCTCAGCGATTTCAGCTACTTCGAGCCCAACGGCGTGACCGGCGAGTTCAGCAGCGAGATCCGCTACGGGCGTGAGATCACCGCCTCGGGGTCGCGCCCGGTCAAGGGGGGGTCCGTTTCCGGCCTCACGCAGGTCGCCTTGGCGACCGCGCGCTTCAGCTCCGAGACCGAGCAGCGCGAACGCTACCTCGGCCCGCGGGCCGTCCGCCTGGAGAACCTGACCCTTTCGGGTGAGTGACGCCCCGGCGGGGGCCGTCGGCGGGGTGGCCCCGTTTTTTTGCGTCCCTAAGGGATCCGGGACGCGGCCTTGTCCGCAAGGGCGCGGGCTTCCCTGGGGGAGCTATGCGTCTTCATATCGTCAAGCACGCCGCCTTCGAGGGCCCCGGCGCCATCGCCGCCTGGGCCGGGGAGCGCGGCCATTCGCTCCAAACCGCGGAACTCGGGGCGGGGGATCCGCTGCCGGTTCCCGGCGACTTCGACGCCCTGGTCCTCATGGGCGGCCCCATGAGCGTGAACGACGAGGACCGCCATCCCTGGCTCGGGCCTGAAAAGGCCCTGGTGCGGGAGTCGCTCCGCGCGGGGAAGAGGATCCTGGGCGTCTGCCTGGGGTCCCAGATGATCGCCTCGGCCCTGGGCGCCCGCGTCCGCTCCAATCCCGTCAAGGAGATCGGCTTCCTCCCGGTCGGCCTCGCCCCCGGCGCGGGGGAACACCCCTGCCTTCGCGGGTTCCCCCCCGTGTTCACGCCCTTCCACTGGCACGGCGAGACCTTCGATCTGCCCCCGGGGGCCCAACTGCTGGCCTCCTCGGCGGCCTGCGCCCGCCAGGCCTTCGCCTTGGGACCGCGGGTCCTCGGGCTTCAGTTCCATATTGAGGTGGATTCCGCTTCGTTGAACGACATGGTGGAGAACGGGACCGACGAACTCGTGGAGGGGGTGGCGACCATCCAAAGCCGGGACGCCATCCTGGCCGCGCGGGCCGAGCTGGACGCGCTGGGGCCGCTGGTCCGGGCCCTGCTCGACGCCTGGGCCGCGGCCTGAGCTTTTCCCCGGGGCGGAGGGCCTTCGTCAGGCCGCTTTGGGCGAGACCGCGTCCACCCCGGGCCTTCCCTTGGTCCGGTGCCACAACCACACGCACAAAACCGACACGACCGCCGACAGGGCCCCGCCGAAGAGGAAGGGGAGCTGGATCTGGCGTTCGAAGAGCCATAGGCCCACGGCGGGTCCGGCCACCCGCGCCAGGCTGTTGAGCCCCTGGAAGGTGCCGAAGGTCCGGCCCTGTTCCGCGGCCGGGGAGGCCTGGGAGATCAGCGAGGAGAGGCTGGGGTCGATCAGGCTGCGTCCCACGGCCAAGGGCGTCAGGAGCAGGAAGTACGATCCGTAGGTGGGGCCGAAGGGGAGGGCGAAGAGCGTCACGGCGAAGACCAGGATGCCGGCCAGGAGCATGCGGCGTTCCCCCAGCCGGGGGGCCAGCCGGCGGGTGAGGCCGCCCTGGAGGCCGCCGGCGAGGACCCCCACGAAGGCCAGGGCGTAGCCGGTCTTCAGCCCGGCGTCGGCCAGGTCCAGGTTCAGGTGGGCCTTGAAGAACAGCGAGAAGACCTGCTCCATGCTGCTGAAGGCCGTGAGCTGCAGGAAGCTGATGGCCAGCAGGAGCCAGAGGTACGGGTGGCGCAGGGCGGCGGCCAGCGAGGACGTGTTGAGGGGGTCGTAGCGGCGGGGGGGTTGGGCCCGGTTCGCGGCCATGATGGACGGATCCAGGGTCTCGGGCAGCCTGCGGAAGGCGAAGAACCAGTTGGCGGCGCACAGCCCCCCGGCCAGGAGCCCGGGGGCCAGTTCGCCGAGGTATTTCAGGGACACGCCGCCCAGCACCGGGCCGA
>DAIDJD010000160.1 GCA_027451505.1 candidate division FCPU426 bacterium
CTGGACTTCCTGGGCGACCTGGCGCTTTCGGGCCGGCGCGTGCGGGGCGCCTTCACCCTGGAGCGCGCCGGGCACGGCTTCCACGTCGAGGCGGTGCGCGAACTGCTCAGCGACCCCGCCCAGTCCGCGAGGAGGAGCACGATGGAGGAATTCAAGCTGCCCCTGGACGTGACCGCGATCCAGCAGCTTCTGCCGCACCGCTACCCCTTCCTATTCCTGGACCGGGTCACCGCGCTGGAGCCCGGGGTGCGTGCCACCGGGTTCAAGGGAGTCAGCGTGAACGAATGGTTCTTCCAGGGGCATTTCCCGGGCCACCCCATCTACCCGGGCGTGCTCATCATCGAGGGACTGGCCCAGTGCGGCGGCGTCCTGGTGATGAGCGGCTGGCCCGAGATCCGCGGCCGGCTCACCTACTTCATGTCCATCGACAACGCCCGCTTCCGCCGCCCGGTTAAGCCCGGGGACCAGCTCCGCTACGAGGTGGAGGTGCTGCGCGTCAAGGGACCGGTCTCCCGGCTCAAGGGCTCCGCCTGGGTCGGGGACGAACTCGCCGCCGAGGCCGAGCTCATGTTCATGGGCGTGGCCGCGGACCAGGCCAAGGCTTGAGGGGGGCGATGGAGACCAGGATCCATCCCAGCGCATTCGTCGACCCGGCGGCCCGCCTGGGGATCGGCGTGGAGATCGGGGCCTTCGCCGTGGTTGAGGCCGGGGTCGACGTCGGGGACGGCACCAGCATCGGGCACCACGCGGTGGTCCATTCCGGGACCACGCTGGGGCGGGGCAACCGCGTCTGGCCGCATTGCGCCGTGGGCGGGTCGCCCCAGGACCTGAAGTACGCGGGCCAGCCGACGCGTCTGGTCATCGGAGATGGCAACATGCTCCGCGAGTTCGCCACCTTCAGCCGCGGCACCGAGGAGGGTGGCGGCGTCACCCGCATCGGCAGCGGATGCCTGTTCATGGCCAACACCCACGTCGCCCACGACTGCGTCATCGGCGACCACGTGATCCTGGCGAACTGCGCCACCTTGGCCGGCCACTGCCGGGTGGGCGAACGGGCCGTGGTGGGGGGGCTCACCGGCCTGCACCAGCACGCCCGCATCGGCGCCTACGCCATGGTGGGCGCCCTGTCCCGGCTCTCCAAGGACGTGCCCCCCTTCAGCACCACCAGCGGCTGCGACGAGGTCAAGGTCTACGGACTCAACCGCCTGGGGCTGAAGCGCCACGGCTTCGCCCGCGAGGAGATCGACGCCCTGGAGGCCGCCTTCCGGATCTTCCAGGACCGCCAGGTCAACTTCAGCCAGGCGCTCCAACGCCTCGATGAGATCCCGGAGAAGGGCCCGCGGGTGCGGGAATTCCTGGAGTTCCTCCGCTCCTCCGAGCGCGGCGTGTACCGCTGACGTGGGGCGCTTGCGCGGACAGGGCCGCCCGGTTCGCCGCTGGCCGCCGTGGACGCGCCGGGGGCGGGCGCCGACGGCGCACCCCTTACGCCTGGAAGCCTGAGGTGCCTTGGCATATACTGGCTTCTTCGACCCTATGATCCCATGAGAGGGGAAACCCCGCGACGTGGATGACCGTTTCCAAAAGACCCAGGGCTGGGAAGCCTTCACCGGCAACGAACTGATCCTGAAGGGGGCCTTGGAGGCCGGGGTGAGCCTGCTCACCGGCTATCCGGGTTCCCCGGTGGCCGACGTGTTCGAGGCCGCGGCCAAACAGGCCCCCTACCTGCGCTCCCTCGGGTGCGTCGCCGAGATCGCCGGCAACGAGGCCCTCGCGGCCGCGCGCCTCAACGGCGCCCAGATGGCCGGCATCCGGGCCATGGCGGTCATGAAGTCCGTGGGGTTCAACGTCGCCGCGGACGGCCTGTTCACCGGCACCCTGGCCCTCCACGGGCACCGCGGCGGCGGGGTCATCGTGGTCGGGGACGACCCCTGGAACGACTCCACCCAGGTCCCCCAGGACTCGCGCCGCCTTTCGGACCACATCCTCGTCCCCAGCCTCGAGCCGGCGACCTTCCAGGAGGTCAAGGACTTCATCCCCCTGGCCTTCGAGATCAGCCGCCGCAGCGACCTCTACGTCAGCGTCATCGTCTCCACGAACCTCGCCGACGGCGGGGCGCTGGTGGAGGTGCGGCCCCACGCCCCCCTCCTGGGAAGCGCCTTGGCGCCGGTGGAGGTGGACACCTCCAAGGTGGTGCCCTCCCAAAGCGTGCTCCTGCCCTCCCACACCGGGGTCCTGGAGAAGGAGGCCTACGAGGTCAAGATGCCGGCGGCGCTGGAGGCGGCGCGCGCCCTGGGCGTCAACGCGATCGAGCCCGGCCGGCCGGGCTCGCGGCTCGGCTTCGTGGCCGCGGGGCTGCCCTACTCCTACCTGCGCGACCTGCTGCGGGACGCCGGGCTCGAGGGGCATTTCCCCATCCTGCGCCTGGGGATGACGTTCCCGCTCGAGCCCGCCGTGGTCATGGACTTCGCCCGCGGGCTCGACGAGATCATCGTCATCGAGAACAAGCGTTCCTTCATCGAGGCCCAGATTCGGGACCTCCTCGTGCAGGCCCGCCAGGACGGGCGGATCGCCGCCCTGCCGGCGGTGTGGGGCAAGCACTTCCCGGACGGCTTCAGCGGCATCCCGGCCGAACATGGGATCAACTCCAGCGTGCTCCTGAAGCGCCTGGGGCCCTTCCTGGACAGCCGCGGGCTGGGCAACGATCGTCTGCGCGGGGCGCTCGCCGAGGTCCTGGAGGCGTCGTCCCTGACGCTGGACATCCCCGCGCGCACGGCCACGTTCTGCTCCGGGTGCCCGCACCGCGACAGCAGCGACGTCTTCCTGGAACTCGCCAAGGACCTCAAGGACCCGGAGTACATGCGCCGGGTCCACTCGCGGGAGCCCGTGGATCTGGTCTTCCACGGCGACGCCGGCTGCTACAGCATGCTCTTCCTGCCGCCCAACGAACGCCTGATGCAGAACTACAGCGGCATGGGCCTGGGGGGCGGCACGGCGGCCGGGCTCGATCCCTTCGCGCGCAACAAGGCCGTGGCCTTCATCGGGGACGGGACCTTCTTCCACAGCGGCCTGGCCGCGGTCAGCGACAGCATCAAGAACAGCGCCGACCTGCTCTACGTGATCCTCGACAACAAGACCGTGGCCATGACCGGGCACCAGCCCCACAACGGCACGGACACCGACCTGATGGGCTCCCCCACCTACGCCCAGGACTGCGAACAGGCCCTGCTCGGGCTGACCCGGGGGAGCTCCATCCCCGTGGTGCGCGCGGACCCGGAGCGGCGCGAGGAGTACCGCGCGGCCATCGAAGACCTGGTGCTCCTGGACGGGCCCAAGTTCCTGGTCGCCGACAAGGAATGCGGCATCACCTACCACCGGCGCCTGCGCCGGGCCAAGGCGGCCGAGGAGAAGCAGAAGGGCTTCGTCGCGGTGGAGGAGCATGTCCTGGTCAACCAGGACGCCTGCGAGCACTGCCTGGAATGCACCACGCAGACGGGCTGCCCGGGTCTCGACTTCGTGGAGACCCTGCACGGCCCCAAGGTGGACACCCACGCCAGCCATTGCGTGGCCGACGGGGCTTGCGCCCGCATCAAGGCCTGCCCCAGCTTCGAGGGCGTCACGGTGCGGCGCCGGGCGCCGGCCCCGCGTCCGGCCCTGCCCGACCCGGCGGGCCTGCCCGAGCCGGCCAAGGCGCCCTTGGGTCCCGAAGGGAAGTGGCGCGCCTACCTCGCCGGGATCGGCGGCATGGGCATAGGATCCACCACCGCCTTGATCGTGCGGTCGGTGCAGGCCGAGGGGCTGCACGTCCAGTTCTGCGACAAGAAGGGTTTGGCCATCCGCAACGGCGGGGTCTATTCCCACATCACCGTGACCCGCGAGCCCCAGGTGCTTTCGCCGACCCTGGCCTACGGCACCGCGGACTTGCTCGTGGGGGTGGACCTTCTGGAGGCCGCCCGGGGGCTGGATGCCCGCACCAACCTGAGGGTGGCCTCGCCCAAGCGCACCCGGGGCGTGGTCAACACCGCCAAGAACCCCACGATCAAGACCCTCATGGGCCGGGACGACTTCTCGCCCGCGGCGCTCGAGGAGCTCCTGCGGTCGCGCCTGAGGCCCGACGGGTACTTCTCCGCGGACGTCTCGGCCCTGGCCCAATCCCGCCTGGGCTCGGTGCTCTACGACAACACCATCCTCATGGGCGTGGCGTTGCAGATGGGCCTGCTGCCCTTCGGCTTGGCCGCCCTCGAGGAGGGCCTGCGCAAGTCCTTCTCCGGTCCGGCTCTGGAGCGCAACCGCCAGGCCCTGACCCTGGGGCGGCACCTGGCCCTGCATCCTGAGGCCTACGGGGCCGCGCCGGCCGAAAGCCTGGGCGCCTTCGTGGACGCCAAGGAGGCCCTTCTGGGGCGCCTCTCCGGCGCGCGGGCGGCGCGGGAATTCCGGGGGCAGGTCGAACGGGCCTTCGCCGCCTGGCCCGTGGACGACGATGTCGAGCGCAAGCGCCTGGCCCTGTGCCTCTACGAACTGGCCCTGTACGAGGATGGCCGCCTCGCCGCGTCCTACCTGGACGACGTGCTGGCGGTGGCCTCCCGGGACGATGCCGCGGCGGGCTGGCCCGCCACCCGCGCCGCGGCCCGGGGGCTGTACAAGGTCCTGGCCATCAAGGACGAGGTTTGGACGGCCCACCTGCTCACCAGCCCGGAGAAGTACGCCCGGGACGCCGCACGGCTGGGGCTGGACCCGGCCCGCGGGGACCGGGTCGAGTACCGGCACTTCAACCGCCCGCGCTTCGACGTCCTGGGGTTCAAGATCGAGTTCGACATGGTGACCCGCGATTGGATGCTGCATCTGATGCGCCGGGCCAAGTTCTTGAGGCGACTGTTGCCCCAGTGGCACCTCCGGGACCGCCGCTTCCGGGACTGGTACCGGGCCCTGGTGCGGGCCTATCCGGGCGGCTCCGATCCCCGCTGGCTGGAGCTCCTGGCCCTGGCCGACGGGGTCAAGGGCTACCGCGAGGTCCGCTATCGCGGAATGGACGCGGCCGAGGCCCGGGCGAGGGAGATCCTCGCCTCCCTCGGGTCGGCGGCCCCGGTCCTTCCCGCAGCCGCCTGACGTGGGCCAGGATCCCCGGGAGAGCGTGGGGCTCATCGCCGGGAACCGCGACCTGCCCTTCCTTTGGGCGCGCCGGGCGCGGGAGGCCGGCCACCGGGTGGCTGCCGTGGGGTTCCGGGAGGAGACCGACCCGCGCCTGGAGCGCGAGGTCGACGCCTTCGCGTACGTTTCGTTGGGTGAATTGGGGAAGAT
>DAIDJD010000161.1 GCA_027451505.1 candidate division FCPU426 bacterium
CGGCCACCCTCACGGCCACCGACACCCCCACGGCGACCGACACCCCCACGGCCACGGCGTCGTTCACCGACACGGCCACGTCCACGGCCACGCCCAGCTTCACGGCCAGCCAAACGCCCCAGCCGGGCCAGGTGACCGTGACGCTGTCGATCTACAATTCCGCCGGGGAGTTGGTGAAGACCCTGGTCACCAACGAGGCCGTGACCGCGGGCCAGACCCTGGGCCCGGTGCAGACCTCGACCGGGGGAACCCTGACCGTGGGCAACGGCGGCAGCGTGGTGATCTCGGTGGCGGGCACCGGGCTGAGCGTGGCGTGGAACGGCATGAACGCCAACGGGCAGCCCGTGGCGGCCGGGGACTACCTCGCCTCGGCCGTGATCTCGAACCCCTACGGCCCGCCCGGGGCGCCCGCGACCACCGAGTCCACGACCGTGCAGGTCCTGGCCGCGCCCGTGGCGGCCACGGTGTCGGTGTTCAACAGCGCCGGCGAATTGGTGTGGTCGCAGGGGCTCACCCAGACCGCCGGATCCACCGCGTTCGCGCTCAGCGCGCCGGTTTTGGTGCTGCAGTCGGGCTTGCCGGAGCAGGCGCAGAACAACCTGAAGATCACGGTGACCGGCGCGCCCTCGGTCACGTGGGACGGCGAGACGACGCGGGGGACCCTGGTGACGGCCGGTACCTACCAGGTGGAGGTGAGCATGGCGACCCCCGGAAGCGGGGTGGCCACGACCATGAAATCCATCACCGTGGTGCAGTTGCCGGGCGTGGGGGGGCTCGCGTCGGCGATGGTGGGTCCCAACCCCGGAACCCCGGATTCCCAGTTGGTCCTCGAGATCCCGGGATCCAACGGCTCGACGCTGACGGCGCGCCTCTACACCCTGGCCGGCGGCTTGGCCGAGAAGTGGATCGTCCCGGTGAACGGCGGCGTGGCGGTCCTGAGTCCCCACCAGAGGGTGGCTTCAGGGGTGTATCTGTTGGAGTTGGAGTTGAATGGGGACGGCATGACACCGCAGCGCAAGATCCTTAAGTGGGCGGCGGTGCAGCCTTGATATCGTTTCGATGCCGAAATGGCTTCGATTCCTTACAAATGGCATAATTTATTGATGTTTTGTATTTTTTTATAGTGTCCGGATTCGTTTGTTCATTCGTCTGAATAAAGAAGCAATTTCCGTTTCCAACTTATACTAAACGTGGGTCAAAGGGCCGGGATTTTCCCGGAGGTGGTGGACCCCACTCCAACCCGCCACGGTTCATGCGTCCAGGCGACACCTTCGTCGATGGCTTCAAGGGATCCTTCCCCCGGGGCCGCGTCCCATCGCCGCTAGCGGCGGCCGCGGCGCGGGTCGCGGCGTGGGCGTTGTTGGGCCTTGGCTTAGGCCTTGGTTTGACCCGCCCGGTCCTGGCCGGGCCGGCGACGGCTTGCGTGCCGGTCAGCGCCCAGATCACGTTCCAGGCGGACGACGACTTCGTTTTCTACCTCAACGGCAACCTCATCGTGAACAACCTGGTGCCCAACGGGTCGACGGCCGAGGCCAATCCCATCACGGTGGCCATCCCCGTGGCCGATTTTTCCGCCCCCGGGCAGGCCAACTATTTCGCGCTGAAGAACCAGAACACCACCTGCTGCTATGTCGGGTCGGACTGGCTGATCACCATCAAGTGCGCCGACGGGAACAGTTCCTTCATCACCGACGCCGACACCACCTTCGCGATGTACGACGACGCCACCGGCGCCAACCCGCCGCCCGCCGTGGGCGGCTTCCAGTGGTACCAGCCCGGGTATTCCAATCCGACCCTTTTCAACCAGACCCCCGTCTACACCAACCAGTTTTGGTTCACCGGGATCACCGACCCGCGGACGGGCCAGCCCCTCCCGATCATCAGCCACTCCATCAGCGGGCAGGAGGCCACCGGCGGCGACAGCGAGGCCCTGTATTTCACCGAATCCGTGGTTCTGGCCCAATACACGCCCACCTCCACCTCGACCCCCACGTCCACCGTCACGCAGACCGACACGCCCACCGCCACCCCCACGGTCACCAACACGGACACCCGGAC
>DAIDJD010000162.1 GCA_027451505.1 candidate division FCPU426 bacterium
CCCTACATGTTCCTCAGCCTGGGGGCCCGCCAAGTCAGCGACCAGGACATGGCCGAATTCTTCGCCTACGGCTCCGGATCCCAGCCCCAATTCGTGCCCTCCCAGATCGGCGAGGCCTACCTCACCGCCGGCTACCGTTTCACCGACCCCTTCGCCCTGGAGGTCGCCGGGGGCACCCAGATGGGCCGCGAACAGTCCAACTCCTACCCCTTCGGCGCGGTGGACCTCCAGGTCCCCTCGGGCGGGGTGAGCCTCGTGTCCATCGCCCCCCTGTTCTGTTTCGAGACCTTCGAGAGCGTCACCTCGACCTGGCTCAATCAGGTCGGTTTGCGGGTGGAATACGCCCAAATCGCCGGGACCGAGACCCTGGAAACCTCCTCGGGGTTGGGCACCCTCAACTTCAACGGGCAGACCGCGGGATGGGGGCTTTTCTACCGCCTGGTGAACCTGTGGGCCCCGGCCCGGCTGAGCGTCGGCCTTGAGGCGGGCTACGAGTTCCTGCGCTTCGGCAGCCTTTCCGCCGGTTCGCCCACTGGGCCCTTCGCCGGGGCTTCCGGCTCCACGCTGCGCAACCTGGACGGCAGCAACGCCTATCTGGACGATTCGGGGCCCTACCTGCGCTTGGTGGTGGGCTGGGCCCGCGATTCCAGCACCTTCCGCAGGGGACCCGGGGGAGTGCAACCCGGGACGGAGCGCTCCGCGCGCGACGAGGGCCTGCTGGCCGAGGCCCAGGCGGACCGGCGCCAGGGCGACGACGCCGCGGCGCTGGAATGCTACCGGGACTACCTGCGCGACCGGCCCCGGGACGGGAGGGCTTGGCTTGAGCTGGGGCTGCTGTACCTGAATTACGGCAAGTCCGATTTCGCGCAGCGCTGCTTCCTGAAGGCTAGGAGCCTTGGCATAGCGACGCCGATGGCGCCGGCATCGGCGGGGTCCCGGACCCCGGCCGCTCCAGGGGGGCGCGGCTCGCCCTGAGGCGGCCCGCGCGGCCGTCCCCCTATGCCGACGGCGCCGGGGCGTTCAGACCGGGGACGCCTTCTTCCGGACCGGCGCTCGGCGGACCGGCTTGGGTGTCGGCGCCAGTTCCGCCTCCGCGGCGAGCCAATCGTCAAGTTCCGTGCCCTGGGGCATGCCCCGGGAGCGCCAGCGCAGGTACGCGGCCTCCCGGATGCGCTCGTGCAGGACCGTTTCCGCGCCGTCGTCGGCTTTCGTGGTGCGTTTGGCTGCCATGGTGTCCCCCTGGGGCGGGTCCCTGCCCGGGGGAGGGGCGGGGGCCGGTGTGGTGTTTCGCGTTCAAGCATCCCTGGGGATAAGTATAGCCCCGGGCGCCCGGGCCGTCCAAGCCCGGGGCCAAGGCCCGCTGGCGTTTCCCATGTTCCTTGGGCACAATGGTGCCCTTCCGACTCTGAAGGCGCCCCATGCCCCCCAGAACAGCCCGCCGCCCCGCCGCGACCCCTGTCCGGCCCCGCGGGGTGGTCATCCTCGATTTCGGCTCCCAGGTCACCCAACTCATCGCCCGCAGGGTGCGCGAGGCGGGGGTGTATTCCGAGATCCATCCCCACACCCTTTCCGCCGCTGAAATCCGGGCGCTGGAGCCCGGGGCGGTGGTCCTCTCCGGCGGACCGGCCAGCGTCCACGCCAAGGGGAGCCCGCGGCCCGATCCCCGGGTGTTCGACCTGGGGGTCCCGGTGCTGGGCATCTGCTACGGCATGCAGCTTATGGGCCAGATGCTCGGCGGCAAGGTGCGCCCGGCCCGCGACCGCGAATTCGGGCACGCCGAGGTCGAGGTGCTCCAAGGGGGGACCCTGTTCCGGGGCCTGGGCCGGCGCCAGAAGGTGTGGATGAGCCACGGGGACCACGTCGAGAGGCTCCCGGAGGGCTTCCGCCTTCTGGCCCGCTCGGGCGCCTCGGTGGCGGCCATGGCCGACGAGCGACGCGGCCTCTACGCGGTCCAGTTCCACCCCGAGGTCGCCCATACCGAGCGCGGCGCCGAGCTGTTGCGCAACTTCCTATTCGGCGCCGCGGCGCTCAAGCCCACTTGGAACATGGCCTCGCTGCGCAGACGCAAGGTCGCCGAGATCCGGGCCTTGGTGGGGCCGGGGCGCGTGCTGCTGGGGCTCTCCGGCGGGGTGGACTCCAGCGTGGCGGCCTTGCTGCTGCACGAGGCCATCGGCCGCCGGCTGACCTGCTGCTTCGTCGACAACGGGCTCCTGCGCAAGGGCGAGGCCGAGGAGGTCGCCGCCATGTTCCGGCGCTACCGCCTGGACCTCAGGGTGGCCCGGGCCGGGGATCTGTTCCTGCGGCGCCTCAAGGGGATCGAGGATCCCGAGCGCAAGCGCAAGGTCATCGGCGCGACCTTCGTCGAGGTCTTCGAGCGGGAGGCCCACAAGGCCGGGAAGTTCGACTTCCTGGGGCAGGGCACGCTGTATCCCGACGTGATCGAGTCGGTGTCGGTCAAGGGGCCCTCCGCGGTGATCAAGAGCCACCACAACGTGGGCGGCCTGCCGGAGCGCATGCGCTTCCGCCTGGTGGAGCCCCTGCGCGACCTGTTCAAGGACGAGGTCCGCGTCCTGGGCAAGGCCCTGGGGCTGCCCGAGGCCTTCGTCTGGCGCCATCCCTTCCCGGGCCCGGGCTTGGCCATCCGCTGTCTGGGGGAGGTCACCGCGGGGAAGCTGGCCCTCCTGAGGGAGGCCGACGCCATCGTCACCTCCGAAATCCGCGCCGCCGGCCTTTCGCGCCGGCTGTGGCAGGCTTTCGCCGTGCTCCTGCCCGTGCGCAGCGTTGGCGTCATGGGCGATGAGCGCACCTACGAGTCCGTCTGCGCGGTGCGCTGCGTCACCAGCTCCGACGCCATGACCGCGGACTGGGCCGACCTTCCGCGGCCGGTGCTGGCGCGCATCAGCGCGCGCATCATCGCCGAGGTCCGGGGCATCAACCGCGTCGTCTACGACGTCAGCAGCAAGCCCCCCGCCACGATCGAATGGGAATGAGCGCCGGACCGCGCCTCGGACTGCTCTCGGCCCTGCTGGTGCCCGACTTCGTCGAGCAGGCCCTGGGCACGGGTCTTTTCGCCGGCGTCGACGATACCCGGCTGGCCCCCCTGGACGACCTCAAGGATTGGATGCGCTCGGAGGGGCTCCGCGAGGGGGAGGCTTTCGGCCGGGCCGCGGACCTGCTCCTGGCCCGGGAGCGCGAGGCGCGGCGGGCGGCCGAGCGCGAGGGGCGCGCCTTCGACCTTGTGGAATATGAGCTGTCCCTCCTCGACGGGGACGGGGACTATGAGAGCTTCGGGCCCCGCGAGGTCGGCGACCTGCTGCGGTTGGTGGTGGAGGAGGCCGACGCCATCCAGGCCTTCAGCCGCCGGGCCTATGGCGCGGATTTTTCGCTTTCGGTGGGCCTGCGGCTCCCGGACCCCCGCCGCAACCCGCGCCTGGACGCTTCGGCGGTGGCCCGGGCCCTCGCCGGAGGCGGCGCCCCGAAGGGGCGCCGCCTCGAGTTGGACGGCGCCATCCAGGTGGACCTTTCCGCGCCCGGGGCGCCGCCGGTCCTGGAGGAACGCAACGGGGTGGCCTTCCTGCCCGTGGCCTGCGACGACCCCCGGGTGGGGGACGGCACCCTGGCCCACCTGTCCCTGGCCTTCCCGGTGGAGGCGCGCGGGTACTTTTTGCTGACCTTCGAGGCGCTGGCGCGGGATCTTTCCCTGGCGGGGAGGGGAGGCGGTGCCTAGGGCCGCGCGGAGGCTCCTGCTGGCCGCGGGCCTGGCCTGCTCCGCGGTCGCGTGGGGCGCCTCGGCCGGGGGCGTCCAGCCTCCGCCCGGCGATTGGCCGATGTTCAAGGGCGACCCCGCCCGGGACGGCCGCGGACCGGCGCTCGGGCTCCCGGCGTCCCTCCTTTGGCGAACGCGCCTCGAGGGATCCCTGTATTCCTCGCCCGCCGAATCCGGGGGCCGCGTCTACATCGGCTCGTCCGCCGGCTTGGTGGCCTGCCTGGACCTGGCGACCGGGAAGGCGCTCTGGAGGACGCCGCTGCGGGACCGGGTCTGGGGCTCCTCCCCCACGGTGGCCGCGGGCCGGGTCTACGTGGGCTGCGTGGACGGCTGCGTCTACGCCCTGGACGCCCGCGGAGGCCGCATCCTCGAGCGTTTCTGCGTCCCGAGCGGGTTCTGGCCGCGTTCCCGGGGCGTGCTGTCCTCGCCCCTGGTGGCGGGGGGGCGCCTGGTCTTCGGGTCCGACGACGGCTCCATCTACGGCGAGCCCCTGGGCGACGGGGCCCCTTGGGTCGTGGCCACCGGAGGCAAGCTGCACGACAACGGCGCGGCCGCCGAGGGCGAGTTGGCCGTGATGGCCTCGCAGGACGGTTCCGTCCGGGGCCTGGACCTCGGGGACGGCGCGGTGCGCTGGACGTTCCGCGCCCGGTCCGGCTTCAACACGGTCCCGGCCCTGGACGCCGCCTCCGCCTACCTGGGCTGCTCCGACGGCGAGTTCTATTGCCTGGGTCTGGCCGACGGCAAGCCGCGCTGGACCTACCGGGCCGGGGGCGGCGTGATGAGCAGTCCGGCCCTGGGGCCCGGCGGGGCCGTGGTCTTCGGCTCCGCCGACGGCCGGGTCACCTGCCTTGAAGCGGCCACCGGGCGGGTGCGCTGGTCCTTCCGCACGGGCGGCTACGTCCTCTCCTCCCCGGCGGTGACCGGGGGCCTCGTCTGGGTCGGCTCCTACGACGGCGGCCTCTACGCCTTGGATTTGGCCGATGGGGCGCGGCGTTTCCGCCTTGAGGTCGCCGGCGGCGTCTTCGCCTCGCCGGCCTGCGCCCGGGGCGACGTGGTGGTGGCGGGCCGCGACGGAGACGTCGTCTGCGTCCGCGCCACCCCCCTCGGGTCCCGGTCCTCCCGCCCTTGAACCGGACCTTGGCCTACGTCCCCCTGCACGTCCATTCGGAATACAGCCTTCTCGACGGATCCATCCGCCTGGGCCCGCTGGCGCGGCGTTGCCGCGAACTGGGAATGGCGTCCTGCGCCCTCACCGACCACGGGAACCTGCATGGGGCCGTGGAGTTCCACGACGCCTGCATCGCCGAGGGCGTCAAGCCCGTGCTGGGTTGCGAACTCTACGTGGCCCCGGGTTCGCGCTTCGACCGCCCGGCGCGTTCCGGGCCCGAGGCGTCCGGCCACCACCTGGTGCTCCTGGCCCGCGACGCCGAGGGCTGGTCCAACCTGGTGAAGCTGTCCACTGCGGGGCACCTGGAGGGGTTCCACCACAAGCCCCGCGTGGACCGGGCCCTGCTCGCGGCGCACTCCCGGGGGCTGACCTGCCTGTCGGGTTGCCTCGCCGGGGAGGTGGCGGACCATCTGCTGAGGGGGGAGGAGCCCCGCGCCCGCGAGGCCGCCGCGTTTTACCGGGACGTCTTCGGCGCGGGCCGCTACTTCCTGGAGGTCCAGGACCACGGCTTGGCCGCGGAGAAGTCCGTGCATCCGGGGTTGGGCGCCCTGTCCCGGGAGCTGGGCGTACCCCTGGTGGCCACGCCCGACTGCCACTACCTCCTGAGGGACGACGCGGCGGCGCACGAAGTCCTCCTCTGCATCCAGGCCGGCACCCACCTGGGCGACCCCCACCGGCCCCGCTTCGAGGGCTCCGAGTACTACCTCAAGGACGATCGCGAGATGCGGGAGCTCTTCGCCTGGGCCCCGCAGGCGGTCGACGCCACCGCCGAGATCGCCGCGGAGTGCGTCTTCAGCTTCCCCGAGGCGCGCCTGCGGCTACCCGAGTTCGAGGTCCCGCCGTCGGCCGGCGGCGCGGAAGGGTACCTGCGGACCCTGTGCCTGGCCGCGCTCCCCCGCCTCTACCCCGGCCCGGAGGCGGTCCAGGCCCGGGAACGCCTGGAGCGGGAACTGGGGGTCATCGGGCGCCTGGGCTACGCCGGGTACTTCCTCATCGTGGCGGACTTCGTGGCAGCGGCCCGGCGCATGGGGGTTCGGGTGGGGCCGGGGCGGGGATCCGCGGCCGGATCCCTGGTCTCGAGGCTCCTGGGCATCACCGCGGCGGACCCCCTGGCCCGGGGACTCCTTTTCGAGCGCTTCCTCAACCCGGAGCGGGTGAGCCCGCCGGACATCGACGTGGACTTCGCCGACCGCGGCCGGGACCGCGTCATCGACTACGTCGTGGGCCGGTATGGCCGGGAGCGGGTGGCCCAGATCATCGCCTTCGGGCGCCTCGCGGCCCGGGCCGCGGTCCGCGACGTCGGGCGGGCCCTGGACCTTCCCCCCTCCGAGGTCGACGCCCTGGCCAAGCTCGTGCCCGCCGAGCCTGACATGACCCTGGAGCGGGCCCTGGAGCAGGTCCCCGAACTCAAGGCCGCCGCGCGCGGGGGGAACGCCGCGCGCCTGCTCTCGGCCGCCCGGCCCCTGGAGGGGCTCGCCCGCCACGCCAGCACCCACGCCGCGGGGGTGGTCATCGGCCCGCGGCCCCTGGCCGAGGACGTTCCGCTGTGCCTGGGCGGGGCCGCCGAGGGCGGAGTGGTCACGCAGTTCGACATGGCCTCCCTGGAGCGCCTGGGGCTGGTGAAGATGGACTTCCTGGGCCTGCGGACCCTCACGGTCCTGGACGAGGCCTGCCGGCTGGCCCAAGAGGCCGGGGAGACGGTCGCGGACCTGGACGCCCTGCCCGATGGCGACCCCGGGGTCTTCGCCATGCTCTCCCGCGGCGAGTCCCACGGGGTCTTCCAACTGGAGAGCGCGGGCATGCGCGACCTGCTCCGGCGCTTCAAGCCGGCGGGGATCGAGGACCTGGACCAGCTCATCGCCCTGTTCCGCCCGGGCCCCATGCGCATGATCGACGAGTACCTCGGCCGCCGGGAGGGGCGCCTGCCCGTGCGCGTCGAATTGCCCGAGCTTGAGCCGATCCTGCGCGGCACCCAAGGGATCTTCGTGTACCAGGAGCAGGTCATGCGCGCGGCCATGGACGTGGCCGGGTTCAGCGCCGGCGAGGCCGACCTGCTCAGGAGGGCCATGGGCAAGAAGGACGCCGGGCTCCTGGAGCGGCAGCGCCGGGCCTTCCTCGAGGGCTGCGCCTCGCGCAAGGTGCCCGCGCCCAAAGCCGCGGCCCTCTTCGACACCCTTGCCCGCTTCGCCGAGTACGGCTTCAACAAGGCCCATTCGGCCTCCTACGCGCTGCTGGCGTACCAGACCGCCTGGCTCAAGGCGCGCCACCCGGGCGCCTTCCTCGCGGCGGTCCTGGGCTCGGAGATGGGCGACCCGGAGCGGACGCGGGCCGGGCTGGCCGAGGCCAGGGCCGCGGGCTGGGACGTCCTGGGCCCCGACGTCAACGCCTCGGCGGTCCGCTTCCGGGCGGAGGGTCGGGCCCTGCGCTTCGGATTGGCCGCGGTCCGGCACGTCGGCGAGGCCGCCGTCGAGGGCCTGGTCCGCGAACGTGAGGCCGGGGGCCCCTTCACCTCGCTTCGGGACGTCCTGGAGCGCTGCGGGCCGGGGTTGGCCCAAGGCCGGGCCGTGGAGCACCTCATCAAATCCGGGGCCTTCGATTCCCTGGACCCCCGGGGCATGGGCTCGCGGGCGGCCCTGCTGCGGGACCTGCCGCGCGCGGCGGCGATGGCGGCGCGGGCCCGCGAGGAGCGCGTCTCCGGCCAGGGCAGCCTTTTCGGGGAAGGGGGCGGGACGTCCCCCGGGGATGAGGCCGAAGCCGTGGCCTGGACCGAGGCCGAGCGCCTCGCCTACGAGAAGGAGGCCCTGGGCCTGTACCTGAGCGGCCATCCGCTGGGACGCTGGGCCGGCGTGCTGAGGGCCCTGGGGTGCCTTCCCCTGGATTCCCTGGGGGGGCTGCGCGACGGCGCCGAGGTCCGGATCGGGGGCGTGGTCCAGGGGATGCGGCGCCAGGAGACGCGGCGGGGCGGGGCCATGGCCCGGCTGGAGCTGGAGGACCTGGGGGGCTCCTGCGAGGTCTTGGTGTGGCCCAAGGTCCTGGAGGCCTCCGGTGGGCGCTTGGCGCGCGAGTCCCGGGTCCTGGTGCGCGGCCGCCTGGAACAAGGCGGCGACGGCCTCCGGGTCTCGGCCGAGGAGGTGTCCGGGATCGACGAGGCCCTCGCGCGGGCCGCTGAATTGACGGTGCGCCTCAAGGGGCCGCCCGGGGACGGCGCGGACGGACTGCGGGCCTGGGCCCTGGCCCATCCCGGGCCGGTCGTCCTGAGCCTAGCCCTGGAGGAGGGGGGACGCCTGGTGCTCCAGCGCAGCCGCATGGGCGTGCTCCTGGATGGGGAGTCTTTGGGGGTCCTGGATGGGTTGGGTCTGGAGTACCGGATCGCCTGACCGGAGGGGGCGGTCCGGAAGTCGAAAGGAGGGAACCATGCTCATGCGGGAGTTCACGTCGGGCCTGCCCGAGGTCTACGGGGCCCTGGGCGAGATCGGCCGGTCGGCGCGGGCGGCCGGGCTGGAACCGGAGCTCGTGGAGCTGGTCAAGCTGCGCGCCTCGCAGATCAACGGGTGCGCATACTGCCTCAGCTTCCACACGGCCCGGGCTCTCGAACTCGGGATGCCCGCGGCCAAACTTGCGCTCCTGGCGGCCTGGCGCGACGCGGGGGTCCACGACGCCCGTGAGCGCGCGGCCTTGGGCTGGACCGAAGCCCTGACCCTGATGGCCCGCGACCATCCCGGGGAGGCCGAACGCGCGGAGGCCCGCCGGGTCTTCGGGGAGGCCCAGTTCGCCGCCCTGACCGTGTGCATAGGATTGATCAACCAATGGAACCGGATCTGCGGGGGGCTGGGCATCCTGCCTCCCGAGGCCGTCCCCCCCACCCAGCCGGCCTGAGCCGGCCCCATCCTCAAGGAGCGACGCATGCACGGACTCATCTGGCTGGCCACCCTCATCCTGGACATCGTGGCCGTGGTCCAGGTTCTTAAAACCCGCGAGGAGGGCCTGCGCAAGGCGCTTTGGATCGCCCTGGTGGTGCTGCTGCCCCTGGTGGGTCCGCTGCTGTGGTTCTTCCTCGGGCCCAAGGCCTGAGGCCCGGCGTGGATCCCCGTTCCGCCACCCGACTTCTTTGGATCGTTTGGGTCGTCGTGTGGCTGGCCGCGGCCTTCTTCTCCAAGCCCACCCTCCGGCGCGAAGGCCTGGCCGGGGCCCTGGTCCAAAGGATCGTTCTCCTGGCCGGGTACCTGCTCCTGTTCGGGTTCGGGGGCCTCGCGCCGGAGGCGGCGGTGCCCGCGCTGGGCCTGGGATGGGGGTCCTCCGGGCCCTGGGCCGGCGCCTTCGGCTGGGCGGGCCTGGCCCTGACCGCGGCCGGGCTGGGCTACAGCCTGTGGGCCCGGGCCTGTCTGGGCTTGGACTGGAGCGGGTTCGTCACGCTCAAGAAGGGGCACCGCCTCGTCCGCAACGGGCCCTACGCCGTCACCCGACACCCCATCTACACCGGCGTCCTGGCGGCCAGCCTGGGACTGGCCCTGGAACGCGGCACCTTGGGGGCGCTGCTGGGACTGGCCCTGGTCTGCGGCGGGTTCCTGGCGAAAATGTCCGTGGAGGAGGGCCTGCTGCGGGAGGCCTTCGGGGACGCGTACGGCGAGTACGCCTCCCGGGTGCGGCGGCTCATCCCCTTCGTGTACTGAGGCGGTCCGGGCGCCGCGCCCGGGGGCCTACAGACGGCTCTGGGCCAGGAAATGGATCGCGTCGGTGAAGGCGGGGTCCAGTCCCAGGGCCTTGCGGGCCCAGGCGGCGGCCTCGCGGCGGCGGCCCTCCTGGAGTTGGAGGATGGCCACCGCCAACGCGGTCTGGGCGTCCCTGGGACGCAGGGCCGCGGCCTCCTCGGACCACCGGAGCTCGGCGGCGGCGGCCTCGCGGACCGCGGCCGGGCCCCACGGGGGCAGGTCCGAACCGCGGTATTGGAAGAAGGTGCTGGAGGCCTCCAGCAGCAGGCGCGGCGCCATGGCCTTTTCCCGGTCCGCGCGAACGGCCCGCGCGAGCAGGGCCTCGGCGCCGGGGACGTCGGCGAAGCGGGCCTCCAGGGCCAGGAGGTTCTCGTAGAACAGGCGGGTCACCGGGGCGCGCTCCACCGCCTGCAGGTAGTAGGTTTCCGCCTTGGCGTAGAAGTCGCGGTCCCCGGAGAGGGCCCCGTAGCCCCACAGCCGTCCCAGGTCGCCGCGGTAGTAGGCGTTGGCGGGATTGAGGTCCACCCCCTCGCGGTAGGAGCGCTCCGCCAGATCGAACCAATGCGGGCGCCGGTCCGGGTCGCAGCGCTTGAAGATCTCCTCGTAGCACAGCCCCAGGTAGATGCGGTACTTGACCTCGTCCGGGCAAAGGGACACCGCCGATTCCATGCGCGCGGCGGCCAGGTCCATCAGCAGCACGGCGGCCGCCCGGCGCGCCAACCCGGCGGGAGGGCCCTGGGGTCCGGCGGCCTCCAAACGGCCCTCCCAAAGGGCCGCCTCGGCCGCGAGGTCCGGCCGCGCGGGCGGGGAGAGCGAACCCAGGCCCTGCAGGGCGTAGGCCGCGGTGTCGGCGGCGCCGGCCGCATCCATGCCCTCAAGCGCGGGGAGCTCGGCCTGGGCTTCGCTGGCGAAGGCGAAATCGATGTCGGCCCTCAGGGTCCGGGAATCCAGGGACAGCCCGGCCAGGGCCAGGGAGGCTCCCAGGGCCAGGGACCAAGCCTTCCCCGGGGACGGGATCCGCAGGCCCGCCCGGGGCAGGTCCCGGCCGCTGAACAGCAGGCCCAGGCAGGTCCAGAACGGCGCGCTGATCCCGGCCACCCCGAAGCTGACCAGGTTTTGGGCGAGGTAGGCGGCCAGCAGGCCCCCCAGGCCGAGCGCCAGGGCGCCCGAACCGGGTCCGGCGGCCGGGTCGCGGAGGCCGCGCCACCAGCCGACGAAGGCGGCCGTGCACAGCCAAAGCCACAGCGCCAAGCCCACCGCGCCCTGGGTCGCCAGGATTTGCAGGGGTTCGCAATGGGCCATGCGCGAGGATACGTTTTGTCCGTCGAATTCGGCGAAGCGCGAGCCGCAGTAGCGGGGGAAGAGGGACTTGAAGGTGTCCACGCCCGACCCGGCGATGGGGTGGTCCCGCGCCATGCGCAGGGCCGGGCCCCAGATTTCCAGGCGCGAGACCTCCAGGGACTTCTCCGGGTGGCGCAGGGTGGCCAGGGTGCGCTGCCGGAACACGGGGCCCAGCGCGAAAAAGGCCGCCGCCAGGCACACGGCGACGGCGCCCAGGATCATCAGGGCCCTCAAGCCCGCGAGGCGCCGGCGCACCCCGCCCGCGCCGCCGGTTTCCCGGACGCCGAGCCGCCCCAGGGCCAGGACCCCTAGCCCGGCCATCAGGCCCAGAAAGGCGCCCCGGGTTCCCGTGCCCGCCAGGGCCTGCAGGAGGAGCAGGAGGTCCGCGGCCAGGGCCGTGGCGTAGGCCGCGCGGGGACGGCCCCATCGCCGGAGCAGGGGGGCCGCCGCCAGCGCCAACAGCCAAAGGGCCAGCACCGCCGCGCCGGGCCCGGACGCGCCCGGGCGCGCGAGCAGGGGGTTGAGCAGCCCGGCCTGCCCGGAAGCCGCGTAGACCACGATCCACAGCCCGGCGGCCCCCCAACGCCAGGGCCCGTCCCGATCCTCGGGGGCGCCGGAGTCCAGGGCCTCCGTAGCCAGGCCCAGGCGCAGGCAGATGGCCATGGCCATCAAGGCACCCAGGAAGTTCGGATTCCCCAGAGTGCCGAAGAAGCGCTGCGCCACGACCGTCGAGGCGCTCCATCCCATGAAGTCGCGGCCAAGGGACTGCAGCACGGCGTAGAGGGCCGCGGCCATCGCCGCCGCGAGGAGGGCCCGGGCCGCGGTCCGGGCTTCGGAAAGGCGCGGGGCGAATTGCACGGCCAAGAAGTAGAGCGCGGCGTAGTTGAGCTGGGTCAGGCTTCCGGCGAAGTTCTCGTATTCCCCTCGCCAACTCAACGCCGGGCTGACCGAACGCAGCGTGCCCACCAGGAGCCACGCGCACCAGGCCAGGACGGGCAGGTCGAGGGGCCCCCGGCGCCAGCCTCGGGCCGGACGCGCCAGCAAGGAGGCCAGCAGCGCGCCCAGCAGCAAGCTCGTGAGCGCTCGCAGGGCCAGGAGCTTGGGAAGCTCGAATTGGTCCTCGGTGAGCGAGGAGAAGACCAGGGGGACGGCCAGGAGGACCGCGGCCAGGAGCCAGGCGCCCAGGCGGGGGATTAGGTCGGGCGTCGGGTCCCGGTCGGGCGCGGGCATGGCGGCTGCGCTTGGGCGCGCGGTCAAGGCGGCTCCTATTTTTGGGGGGAGGCCACTTTAGCAGGACGCGGCCCGGGACTCCAGGGCCGCCGGACGTGGCACCCCGGGCGCCGGGGTGCTAGGATGGGTCCCATGAGCCAGGCTTCGCAGGGTATCTTCCAGGGCATCTCGCTGCTGCTGACGCAGCACCGCGTGGCGGGGGCGCGCGCCGAATTGGAGCGCGTGCTGGCTTTGGACCCCGAGGACCCCGAGGCCCAGACCCAGGCCGCGGACGTCTACGCCTACATCGGGGCCCAGGCCGAGGCCTACCG
Organism: candidate division FCPU426 bacterium; assembly: GCA_027451505.1. Classification (GTDB taxonomy): domain Bacteria; phylum Oederibacteriota; class JAJYGY01; order JAJYGY01; family DAIDJD01; genus DAIDJD01. Next base: position 12,526 of record DAIDJD010000162.1, read on the forward strand.
CCACTTCCACCGCGCCGCGGAGGCCTACAACCGCATGGGCCGGGCGGACCGGGCCCTGGCCGTGCACCACAAGATGCTCGAATTGGATCCGGCCGCCTTCGACGAGGCGACGCAGGCCCGTCTGCGCCTGCTGGCCCTTCTGGTGGCGGCGGAGGACGCCTTGGTGGCGCGGCAGCCTGAGCGCGCCGTGGCCGCCTACCGGGAAGCCATCCGGCAGTTCCCCAACCACACCATCACCTACCAGCGCCTGGCCAGCCTGCTGGTGCGTCTGGACCGCGTGGACGAGGCCGCGGAGCAGTACCTTACGGTGGCCCGGGCCTTCCACACCCATGGGGTCCGCGCCAAGGCCCGCCCCTATTTCGAGCGCGTCCTGGAGCTTCGGCCGGCCCACGCCGAGGCCCTGGGTTCGCTCCTGGACTGCCTGGCCGAGGAGGGGCGCGAGGCCGAGGGCGCGCGCGCGCTGCGGGCGGCGGTGGAGTCCTTGCTCAAGGCCGGGGACCAAGCCGGGGCCCGCGCGCTGTTCGCCCGCTTCGGCTCCCGGGTGGCGTTGGCCCCACCGCAGGCGGCGCCCGCGGCGGTCCCGGCGCAGGGGGGCGAGGCGGACGCGGGTTCCGGGGCCTTTTCCGTGGCCGAGCAGGCCGCCTGGAGGACCCTGGGCGAGGTCTGCCTTTCCGAGGGCCTGCGCCAGGAGGCCGGCTTCATCTTCCGCCGCCTCCTGGCCCACCGGCCCACCTACCCGGTCTACGCCGAACTGCTCCGCCGCGCCGAGGGCGCCGCCGTGGGGAGCCCCGAATTCCCGGTCGCGTTGGCGCCCCCGGAGGGCCCTTCTCCCTCGGCCCCGGCCGTCTCCGCGCCTCGGGCCGCCCCCGCGCCTC
>DAIDJD010000163.1 GCA_027451505.1 candidate division FCPU426 bacterium
GAAGGCGCGGCGTTCGCGTCGGGAGGCGGGGGCAGCGCCGCTGAGGAGGCCTGCGAAGGCGCGGCGTTCGCGTCGGGAGGCGGGGGCAGCGCCGCTGAGGAGGCCTGCGAAGGCGTGGCGTTCACTGGCGGGGGTGGGGCCAAAGCGGGCGAAGACGGTGCAGCACCCGCGGGCGTCGAAGCCGCCGTTGCGGCCGGGGCTTGGTTCGCTCCCGGGGCGACGGATGCGGTCTTACCGCGGGAATTTCGGCGTGGGTGGAGGCGCATTCCCCGGGGTGCGCTTCGGCGCGCGATGGGTTCCACTGGGACCACCATGGGACGTTGGTGGAAGCCGGCGATCTGGCCATTTTTCAGGAACCAGGAGTCCACGATTTTCACCGCGGCCATCCGTTCGAAGACCGAGGTGACGACCACGTCCGTGACCACTTTGCCGTCCGGGAATTCCACGCGGAACCGGTCCCCGACCCGAACGCCGTCGAGCCTGCCGCGGTCGATGTAGGTGGTGTCCACTTGGTTGTAGTCGCTGGTGATGATATGCACCGAGCGGTCGTAGCGTGGGGCGGCCTGGGCCGCGCCGGCCAGGGGCAGCAGCGCGAGGGTCAACAGGAGGCGGATCGGGCGCATGGACGTGCTCCAGCGTGGGACAAAACCGTGGTTCGGCATCTGGGATGCTGGTGCCACTTTAACAACATCCCGGGAAGGCGTCAATTCGGCCTGGGCCTACCCGGCGGTGTACCGGTTTGTCCCGTCACCGTGGCGTAGGCCCGGGAGGAGGTCCGTCCATCGTTTTTGGCCCTTTTCAACGGTTCCGGGGAAGCCGGGGCGCGGCTTCCAGGCCTGGGATTGACCGGACCAGGGGGCCATGGATATACTCTGGTCTTTTCGGCGCGTGGGGAGAGGTGGCCGAGTGGTTGAAGGCGCACGCCTGGAAAGTGTGTATGCTCGAAAGGGTATCAAGGGTTCGAATCCCTTCCTCTCCGCCAGATGTTGAAGGAAGGCCCGCCGATGGTGGGCCTTCCTTTTTTTTGGGGCTAGGGGGAAGTGGGTCCGGACCGCAGGACCCGCCCGCGGACCACCCCTTCCATGAAGGCGAGGTCCTCCAACGCTTCGGAGGGCGGGTAGGGCGAGGGTTCGCCGGCGCGCAGGGCCCTGGCGAAGGCCAGGAGTTGGAGGGCGTAGGAATCGGCTTGGCTTCGGAACACGCGTGCGCGTCCCTTGGCCGGGGTGAGGAGGGCATGCTCACGGTGGATCTCCAGCGAGGCGCGGCTCCCGCGCAGCGTCAGCATGGCCCCCCCGCAGTCGCAGGAAAAGGAGCTCAGCCAAAGCCCCACGGCCCCGCCCGGAAAGCGAAGGGCCGCCACCGCCGTGTCCATGGGCTTTAGCTCGGGGTGGAAGCCGGCCGTCAATCCCCGGATCTGGGTGGGCGTCCCCAGCAGGCGCCTGGCGACGTGGGCCAGGTGCACCCCGGCGTCGAAGACGAAGCCGCCGACGAAGCGCGCATCGCGGCGCCAGGCCGTGTGGAAGTAGGGGTTGGAGGGGTCCATGACCCCGCTTTGGCGGACCTCCACCACCCGCACCTCGCCGAGGTCCCCGGCGCGGAGGCGCTCCAGCGCCCAGTCGACGTGGGGCATGAAGCGGTAGTTCTCGGCCACCATCCAGAGGGGCCCCGTGGGGAAGCGCCCGCGGACCTTCGCCAGAAGGGCGCGACCGGATCCGAGATCCGGCGCCACGGGTTTTTCGCTGAGCACCGCTTTCCCCAGGCGCAGGCACTCCAGGACCGCCCGGGGTTGCTCGGGGATGGGAAGGCTGACGAGTACGGCTTCGACGTCCGGCAGGCCGGCCAGGGCCGCCAAGTCCGGGACCACTTTGGGCGAGCCCGAGTCGCGGGCGAAGGTTTCGGCCTTGGCGCGGGTGCGGTTGGCGCAGGCCACCAGGACGACCTCCCGGCCCAGCCGTTTCAGCGCCGGTAGGTACAGCCGCCGCGCGGCCACCCCTGTGCCCAGGAGCCCGAGGCGAAGGGGACGCGTTTTCCCGGGGTTCATAGCAGGGGGAGCTGCTCTTCGACGCCCAAGGGGTCGGCGTCGTGGCCCGTCAGCCGCAGGTGGGAGGCGAATTCGGCGGCGAAACCGTGGAGCGTGTGGATCTTTCGGGGATGCACCTGCCAGACGTAGGCCAGGAGTTCGCTGAAATCCGCGTGGTCCGAAAGGGGGAAGGCCTCGTCGGTCGCGGCCTTGGCCCGCGCGCCCGGATCCATGGCCCAGCCGCTGATGTAGGCCGTCCGGCAGCGCGCGGCGATCCCCGAGTACCAGGGGTGTCGCCGCGCGTCGGGCGGCCATATCAGGACCTTGCCGTCGAGCCCGGTGTCCCCGGGTTGGTGGTAGGGCGGCAGGGCGTAGCCCAGGCCGCGGTAGGCTTCGCAGACCGCGGCCGCGGAGGGGTGCACCACGTACTCGTGGTTCCAGGGCTTGAGGCACAGCATCAGTTCCTGCGCCTTGCCCAGGCTGTAGGCCAGCAGCGCCGGGATGCGGCGTTCCCGGTGGGTCTTTTGGATGAAGGCGGCGATGCGCTCCACGGTTTTGCTGGCCGGCGGGAAAAGGTACTGGGCCTGGCCGAAAGTGGTCTCCATGACCAGGTGGTCGGCCTCGTGGACCTGGATGGGCTCGCAGGACGGGTCCGGGCGCATCTTGAAATCCCCGCTGTAGAGCAGGGTTTCCTTGCGGTGCTCCACCAGTAGTTGCGCGCTTCCGGCCACGTGGCCGGCGGGCAGCAGGGTGAGGGTGGCGCCGTTGTGGCGGAAACGCTGAAGGAAGGCTTGGGGTTTGGCCTGAACGCCCTCCGGCGGGGTTTCCCTCGAGCGCATCAGCCTCAGGGTGGGGCCGGAGGCGAGGGTGGTGCCGTGCCAGCGGGCGTGGTCGCCGTGGGCGTGGCTGACGAAGGCGGTTCCGTCGGGTTTGGGGTCCTCGGGATCCAGCCACAACCCGATTTCGGGCAGGTGCACGCCGCGGTCGAAGGCGATTTCCATCAGGGTTCCTCGTTCAGGCGGCGCGGGGCCGCGGGCTCGCGCCGGCGCGCCCCGAGGGCGAGGGCGGCGTTGCGCCGCAGCCCCGCGGGTTTGGCCCGCCGCACGGCCGAGCCCTTGAAGCGCGCGGCGAAGGCCTCATCGTCGAGGCCCCGCAGATCCTCCAGCGCCGGCGCCAGGTTCCCGGGCCGGGGTTGGAAGGCGGGGTCGGCGGTCGACACGCGGGGTCGATTCCAAGGGCACACGTCCTGGCAGATGTCGCAGCCGTAGACGTTGGCCCCCAGAGCATCCGCGAATTCCGGGGGAATTTCACCACGATTCTCGATGGTCAGGTAGCTGATGCATCGGGTTGCGTCGAGCTCGTAGGGCCTGGGGAAGGCTTGGGTCGGGCAGGCGTCCAGGCAGCGGGTGCAGGTCCCGCAGTGGTCGGCCTCCGGGGGGTCGCTCCGCAGGTCCAGGGTCGTCAGCAGGCCGCCCAGGAAGATCCAGCTTCCCAGGTTCCGGCGGATCAGGTTCGTGTGCTTTCCCTGCCATCCCAGGCCGGCGGCCGCCGCCCATGCCTTCTCGCTGACGGCCGAGGTGTCGCAGAAGCTCCGGTGGCGTTCGGCCGGGCCGAAGGCGGTCCTCAGGCGCGCCTCGAGATCCTTGAGGCGCCGGGCCATGACCGTGTGGTAGTCCTCGCCCCAGGCGTAGCGCGAGATCCAACCGCGGCCGTCGTTCGCGGAGTCCGGGTTCGCGGGGGCCCCAGGATCGGTGCTGTAGGCGTGGGGCGTGTTGTAGAGCAGCGCCACGCAGACCATGGCGCGGGCGCCGGGCATCAGGCGGGCCGGGTCCAGGCGGTCGGCGACTTGGCGCTCCATCCAAGCCATGGACGCGTGGCGTCCCGCGGCCAGCCACGGGATCAGCGCGCCCAGGCGCTCCGGCGGCGAGGCCAGGCTGGCGATGCCGCAGGCGTCGAAACCCGCTTGGGCGGCGGCGTCCTTTACCGTGGATTCCGGAGGCGCGTCACTCACCGATGATCTTCACCAGGATGCGTTTGGGGCGCCGGCCGTCGAATTCGGCGTAGTGGACGCGTTCCCAGGGCCCGAAGTGGAGGCGGCCTTCGGTCACGGCGAGCACGACCTGCTGGCCCAGCAGCTGCCGTTTGAGGTGGGCGTCCCCGTTGGTCTCGCCGGTGCGGTGGTGGTGGTAGTCCCGGCCCGAGGGGGCCAGGCGCTCCAGGGTCTCCATCAGGTCCTGGTGCAGGCCGTCCTCGGCGTCGTTGACGAACACGCTGGCGGTGATGTGCATGGGGTTGACCAACATGAGCCCCTCGCGGATCCCGCTTTCCTTGAGGATGCCCTCCAGCTCCGGGGTGATGTCGCGGATCTCGCGTTCGCGGGGGGTGGTGATGGTGAGGTTTCGGGTGTGGGATTTCATCGCTTCCTCCGGGGTCGGGCGCTGGACGCGGATGGGGCCGCGTCCTTGGCCCGGCGCGCGCCGGATTCGTGCTTCAGGCGGGCATAGCCGGCCCACCGCTGGGGATCGAGGATCCCGCGCTCCAGGGCGTCCCGCACCGCGCATCCGGGTTCGTTGGTGTGGCCGCAGTCGCTGTAGCGGCAGGCCCGGTCCAGCTCGGCGGCCAGGGGATCGCTCGCCTCGGCCTGCTCCTCGACGAGTCCCAGCTCCCTCAGGCCGGGGCTGTCGATGAGGCAGCCCCCTCCCGGCAGCGGGCAGAGGTGGCGTCCCGCGGTGGTGTGGCGGCCCCGGTCGTCGCCCGCCCGGACCGTGGCGGTGGCCATGCGTTCCTCGCCCAACAGCGCGTTGACGAGGGTGCTTTTTCCGACTCCCGAGCTCCCCAGCAGCACGGCCGTGGCGTTGCCGGAGAGGAGGGCGCGCAGTTCGTCCAATCCGAGCCCGGCCCGGGCGTTGGTCGCCAGGACCGGGGTCCCGGGGGCGGCCTGGCGGATGAGGGCGAGCAGGCCGTCCGCCCGGTCGGGGGCCAGGTCCGTTTTGGTGAGCAACACGGCGGCCCGGGCCCCGGCTTCGGCGACCAAGCCCAGGTAGCGCCTGAGGCGCTTGAGGCTCCATTCGCCGTTGGCGCTGGTGGCGATCAGCCCCCAGTCGACGTTGGCGGCGAGCACCTGCACCCCGGCCCGGCGCCGGCCCGCCTCGGCGCGGGTTTCCTCCCGGCGCACCAGGGCGTTGCGGCGGGGGAGCAGGCGGTGGATGCGGCCCCGCCCGGGTGAGGCGGGTTCGAAGAGCACCCAGTCCCCCACCGCGGGCTGGTCCAGGGGGTTGGATCTGGAGGCGTGCCTGAGCCGGCCCGCCGGCTCGGCGAGCACGCTGCGGCCGCCGGAAGCCAGGAGGCGGTGGATGCCGCGGCTTTGGAACGCCACCCGGCCCGGTTCCAGGCCGGGGGCGGATTCAGCGTCCAGGGACGCTTCGAAGGCGGGCCCGTATCCGAGGGAGCGCAGCCAGGGGTCCATTCAGGTTTCCGGTTCCAGGCGGCCCTGGTGCACGCGCAGCACGAGGCCGGGGCGGTAGGCGAGGTCGCGCGCGTGCGTGCTGGTGACGAAGGTCTGCACGCGTTCGTCCAGCAGGCGCAGCAGTTCGCCTTGGCGTTCCAAGTCGAGTTCGCTGAGCACGTCGTCCAGGAGCAGGACCGGAGGTTCCCCAAGGCGCGCCTGGAGATACTGGACCTCGGCGAGCTTGAGCGCCAGCGCGAGGCTGCGTTGCTGGCCTTGGCTGGCGTACAGGCGGGCCGGTCGGCCGTTGAGGGTGACTTCCAGGTCGTCGCGGTGGGGTCCGCTCAGGGTTCCACCCCGGGCGCGTTCTTCTTTGGCGCGCAGCCGCAGCCTTAGGCGGAAGCGGTGCTCCAGGGAGGCGTCTTCGGCATCGGTCGGCGCATCATCCGGGGAGGCGTCCAGGGTTCCCAGGTAGCGCAGGCCCAGGCGTTCGCGGCCTTGGCCCAGGCGCCCCAGGGCTTCGCGGGCCAAAGGCTCCAATTGGGCCACGGCTTCGCGGCGGAAGCGCACCACGGCGCATCCCGAGGCGATGAGGTCCTCGTCGAAGGCATGGACCGCATCTAGGCCGCCGCCTTCGTTCAGGCGGCGGAGCGCGGCGTTGCGTTGTTTGAGCGCGCGGTGGTAGCGCCCCAGGTCTTTGAGGTAGGTTTGACTGGCTTGGCTGATTTCCAAATCCAAAAAAAGGCGCCGTGCCTGGGGCCCGGCTTTGATCAGGTCCAGGTCTTCAGGCGTGAAGAGGACCAGGGCCAATTGGCCGAAGATTTTAGATAGTGGAGAAAGCTTTTTGGAATTAAGCAAATAACTTTTTTGACTGGGGCGACGCAGCTGTAGCTCCAAGTCTCGGCTTAGTCCGTTGTCTTGGTGCAGGACTTGGGTCCGAATAAGGGCCTCTTCCTTGTCGAGCTGGATGAGATCTTCGACCGTGCTTCCGTTGCGGAGTGTTTTGGTGGTGCCCAGCAAGAAGAGGGCTTCCAGGATGTTGGTTTTGCCTTGGGCGTTGAGGCCCAACAGCAAGTTGGCGCGGGGATGGGGTTCCCAAGAGATGCGGTCCAAGTTCCTGAACTGATAGATCAGTAGGGAGGTGATGATCATGGGGTCAGGTGTTCCACGTGGAACACAACCGGAAGTTTCCTGGGGAGAGGACTCTGGGCATGGAAGCGTGACTATGAGGAAGGTGTTCCACGTGGAACAGTGCTCGCCCCCAGCGGCTCCTTTTGGGCGGCCCCTATCATTCGTGGAAAGTTTTTGGATGTTTCTTTGACTTTTTCCAGGCAGACCAGGGTGCGCTGTTCCTCGGTCCCAGGAAGCACAAAGGACCGGGTCTCCTTTAGGGTGAGGTGCAGAGTCTGCATCGCGGTTTGGGCTTCGGCCAGCTCGTCTTGGGCTTTGGGCCCCTTATAGGCGATCAGGAGACCATGGAGCTTTAGGAAAGGGGCTCCCAGTTCCACTAAGCTAGCCAGGCGGGCTACTCCTCTAAAGAACACGGCATCGGAGCTTCCCCGCAAGGAGGGATGTTTCCCTTGGGCGGCTGTTCCACGTGGAACAAGGGGACTGGAAAGAGCCTCGGCTCTTTCGTTGTGGATCCATACTCGAGTTCTCAGACCCCATTCCGCGATGGTGGTCTCTAAAAAGTGCGCTTTCTTGCGCGTGCTTTCGATGAGGTGGAGCAAGGCTTGGGGTTCGGCCAGAGCTAGAACCAGGCCTGGGAACCCGGCTCCGGATCCTATGTCCGTCCATACCGAGGCGCGTTTCCGTTGATCCTGGAGGGATGTCAACATAAGAACCGACAAACTGTCTACAAGGTGTTTATGGACAGCTTCCAGAGGGTCTGTTATGGCCGTGAGATTCATGACTTGGTTTACTTCAAGGACTTTATTCAAATACCCCAGCAAGCGTTTTTGGACGCTCGGATCCAGGGGCAGGCCTAGCGTCTGCAAGGCTTGATCCAAACTTTGTTCCACGTGGAACACGGACATAGGCTCAGGATTCATAAGGGTGCCACATTGCGTTGGCTTGCCTCCAAGTGGACCCATAGGACACTGATATCGGCCGGCGTAACGCCGCTGATACGGCTAGCCTGACCTAGGGATCTGGGACGAAGCTTTGAAAACTTTTGACGGGCCTCGGAACTCAAGCCTTGCAGACCGAGGAAATCCCAATGTTCGGGGATTTGCTGAGCCTCAAGTTTCTTGAATTGCGCTACCTGGATCTGTTGGCGTTGGATGTATCCCTGGTACTTCACCTGAATTTCAGCCTGTTCCCGCACCCAAGGCTCCAGGTCCTGCTCAGGGGCCACCGATGATCCTGCGGCCGCGCGCAGGGCATCCACCCTGGTCCAATCCAATTCCGGACGCCTCAAGAGTTCACCCAAGGTGCAGGGCGACTCCAAAGATGGACTTTCCCATTCTTGGAGAAGATTCTGGACCGCCGGGCGGGGATCCAACCGGACCTTTTCCAAGCGGTCCAATTCCCGTTCCAGGCGGTCTCGACGTTTTTTAAAGGCCGTGTAGACATCCGGATCCACCAACCCCAAGCTCGCGCCGGTATCCATCAAGCGAAGATCGGCATTGTCCTGGCGCAGCAGCAGCCGGAATTCGGCGAGGGAGGTGAAGAGGCGGTAGGGCTCTTGGGTGCCCTTGCTGACCAAATCATCCACCAGAACCCCTAGATAGGCCTGGTCCCTGCCCAGAACCAGGGGGGCGAGGCCCTTCAGCCATAGCGCCGCGTTGATCCCGGCCCATAGACCTTGGCCAGCGGCTTCTTCGTATCCGCTGGTGCCGTTGATCTGTCCAGCCAGATAGAGGCCCTGCCAATCCCGCGTTGCCAGGGTGGGATGCAGTTGGGTGGGAAGCACAAAATCGTATTCCACCGCGTACCCGGGGCGCATGATTTCCACGTGGTCGAAGCCCGGAAGGCGCCGCAAAAAAGCGTATTGGTCCTCCTCAGGCAGGCTGGTGGAGAGGCCGTTCAAATACAGCTCCTGGGTGTCCAGGCCCTCGGGTTCAATGATGATTTGGTGCCATTCCTTTTCAGGGAAACGGACTACCTTATCCTCAATGGACGGACAATAGCGAGGGCCAACACCCTGAATTGTTCCATTATAGAGCGGAGAGCGAGTCAAAGAAGCCCGGATGCTGTCATGGACCGAAGTATTGGTGCGCAGGGTCCAGCAGAGGGTGCGGTTGCGCAAAGAGCCGGCTGGAGTGGCGTGGCTAAAGGGCTGGATCCGCTCGTCGCCGGGCAATTCCCCGAAGGCGCTGAAGTCCAGACTGCGCCGATCCACCCGGGGATTGGTGCCGGTCTTGAGCCGTCCGAGTTCCAGGCCCAATTCACGCAGGCTTCGCGAAAGCCCCTGGGCCGCGGCCTCCCCGGAACGCCCGCTTTCGATCCGGTGGGAGCCGATATGGATGAGGCCCTTCAGGAAGGTTCCGGTGGTGATCACCACCGCACCACCCATGAATTCCATTCCAGTGCGGGTGCGCACGCCCAGGACGCGCCGGCCCTCGCGGTCCACCACCAGCTCCTCGACCTGGGCCTGCTTCAGGGTGACCCTGGGTGTCGCCTCTAGCCGGGACTTCATCCAGGCCCGGTAGGCGGCCTTGTCGCACTGGGCCCGGGGCGCGCGCACCGCCGGGCCTTTGCTCGTGTTGAGCATCTTGAATTGGATGCCGGTGGCGTCCGCGGCCCGCCCCATCAGGCCCCCGAGCGCGTCGATCTCGCGGACCACATGCCCCTTGGCCAGGCCGCCCACGGCCGGGTTGCAGCTCATGGCCGCCACGGCATCCAGGTTCATGCCCAGCAGCAACGTCTCCAGACCCATGCGGGCGCAGGCGTTCGCCGCTTCGCAGCCGGCGTGGCCCGCTCCCACCACGATGACATCGAAGGTTCTGGCGTAGGGCAAGGGAAGGTTCCTCTTTGGGACGGATCAAGGCATGATAGCAAGCCCTTGAGCCCGCGGCCAAGCGCAACGCTTGGCCGCAGCCGAAAGTTCCGCCACGGGAGCCCTCCGTCCTTGTCGCAAAGCCTTCCCCCGCCCCTCCTGGCCGCCCTGGAGCAACGCCTCCGTTTCACCCCCCTGGCCGCGCTGCGCGCCGGTTACGGTGCGCTGAGCAGGGCCTACCGGCCCGCTGAGGCCCCGGGCGCGCCCGAACCCCGGGAGGGGGCCGCGGCTGGGGGCCCCGCCGGGGCCGACGCATCGGCCGGGCGGGCCTTGGCTTACCTGGCGGCGCGCATGCCCGCGACTTACGCCGCGGCCGCCGCGGCCCTCGAAAACGTCCCGGACCCGGTGCTGCAAGGGGTGCGCAGCGCCCTGGATCTCGGTTCCGGGCCCGGGACCGCGACCTGGGCCCTGAAAGCCCGCTGGCCGGGTCTGGAACGGGCCGTGCTCGTCGAACGCGACCCGGAAATGGCGGGCCACGCGCGGGCTCTGGCCGAGGCCTTCCCGGGATTGGAGACCGCGCAGTTCACCGGCGACCTTGAGGCCGCTCTGGAGCGCGCCGAGCCCGCGGACCTGGTGCTGGCGGCCTACGCATTGGGGGAACTGGACCCATCGGCGCGCGCCCGCGTCCTGGAGCGCGCCTGGGACCGGGCGCGGATCGGCCTCCTGCTCCTGGAACCCGGCACGCCCGAGGGAAGCCGCACCGTGTGGGAAGGGCGTCGCGTCCTGACGGGCTTGGGCGCCGGACTGGCCGGCCCCTGTCCCCAGGCGGGCGCCTGTCCCCTGGAGGCCCATACGCCCCCTAAGGCGGGGGAGGCCCCGGCGCCTTGGTGCCACTTCGGCGTGCGCCTGGAACGCCGCGGCCTGCACCGGCTCATCAAGGGTGGAACCCTGGGCTACGAGGACGAAAAGTACGCGTGGATCCTGGCGACGCGGGCCCGCCACAGCGCCCCTCCCTATCGTCTCCACGCCGACCCGAACCGGCGCAACCGCCACATCAGCCTGGACGTCTGCGACGCCCAAGGCGCCCGCGCCACGCTGTTCTACCATAGACGGCGGACCCCGGCCGGGGTGCGGGAGGCCTTGCGCCGCCTGCGCTGGGGCGACGGCTGGGACCCGGACCACGCCTGAGGACACCGGGCGGCGGTCCCGCGGACGGATCCGGCTCCCGCGCCGCCGCGCGGAGCCGCTGGAAGTGCGGGCGGGTTTGGCCCCATAATGGGCCCCCACCGGTAGGCCAAGGAGCGTTCCGTGATCTCGTGCAGCAACCTGACCCTGCGTTTCGGCAAGAAGGTCCTCTTCGAGGACGTCACCCTCAAGTTCAAGCCCGGCTACGTCTACGGCATCGTGGGCGCCAACGGCGCCGGCAAATCCACCTTCCTGAAGATCCTCACCGGGGAGATCAAGCCCACCTCCGGGAACGTGAGCCTCGACAGCGGGGTCCGCATGGGATGGCTGCGCCAGGACCACTACGCCTTCGATGAGGCCACGGTCCTGGACACCGTGCTGATGGGCCGGCGCGAGCTCTACGACGTGATGAAGGAGAAGGACGCGCTCTACGCCAAGGCGGACATGAGCGAGAAGGAGGGAGAACGGGCCGCCGAGCTGGAGATCCGGTTCGGGGAGATGGACGGATACGCCGCCGAGGCCACGGCCGGGGAACTGCTCGAGGGGCTGGGGCTGCCCAGCGCCCGCCACGGGCTGCTCATGCGCCAGCTCACCGGCGGTTGGAAGCTCCGGGTCCTGCTGGCCCAGATCCTCTTCGCCAAGCCCGACCTGCTCCTGCTCGACGAGCCCACGAACCACCTGGACATCGCCTCCATCAACTGGCTCGAGGAATACCTGGCCGAGCACGACGGGACCATCATCCTGGTCAGCCACGACCGGCACTTCCTCAACAACATCTGCACCCACACCGTCGACATAGACCGCCAGAAGATCACGATCTACACGGGCAACTACGACTTTTTCGTCAGCGCCTCCGAGGCGGCCCTGGACGCGAAGCAAAACGAGAACGCGCGGCGGGAGCAACGCGCCGCCGAGCTCAAGACCTTCATCGCGCGCTTCTCGGCCAACGCCAGCAAGAGCAAGCAAGCCACCAGCCGCTTCAAGATGCTCGACAAGCTCGCCGCGGACATGGAGCAGATCCTGCCCTCCAGCCGGCAGTACCCGCGCATCCTGCTCAAGCCCCGGCGGGGCCTGGGCAAGGACCTGGTCGCGGTGGCGGGCCTGTCCAAGTCCTTCGAGGGCCGGACGGTGCTGGACAAGGTGGACCTGAGTCTCGCCGGGGGGGACAAGCTGGCCGTCATAGGTCCCAACGGCGTCGGCAAGACCACCTTCCTGAGGTGCCTCCTGGAGGCCTATGCCGGTGAGGACAAGGGGGACCTCAAGGGCCGCGGGCTCAAGGCCGACGCCGGATCCGTGGAATGGGGCAAGTCGGTGGCCCTGAACTACATGCCCCAGGACACCAAGGAGGAGCTCACCGAGGACCGCGACATGGTGACCTGGCTCAAGACCTGGGGCCCCAACGACGAAATCCAGGCCATCCGGGGGTACCTGGGACGCATGCTGTTCTCCGGCGACCAGCAGGAAAAGAGCGTCCAGGTGCTCTCCGGCGGCGAATGTCAGAGGCTCTTCCTGGCGCGTATGATGCTCTTGGGCGGGAACACCCTCATGCTCGACGAGCCCTCGAACCACATGGACCTGGAAAGCATTGAATCCCTGGGGAAGGCCCTGTTGGAGTTCCCGGGGTCGGTCCTGTTCACGAGCCATGACCAGGACCTCATCGCCAAGGTGGCGACCCGCATCCTGGAGCTGAGGCCGGACGGGAGCTGGTGGGACTTCAAGGGCGGCTACGCCGAATACCAGGCCGCCGAAATGGAGCGGCGGGGCAAACGCAAGGCGCGGGCCTGACGACGGCGTCCCCGGGGGCCCGTGCGGGTCAGCCCGGGAGGCCGCCCCGAAGGGCGCGCCGAAGCCTTTCCCGCTCGTCGGCGAGCCTGGCCCGGTCCCATCCGAGCTCCGCGCCCATGGCCCCGGCCACGGCGCCGGCGCCCGCCGACTCGGGTCCGACCGCCAACCCTAAGCGGGTGCGCCGCAGGTAGAAATCGTCGAGGTGGAGCGCCATCTCGTGGCGCGCCGCCCAGACCGCCGCCGCCAGGGTCTCGGCTTGCCCCGTCTCCGCTGGCCGGGCCAGTTCGGGGCGCTCGCGCAGCAGGAAACCCAGGCCGCGGGCCATGCGGCCGTACCGCCCGGCCGCCAGACGGGCCGCCTCGGGGGCCATCCCGGCGGTCTCCAGCTCCCGGATGAGCTCCGCGGCCGGGGCGTCCCCCGGGCGGGGCGCGCCCGGCAGGGGGCGCCGGGCGCTTGTGCCGGGTTCCAGGCGGGCCCCGATGCGCGCGGCCGCGCGTTCGACCAATTCCTGGCAGAGGGAGCGGTAGGTGGTGAACTTGCCGCCGGTCACGCACACGACGCCGGGCTGCTCCCAGAACGTGTGCTCGCGCGGCGCGGCCGCGTTCCCCACGCCGGGCTTGGGAGCGGTCAGGGGCCTCAAGCCGGCGAAGCTCGCCAGCACATCGGTGGGGCCCAGGCGCGCCCCAGGGAGCACGCGGGAGGTCTCGGCGAGGAGGTATTCCACGTCCGCCGGTTCGGCTCTGGGGCCGGCGGGGTCCCCGTCGTAGTCGGTGTCGGTGGTCCCGATCAGGCTCGCGGGGCGCCCCTCCAACTCCCAGGGGATGACGAAGAAAACCCTGCCATCGCGGGCCGGGACCAGCAGCGCGTGGGAGTCGAGCAGCCGGCGCGTGACCAGGTGCACGCCCTTGGTGGGATGGACCCTGCGGGACGCGGATGGTCCGGGGCCCAGGAGCCGGTCGGTCCAGGCGCCGACGCACACCACCGCCAGGCGCGCCTCCACCGCGTGCCGGGTTCCGCTTTCCCGGTCGGTGAGCAGGCCCCGGACCGCGCCGCCGGGTCGGGGCTCCAGGGCGTCCAGGCGGCAGTAGTTCAGGGTGCGCGCGCCCAACTCGCGGGCATCCAAGACGTTCTCCAGGACGATCCGGGCGTCGTCCATCTGGCAATCCCAGTACTCTCCGGCGCCCACCAAGTCCTTCCCGGCCAGGCCGGGCGCGGCGAAGCGGACACGGTCCGGGCCCAGCCAGCGGTGCCTATGGATCAGGCCGCCGCCGCGCCACGCCAGGAGGTCGTAGAGCACGAGGCCCGCCCGGATGAGCCAACCGGGCCGGGCGTCCCCGGAGTAGACCGGCACCAAAAACGGGAGGGGGCGCGTCAAATGCGGGGCCAGCACCTCGCAGAGCGTGCGGCGCTCCCGGAGGGCCTCGGCCACCAGGGAGAACCCGCCGTGCTCCAGGTAGCGCAGCCCGCCGTGGACGAGCTTGGTCGAGCGGCTCGAGGCCCCGAAGCCGAAGTCCTCGGCCTCCACCAGGAGCACCCTCAGTCCGCGGCTGGCGGCCTCCCGGGCGGCGCCCGCGCCGTTGATGCCACCCCCCACGATGAGCAGGTCGCAGGGCGGGATGTCGGCGCCGAGGCGTGGGATGGGGGGCATGGGGCGAGATCGGTGAGCAAAGGCCGGCAACGGGGCGGGAACTTCCTTCTTCTTATCCGAGTGTAGCATGGCCGCGGCTCGAACGTCCCTCAAGGACCTTTCCGGGCGCCTGGACCGCCTGCGGCGCCGGGAACTGCTGGGTGAGCACCAGAGCGCCTCGGAGGTGCTCGCCGGGCTCCCGCTGATGCGCCGACTGGGCCTCAACGAGGCGCTGTTCTTCATCCGCTCCCGCTGGCCGGATTTCGTCGGGCCGGCCCTGGCGGCCCACACGGTTCCCTGGAGCCTCAAGGACGGGGTCCTCAGGGTCAAAGCCGATGGGCCCCTGCACCTGCAGGAGCTCACCTACGCCCTGGGGAGGGTGACTCGCGTGGCACAGGACCGTTTCGGGGAGGACCTCATCCGGCGTGCCGAGGCCCTGCGGCGATGAGCGCCGTGCGCCGGGGGTCCGAGGCCCTGTTGTTGGCGGCCCTGCTGCTGCCGGCCGTGGCTTTCGTGCCGGGCCTCATGCACGTGTTCGATCCGCCCAAATCCGCGGCCTGGGAGCTGCTCGTGTTCCCGGCGTTGTGCCTGGCCCTGGCTGGGGTCCCCTCCTCCCGGCCCGACCGGGGCGCGGGCCTTTGGTGGATCCTTTGGTCCGTCTGGGGGCTTTGCGCGCTTTGGCTGGCCTCCGCCTCCGGGGTCCATTCCATCTACGGGGGCACCGACCTCGCCACCTTCCCGTTCTGGTACCGGGCCAGGGACTGGATCCTGCGCCGTTGGACCTTCGGTCTGGACCTTCGCGGACCCGGCCCCCTGGAACTGGTGTTCCGCTCCGGGGAGGCGCTCGCCGCCGCGACCCTGGCGGAGCGCGCCGCGCGGGCGCCCTCCGTGTCCGATCCCGTCCTGGGGATCCCGGCGCGCCTCGCCTTCGCTTCGGCGGCCCTGTGGTGCCTGTCCGCGGCGGCCTCCCACCGGCCCGACCTGGCATATCCGGAATTGCCGGACTCCTGCGGCTACCTGGCGGCCTTCGCCGGCGTGTGGCTGCTCGCCCGCGATGCGCGCTTCCGGGGCAAGGTGCTGGCCGTGGTCCTGCTGGGCGGGGTGCTCAACACCGGCTACGGACTGGCCCAGTCCGCGGGCCACGACTTCCTGCCCTGGGCCAAGACCTTCGGCGGCCGGGCCTCGGCCTGCTTCGGCAATCCCGACTTCCTGGGCGGGCACCTCGCATTGCTCCTTCCCCTGGCCCTGGCCCTGGCCCTGCGCCCCGCGCGCCGGCTCTGGGCCGCGGTCGCGGCCTGGGGCGTGGTCGTCGTCCTGGCGGCGGGACTCCTGGCCAGCCGCACCCTGGGCGCCTGGATCGCCGCCGCGGCAGGATGCGCCGCCGTGATCGTCCTGATCCGGCGCCTCGATGCGGACGTGGCCCGGAGGGCGCGGCGGCCCTTGGCCGTGGCCGGGCTCGCGGTCCTCGCCGGGCTCGGATTCGTATGGCTGCGCGCGGCGCCGGCGGAGCGGGCGCGCCTCGAGGGATCCGGGATCCTGGCCCCCGGTGGCCGGATCTACCTGATGGAACGGGCGGCGGACCTGGCGCTGCGGCACCCGCTCCTGGGGGTGGGTCCCGGCGCGTTCCGGGTTTGGTTCCCCACGGTGGAGGTGCAGGGGGTCGATCCGGCGGACTTCCTCGGGCACCCCTACGCCGTGAGCGCGCACGGCCACAACGACTTCCTCCAGATGGCCGCCGAATCCGGCTGGATCGCGGCCCTGTTGTGGGCGGGGCTGGCTGCCTGGGTGATGGCGTCCCTGGTCCGGGGCGCGGGCGGCCTTGCGCCTGGGGAGGGCGTCGTAGCCGTGGGATGCCTGGGCGCTTTGGTCGCCTTGGCCGTGCACGGCTTGGCCAACTTCCCCTTTGAGGTCGTCCCCACCGAGGCCACCGGATGGGCCTTGGCGGCGGTGGGGCTAGGGCTGCTGAGTCCCGCGGCCGCAGCCGCCCCGACGCCAGGGCCCCCGTCCCGGCCCCGTCGGCGCTGGCTGGCGGTCGCGGTCGTCTCGACGGCGGTCCTGGGGTATGTGGGCGCGCGCACGTTCTTCGAGGAGGGCCTTTGGTGGGTGGGGGCCGGGGAACTGGGCCTGGGGCATTCCCAGGTCGCGGCCCCTGTGCTGCTCAAGGCCCTGGGAGTCGACCGCTTCGAGGACCGCCTTTGGGACCTGCACGGCCAGGCCCACTTCGCGCACGGGGACATCTGGGACAGCATCGGCAGCCTGCGCGAGGCCCACCGTCTGGACCCCTACAACGCCCAGGTGTCCCTGCGCTTGGGGATGGCCCTGATCGACAACCGCCTCTATGACGAGGCCTACGCCGTGCTCAGCCGGGCCGCGGACCGGACCCCGAACTACCCGGACCTTTGGGTGCCCCTGGCAGCGGCGGCCTTCCAGTCGGGCCGCTACGCCCAGACGGTCCAAGCCTGCGATTGGATGCTGTACTACCACCTGCGCGAGGAGGACGCCTACACCAACAAGGCCGCGGCCTTGGGAAGCATGGGCCGGCTTCAGGACGCCTGGCGGACCCTGGAGGAGGCCCAGGCCCGACTCCCGGGCAGCGGCAAGGTCCAGTTGAACCTCGCCATCACCTATTACAAGATGGGCCTACGGCGGCAGGCGGTGGACGCCTGGCGCAAGGCGGCGGCCCTCATCCCCGCGGACCCCCAGGTGGACGTGCTGCGCAAGGCCCTGGGTCTGCGGCCCCTTAGGGGAACGACGGGACATGGACCCTAGACCCAGCTCCCCGGCCAAGGCTCCCGCGCGCGCGGCGGCCTTGGCCGTGTTCCTCGGCTTGGCGGCCTTCGCAATGGTGCTGTGGGTCGTGCTGAAGGCGCAGCCCGGGTCCGAGGGTCCGGCGTGGATCGCGGGTCTGCCGTGTTTCGACGCCTGCAGCAACGCGGCCTCCGCAGCGCTGGCCCTGGCCGGATTCTGGGCGGTGCGCCGGGGCCGCACCTCGCTCCATAGGGCCTGCATGCTGGCGGCCCTCGCCTGTTCGGCGTGCTTCTTGGGCGGCTATTTGGTCTACCACCACTACCGCGGCGAAACCCGCTTCCTGGGCACGGGTCCGGTGCGCGTTTTGTACCTGAGCCTGTTGGCCAGCCACGTCGTGTTGTCGTTCTTCGTGCTGCCCCTGCTGCTGGTGACGGTCGCCTTCGCCGGGTTGGGCGTGTTCCAACGCCATCGCTCCGTCGCGCGTTGGACCCTGCCCCTATGGCTTTATGTCAGTGTGACCGGGGTGTTGGTGTACCTCTTCTTGCGCACGTCCTATCCGAAGTGAACCCGCGCGGCACCTCGGCATCGACGACCCCAGCCAAAAGGTGGGAGCAGACCTCGGCTTCATAGAGGACCTTGTTCAAAAAATGAAACACGGCCTATGATATTGGTACTGTTCGAGTTTTTTCGTTTTTGCTATATTTATATTTTATAAAACTAATGGAAAATTGTCCTGGAGGGGACATCATGCCATCCCAAGCGGTCGAAGCTTCCTCAGGACGGGTCCGTTGGATCCAGGAGGGCGATAAGGAGTTGCTTTTGGTGGACCTCAACCAGGCCACCAGCGAGGAGGCCTTGGGGGCTTTGGAGGCCTTCCAAAAATCGCTCTTTGGAAGGCCTCCGGCGAGCGTGCACCTGCTGATGGACCTTTCCCAAACCCACTACAGCCCGTCCGTGTCCTCGCGCTGGAAGTCCGCGGCCAAAACCGCCAATGCCACCGTTTTGAAGGCTTCCGCGGTGTACGGTGCCACCGGCATCGTCGGAGTGGCCTTGAAAGGCTATCTGGAGGCTTTGCGCCTCGTCGGCATGGGTTCGGACTCCATAGGGGTGTTCCGGGACCGGAACCAGGCCTTGGCCTGGCTGAAAACCCGCTGAAGCCCGTACCCGTCGAATCCCACGATCCAATCCGCCGTTAGAGACGCTCGAGGGCCGCGATGCGGTCCTCAAGGGAGGGATGCGTGCTCCACAGCGCGCTCCGGGGCCGTCCGCTGATCTTGAAGCTGGCCAACGCGGGGTGTCCCCCCGCCCCTTGGGGCACGGGAACGCGGAAGGTGTCCTGGAGGGCCCGCAGGGCGGCGATCATGCGCGCTTTTCCGGCCAAGCGGGCGCCGCCGGCGTCGGCGCGGTATTCCCGCCACCGCGAATAGGGGTACACGATCACCAAGTTGGCCAGCAGGCTCAGCGTGATCTCCAGGACCCAGCGGACCACCATCTCAAGGAAGCTGTCCCCGCGGCGTCGATCGTCCCCGCGCACCAGAAGGCGGGCCAGGATGAAGCTGGCGAAGATCACGAAGCTGTTGACCACGCCCTGGATCAGGGTCATGGTCACCATGTCGCCGTTGGCCGCGTGGCTGAGCTCGTGCCCCAGCACGCCCTGGAGTTCGTCCCGGTCCATGCGCTGCAGGATCCCCGTGCTCACCGCCACCAACGCGCTGTTCTTGGTGGGGCCCGTGCAGAACGCGTTCACCTCCGGGCTGTCCCAGATCCCCACCTCCGGCATCGTGGTGATTCCCGCCTCCCGCGCCAGGGAATGGACCGTGGAGATCAGCCAGCGCTCCTCGGGCCCGGCCCGGTCCGGATCGATCACCCGGACCCCCTGGAACCATTTGGCGAATTGTTTGGAAAGGGCCAGGCTCAGGAACGCGCCGCCGAAGCCCCACACCAGCGAAAGGACGATCAGGGGCCCATTGGCGATGACCTGGAGTCCCGGAAACAGCGAGATGACGATGGTGTAGACGATGTCCAGCGCCACCATGATCAGGATGTTGGCCAGGACCAGCATGAAGATGCGTTTCATGAACTGCATGACGGGGACTCTCCTTAGGAAGCGAAGGCGGGCCGGCCGCGTGAAGACAAGCGGATTCCAGAAGTCGCGGTGCCGGCTCGGACCGTATTATATACGCACAGGCCTGGGATTTCGCATGACAAAATCTTTCTGGAACCCGTGGCCGGCCGGGCACGTCCTGGTTCCAGGGGCCTCGGGAAAAACCGCATGAGGCGAGGAGCGCTCGCATGAAGGTGCTGGTTCTGGACGACGACCCCAAGCTGGGGCGGCTGGTGGTGGACTACCTCGCCAAGAACGCGGTGGTGGCACGCCACGCGGCCGCGGCCAGGGAATTCGAGAAGCTCCTCAAACAGGAGCCCCCGGATGTGGTGGTCCTGGACGTGATGCTCCCGGAGAAGGACGGCTACCAGGTCCTCAAGGAGCTTCGGGAACGCGGCGAGTCCATCCCGGTGATCATGCTCACGGCCCGCGGCGAACTTTCGGACAAGGTGCTGGGGCTGGAGCTGGGCGCGGACGACTACCTCGCCAAGCCCTTCGAGCCCCGGGAACTCCTGGCCAGGCTCCAGGCCCTGGCGCGCCGGGGCCGCCCCATGAACGCCGGCGTCACACGGCACGGGGCGCTCGTCCTGGACCACGGCCGCCGCGCCGCGGCGCTCAACGGCCGGGACCTTGAGCTCAGCGCCTACGAGTTCGCCGGGCTGGCCTCCCTGGCCGCCTCGGTCGGCAGGGTCCTCACCCGGGACCACCTCATGGAGCGCCTCAAAGGGATCGAGCACGAGTCCTACGACCGCAGCCTGGACGTGCTGGTGTCGCGCCTGCGCCAGAAGCTCGGGGACGACGCGCGCCACCCGCGGTTCATCAAGACCGTGTACGGCGCCGGCTACCTGTTCCTGGAGCAGGACGCTTGAACTCCAGGCGCCTCGCTCGGGCCTGGCGCAGGCCGTTGTCCTCCGTGTTCCTCAAGATCCTGGCCATCCTCCTGCTGGCCGCCTTCATCATCAACCGGATCAACACCGAGACCGTGTTCCTGGCGCGCTACGCGGAACGCAGCACGCGAGCCACCTATGTGCGCGAATTGGCGTGCGGCCTGCAGAAACACCTGGGCGACCCTCCCAGCCGCGAAGCCGCCGAGCGCCTCGCCCGCACCGGGCCTTGGCGCATCGCCTACCGGGCCGCAGTGCCCGGCCGCGGCTGGGCCACCACCCCCCGGATCCCCGATCTGGACCGCCTCAGGCCCGATCTGATCGGGCGCGACTGGGGCATCCACGACAACGCCTTCTTCTACATCGGCAAACACCCCGGCGGGACGCTGGTGATGATGACCCCGCCGCGGCGGGTGGAGCTGGGGTGGAAGTACATCCTGCTGCGGGTCGGCGGGGTGGCGGTGGTCATGCTGGGGGTGTGGTTGGCCGTGGCCTGGGTGCTGGCGCCGGTGCGTTGGCTGGACATCGGGGTGGCCAGGGTGGCCGCCGGGGACCTTGGCCACCGCATCCCGACCCGCGAGAACGACGAGTTGGGTCGCCTGGCCCAGCAGTTCAACGCCATGGCGGAGCGGGTCCAGGCCATGCTGGAGCAGCGCGGGCGACTGCTCCTGGACGTCAGCCACGAGCTGCGCACGCCGTTGACGCGCATGCGGCTCGGTCTGGAGGCGCTGCCCGACGATGCCACCAAGGCCGGGCTCGCGGAGGACCTCATCGAACTGGAGGGGCTGGTCAACGAGATCCTGGAGGGCGCCCGGCTTTCCCATGGGCGCTCCCAGCTCCAAGTCGACGCCGTGGACTTCGCGGACCTCGTGCGCGAGGCCGCCGCGGACTTCATGGGACGCCCCCCGGGGTTGGACGTGGAAGCCCCCCCCAGCCTGGTCCTGGGCGGGGACCGGGTCCGGCTCCAGCGCCTGCTGCACAACCTCCTGGCCAACGCCTTCAGCCACGGGCAGCCGGCGCGCGGCCGGGTGCGCCTGCGCCTGGAATCCGCCAACGGAAAGGCCCTTCTCACGGTCATCGACCGGGGCCCGGGTGTCCCGGAGGGGCAGCTCAAGAACCTGTTCACCCCCTTTTTCCGGTCGGACCGTTCCCGGGCCCGCGTCAGCGGCGGGGTGGGCCTGGGATTGGCGCTGTGCCTGGGGGTGGCCCGGGCCCACGGCGGGGATCTGGAGGCCCGTCCCACCCCTGGCGGCGGGCTGACCTTCATCCTGACCCTGCCCCTGACCTAAGCCGCCGGCCTTGTCCCTGCGCCAGGATGGGGTACAATGGCCCCACCCCACACAAGGAGGAAGCATGGTCCGTCGATGGGTTTGGGTCCTGGTTTTGGCGTCGCTGGCGGCCTCGGCGCGCGCTGATTTGCTGGAGCTGTCCGGGTTCGGCGGCTACACCTCGCTGGCCATGGGGCAGCTGAACGGGGCCTTGGCCGCGAACCGCGACCGTGCGGGAGTGGACCAGACCACCACCAAAAGCGTGTCGCAGGGCTATCTGGCGGGCCTGGACCTGCGCACCGGGGCCCTGATTCCCCTGCCCTTCTTCGAGGTCGGCCTCAAGGCCGAATACATCGGCGCCGACCAGCCCGGCGAGGCCGCGGGCACGCTCCTGGGGAAGCGCTTCGACGCCAAGGACGATCCCTCCATGGTCGCGGGCATGGCCGGACTGGACTTCCACATCGGAATCCCGGCCACGCCGCTGAAGGTCGGCGTGTCGGCCTATGGCGGCTACGGCGAGGGCCTCATGAGCCAAAGCTATTCCTTGGCGGGATCGCCCACGCTGGACAACTACTCCAACGGCGGTGGATTCGTGGGCGAATTGGAGGGGCGCCTCGACTGGAAGCTGGTCTCGGTGCTCAGCCTGTACGCCTTCGGCGGCTACCGCTTCGCCCAGCCCTTCGGATTGTCGGCCGGTCCGGTCCGTTTCGCCGCGGTCCCCGGTGGCGGCGCGGTGAAGGTGGATTTCTCCGGCGCCACGGCCGGCGCCGGATTGAACATCGACCTCTAGGGGAAGCCATGGCCTTGAGCCCGAAGGAACGCGAGAACATCGTCGAAGAGGAGACCCTTCGCTTCCAGACGCGGGCCGGCCTGGGAGCCCCGCCCCGCGGGGGATGCCGCGGACGGTTGTGGCTTTGGTGCCTGGCATTTTTTGTGCTCGGGTACGCCGTGCATGGACTTTGCCTGCGGGGCGCCTGCCATGAGCCCTGTCCCTACGCCATGGGCGGGTCCTCCTGGCATTGCCCCTATGCGCAGGGCCCGGCCGCTCCATCCGGCGCTCCGGGGTCCGCAGGCCGCCCCTAGCCCCCTCCGGGGCTTGCCAGGGCATCCAGGCTTGCCTATAATCTTCGTCCCCACGCCCCCCTGGCGTATGGCGGCGTCGCGCACTCGTAGCTCAGTTGGATAGAGCGTCTGGCTACGAACCAGAAGGCCGGGAGTTCGAATCTCTCCGAGTGCAGACCTTATGCCGATCCATGCGCCAGGGGGCGCATCCCCGCGCCGTTCCGCGGCGCGTTTCGCGTTGATCGCCTGCGTCCTCGACTCCTGCTGGGCCCTGCAGGCCCTGCGGGCCGTTCCCCGCCACACCGGTTCCACCGTGGATTTGGTGAGCCTAGGATTGTGGGTGGCCCTGCATCTGCCCGCGGCCTTCCTGGCGGGCCTGCTGTTGCGTACCTCACCCGGCCCGGGGCTGCCCCCTTGGATGCCCCCGGTCCTCGGCGGCCTGGGGGTCCTGGAAACCTTTCTTCTGGCCTATGGATGGCGGCGTTGGCGTCAACGGAGGGCTTAGAGTTGGGGCCCCTCCGCCGCCAGGCCGAACGGCGTCTCATGCTCCGCGCCCTGGAGTGGGCCCGCCGGGGTTCGGCCCGGGGCGAAGTGCCGGTGGGGGCCCTTCTCGTCCAGGGGCCCTGGGACGCGCCGCGCCCCAGGATCCTGGCCGCGGCCCACAACCGCACCGAAAGCCGACCCGATCCAACGGCCCACGCCGAGAGGCTGGTGTTGGAGCGAGCGGCGCGGCGCCTGGGCCGGTGGCGGCTCAACGATTGCGTCCTGGTGGCCACCCTGGAGCCCTGCGCCATGTGCGCCGGGGCCGCGGTGTGGGCCCGTGTGGGGGCCATCCTCTACGGCGCCGCCGACCCCAAGGCCGGCGCCTGCGGGTCGGTGCTGGCCGTGGCCGACCATCCCCGGCTGAACCATCGCTGCGCGGTGCGGGGGGGGATCCTCGCCGCCGAGTGCGGCGCCGTGCTCAAGGATTTTTTCGGGAGCCGGAGGCGTCCCGCCCGCCTTTACAAGCCGCACGGGGGTGCCGTATAGTCGTGCGGCCTTGGAGAGGTGGATGAGCGGTTGAAGTCACTCGACTCGAAATCGAGCGTACCGAAAGGTACCGGGGGTTCGAATCCCTCCCTCTCCGCCAGACTCGCCGTC
>DAIDJD010000164.1 GCA_027451505.1 candidate division FCPU426 bacterium
TCTTGGTGAAGCCGCGTCGCCTTTGGGGCTGGACATAGGGGACCAGGGACGGCTCGAAGCCGATGTCGCAGATCAACCCGCGAAAGTACGGATAGGGGTCGTCGATTCCCCGGAGGATCTCGATGACCCTGCGGTCGTACAGGCCGAAGCCGGTGAAGTTCGGGATCAGGCGAACCTCGGAAAGGCGGCCCACCAGCCAGTAGTACAGCCGGCGCACGGCGAAGAAGAGCGCCGACTCCCGGCTCCCGCTCTTGACCGCGGCGACGATGCGGTAGCCGCGTTCCCAGCGTCGCACCAACTCGGGGATGAGCTCCGGCGGATCCTGGAAGTCCGCCACCAGGGACACCACGGCGTCCCCTTGGGCCTGCATCAGGGCGTGGAAAGGCGAGCGAATATGGCCGAAGTTCCGGGCGTTCAGGATGACCTTCACCTTCGGATCCCGGGCGGCCATGCGCCGCAGCGCGGCGGCCGTCTTGTCCGTGGAACAGTTGTCGATGAAGATATGCTCGTGGTCGTAGCCCTTGAGCCCCGCGAGGACCTCGCGCACCCGGGCGCGGAGGGGCTCGACGTTCTCCTCCTCGTTGTAGCAGGCCGTCACAATGCTCAGCAGGCGGCGTTTCGCGGGCATGGGGCTCCTAGGAGGGCATGTGCCGCCATTCTAAAGCCCCGGCCCCCGTGGGGCGAGGCCTTCCGGCGTCCTTGACAAGCGGGGCCCGCCGGATATAGTGGATGTATCAACTATGGAAGCATCCAGCATCCCCCGGAAACGGGGCTTGGGAGGCATGGACATGGCGCGACGGGCCACGACGGGGCGCGAGGAGGCCATCGCGGTGCGCGGCTTGGTGAAGCATTTCGGGGACGTGAAGGCCGTCGACGGGATCGACCTGTCCGTGCTCCGCGGGGAGTGCTTCGGACTGCTGGGACGCAACGGCGCCGGCAAGAGCACCACGATCAAGATGCTCATCGGCCTGCTGCCGCCGGACGGCGGCAGCGCGTCCGTGCAGGGGCACGACCTGTTCACCGACGCCCAGCGCCTGCGCGCGAGCATCGGATACGTCCCGCAGAGCCTGAGCGTGGACGCCGTGCTCACCGGGCGGCAGAACCTCGATTTCTTCGGCCGGCTCTACGGCCTCGCCGGGGCCGACCGCCGCAGGCGCATCCCCGAGATCCTCGAAATGCTCGACCTCGCGGACGCCGCGGACCGGCCCGCCGGCACGTATTCCGGCGGGATGATCCGGCGCCTGGAGGTGGGACAGAGCATCCTGCACCGGCCCCCCGTGGTCTTCCTGGATGAACCCACGACCGGCCTCGACCCGGTGGCCCGGGCCTCGCTGTGGTCGTACTTGGGCCTCCTCCGACGCCAATTCGGGACGACCCTGCTGCTGACCACCCATTACATGGACGAGGCCCAGCAGCTGTGCGACCGGATCGCCATCATGGACAAGGGACGCATCGTGGCCCTCGGCGACTTGGCCGGGTTGCGCCGCGCCGTGGGCATGCCGGGCGCGAGCCTGGACCGCATCTTCGTGCGCCTGGCAGGGCGCGCCCAATCCGAGGAGGGAAACCTGCGCGATGTCCAACGCAGCCGCCGCAACGCCAAACGCCTCGCCTGAGGCCTCCGGGACCGGGGGCGTCCCCGGGTTCCTGGCATCGGTCTGGACCATCGTCCAGCTCGAGAGCCTGAAGATCCTCAAGGACCCCGCGGAGATCGCCTCCCGCAGCGTGCAGCCAGCGCTCTGGCTGCTGCTGTTCGGGGAGGCCTTCAGCCGTTCCGCGACCCTCAACACCGGCGGCGTGCCGTACCTGGCCTACCTGACCCCGGGCATCCTCGCCCAGGCCGTCACCTTCGTGAGCATCTTCAACGGCCTGAGCATCATCTGGGAAAAGGACATGGGCCTGATGCAGAAGATCCTGTCGACGCCCATCACCCGCACCGCTCTGGTGCTGGGCAAGATGCTCTCGGCCAGCACGCGGAGCTTCTTCCAACTCCTGGTGGTCACGGCCCTGGCCCTGGCCCTGGGCCTGCGCTTCGAATGGGGCGTGGGCCGGGTCCTGGGGATCCTGGCCCTGACCGTGCTGGGTTCCTCCTTCTTCACCGGCCTGAGCATGATCCTGGCGAGCATCGTGCGCACCCGCGAGCGCATGATGGGCATAGGCCAATTGGCGACCATGCCCCTGTTCTTCGCCAGTTCGGCCCTCTATCCGGTGGCGGCCATGCCCCCCTGGCTGCGGGCTTTCTCGCGCGTCAACCCCATGAGCTACCTCGTCGACGGGCTGCGCGGCCTCATGCTCTCCCCGGGGAGCACCGGTTTCGCCGTGGACGCGGGCGTGCTGCTGGGGCTGGGGATCGCCGCCTTGGCCGTGGCGACCTGGCGGTACCCCAAGCTTTTGCTCTGAGGGCCGCCGGACGCCCGCGGCAGCGCCACCAAGTCCGCCCCGGCCAGGATGGGATCGTGGACGGCCACCAGGAACCCCAGGCCGGGCCGGTGGAGCCCCAGGGCCTTGAACCCGGTGGAGGCCATGCCCCGAACCAGGAGTTTCCCACCCGCGCGGCGGGCGTACACCGGGAAGGACACGGAAGCCCGCGTTCCGGCCACCTCGAGGTAGCCCCGGGCCGTCACCGTGACGCCCGGGCCGTCCAGGTCCGCGGCCGTGAAGGCGCCCTTCCCGGACAGGCCCACCACGATGTAGGGGAACGCGGGGACCTCCAGGACTTTGCGCATCTTGGCGTCGCGGGCGCGTATGCCCGTGGCCAGGGTGGAGGCGGTGATGGTGAGCAGGGCGCTCACCGAGGGCGAGGGACCGGGCCCCAGGCGCAGGATGCCCTGGACGCGCCCGCCCCGCCCCCTCACCGTGACCGGGAAGACCAGGCTGCGCGCCTTGACCACGAACAGGGCCTGGCTTCCCGGGCCCACGACGTAGACCGCGGGTCCGGCCGGCGGCCCGGCCACGGGCGCCGCGGCGTGCGCCGGGGCCGCGACGGGCGACGCCTTCGGCGGAGCCTGCCGGGCCGGCGCCGCCGCCGCGGACAGGCCGGCGATGGGCGCCAGGAACGCCAGGACGGCCCCGGTACGGATAAAATTCGCGCTCATGGTTCCCCCTTCCATCGCCTGAAGACCAGGGACGTGTTGATGCCCCCAAAGGCGAAATTGTTGGTCATAACCGCCTCGGTGTCGAGCGGCCTCCAGCTTCCCCGCACGTAGTCCAGATCGGCGCAACGCGGATCCACGTGGTCCAGGTGCAGCGTGGGCGCCATCCAGCCCTCCGCCAGCATGCCCAGGCTCATCCAGGCCTCCAAGGCCCCGCAAGCGCCCAGCGTGTGCCCCATGTAGCTCTTGAGCGAGGAGATCGCGACGGCGCGGCCGAAGGCCAGGCGCGTGGCGTGGGACTCGGCGACGTCCCCCTGCTCCGTGGCCGTGCCGTGCGCGTTGACGTACCCGACCTCCCCGGGGTCCATGCCCGCGTCCGCCAGGGCCAGCTCCATGGAACGGGCCATGGTCTCCGCGGTGGGCTGGGTCACATGCGCCCCGTCGCAGTTCGTCCCGAAGCCGGCCACCTCGGCATGGATCCTGGCCCCCCGGGCGCGGGCGTGCCCAAGCTCCTCCAGGACCAGGGTGCCGGCCCCCTCGCCCACCACCAAGCCGTCCCGATCCCGGTCGAACGGGCGAGGCGTGGAGTCCGGCTCCGCGTTTCGGGTGGAGGTCGCGAACAGCGTGTCGAAGACGGCCGCCCCCGCCGGGGTGAGCTCCTCGGCCCCCCCCGCCAGCATCACGTCCTGACGGCCGGACTTCACCGCCTCGTAGGCGTACCCGATGGCCTGGCTCCCGGAGGTGCAGGCGCTCGAGGTGGTGTAGACACGCCCCCGCAACCGGAAGAACACGGCGATCCCCACCGCGGTGGTGTGGGGCATCATGCGGATGTAGGTCGTCGCCGTGATGCCGTCGGTGGTCTTCTCCAGGAGCATGCGGGCGAAGTCCCCCACCGCGTCCGGGTTGCCCGTGGAGGATCCGTAGGCCACCCCGGCCCGGCCGGAGGCCAGCACGGGGGAATCCCTCAGGCCCGCGTCCCGAAGCGCCAAGTCCGTGGCCCGAACCGCCAGTAGGGTGACCCTCCCCATGCTGCGCAACGCGCGGCGGGGGTAGTCCTCCGGGGGGAGCTGGAACTCCGGCACGCGCGCTCCCAGGAGCGTGTTGAGGCCCCGGAATTCCTCCCACCCGGCCACGCGTTCCACGGCCCCCCGGCCTTCCCTGAGGCGTTCCCGCACCTCGGGCCAGGAGACCCCCAGGGGGGAAAGGCCGGCCATGCCCGTCACCACCACCCGTCTCAAGCGCTCAACCCCCCGTCCACCGCGAACACCTGGCGGGTGACGTATCCGGCCTCGGGGCAAAAAAGCCAAGCCACCAACGAGGCCACCTCTTCCGGGCGCCCCAGGCGCCTGAGGGGCACCAGGGCCAGGGCCTCGGGCGGCGCCGAGGCGGCCAGGTCCCCCTCGATGAGCCCCGGCGCCACGCAATTGACCGTGATCCCGCGCTTGCCCAGCTCCAGGGCCAGGGATTTGCTGGCCGCGATGAGCCCGCCCTTTGCCGCGGCGTAATTCGCCTGTCCCCGGTTGCCCAACAGGCCGGAGACGGAGGCCACCGCCACCACCCGTCCGCCCCTGCGCATCTGCACCATGGGCAGGATCAGGGGACGCAGGACGTTGTAGAACCCGTCGAGGTCGGTGCGCAGGACCGCGTCCCAGTCCTCCGGGGCCATGCCCGCCAGGGGCGCGTCGCGGACGATGCCCGCGTTGAGCACCACGCCCCAGAAGGGCCCGTGGGCCTCCACCTCGGCCTCCAGCGCCCCGGCGGCCGCGGCCCGGTCGGCCACGTCGAAGAAGAGCGTCCGGCCGCCGCCGCCCATGGACTCCACGGCCCGCGAGGCCTCCTCGGCCCGCCCGGACGGGGCGCGGCCGTGCACCACCACGTCGAAGCCTTCCCGCGCCAGGCGCTCGGCCACGGCGCGACCGATGCCCCTTGAGGAACCGGTCACCAGGACCCGCTCCCTCACGGACGCATCCCGGCCGGCCACGCGTCCCCGGCCCGGACGACGGTCAACTGGGCCGACGCGAGCCGGGCCCCGTCGGCGGCGTGGATGGCGCATTCCAGCACGCTCAAGCCTCCCTCCTGCATGAAAAGCCGGCGCGCCGACACCCTGAGGGTCGCGCCCACCGGGAAACGCGCGGTTCGGGTTTCGAAGTCCCGCACGGCCAGAAGCAACCCTATCTCCGGGTCCCCCCCTCCGGGCCGATCCCCGTATCCGGCATAGGCCGCCACGGCCTGGGCCATGTATTCGATGCCGACCCAGGCCGGGATCCCCCCGTCCTCGTAGAAGGCGGAAGCCGGGGTCACGTCCACCTCCACCCAGAAGGCGTCCCCTGCCGGTCCAAGGATCCGCGAGATCAGGACCATGGGTGGACGGTGCGGCAGAAGGGCCTCAGGCGGCGGCATGCCGCTCCCGTCGGGAAAAGCCGGGGTCAGGCTCGCTCCAGGAGCAGGGACACGTTGCTGCCTCCGAAACCGAAGGAGTTGCTGAGGGCGCGGCGCAAGCTCGAGGCCGGCACCGGTCCCTGGACGAAATCCAGCCGGGGCAGGGCCGGGTCCAAAGGAAGGTCGGTCCATTGCCGCGGCAGGCCCCGCTCCCGCAGGCACCCGGCCAGGAGTTCCCAGCACAGGGCCGCCTCCAGGGCCCCCGCGGCACCCAGCGTATGCCCGGTGAGGGGCTTGGTCGAGGAGCAAGGGATGCCCCCGGGGAAGACGCGCGCGACGGCCCGGGCCTCCATGGCGTCGTTGAGAGGCGTTCCGGTTCCGTGCAGGTTGAGGTAGCCCACCCCGGCGGGATCCGCCCCCCCGTCTTCCAGGGCGGCGCGCATGGCCTCCTCGGCCCCCTCCCCTCCGGGCAAAGGCGCGGAAGGGCTGTGGGCGTCGCTGGACTCGCCGCAGCCCGCCAGCCGCACCGGCGCCTCCGCGCGGGTCAACAGGCAGAAGGCCGCGGCCTCGGCCACGTTGATGCCGTCCCGCCCCTCGCAGAAAGGCGCGCAGCGCCGGCGCGAGGCGGCCCCCAAGGCGGCGAATCCGGCCACGGTGAAGCGGCACAGGCTGTCCACCCCTCCGCACAGCACCGCATCGCAGACGCCCAGCCGCAACAGGCGCCTCCCCACGGCCAGCGCCTTGGCCGAGGAGGAGCAGGCCGTGGACACCGTCAGGGCCGGCCCGCCCAGACCCAGGGCCCACGCCAAAAAGCTGGAGGGCGAGCCCATCTCCTGCAGGTCGTAGCGGAAGCCGGTCAACCGGGGCACACCGTCGCCGACCCCGAAAGCCCGCTCCGCCTCCAGCATGCCGGAGGTGCTGGTCCCGGCCACCACCGCCACGCGGGACGGCCCGTGTCGCCCCACCAGGGCTTCAAGTTCCGGACGCAGCGGACCGACCGCTGCCCAGGCCAGGCGATTGTTGCGGCTGTCCATCCCGGTCGGGACCCCCGGCGGGGCCTCCAGGGGGCCGTCCACCCGTCCCACCAGGTACACGGACTCCGGCCCCAGGCCCGGGTCGTGCAACAAGCCTGGGCTGGAGCCCCTCTGGACGGCTTCGGCGAGCGCCTCGGCGCCCCGGCCGGCCGCGCACACGATCCCGAAGCGGGATAGGAAGGCCGGTTCGCGCCCGGACCTCATGTCCGCGCCCCCGGGCGCCCGGGGGCCAGGGCCGCGGCGCAGGCCCAGGCCGCCAGGATGCCCACGGACAGGACCAGTCCGAAGCCCCTGAGGGCCGGGGTGCCGCTGAAGGCCAGCACGCCGACCGCGGCCACGTTCACGAGGGCCGCCACCGGCACGGCCACGAACGAGGAGAGGCTCCTTCCCGAGGCCTGGGTGTAGATCCCGAAGTCCACGGCCGTGCCCAGCAGCAGGAGCAGCGCCAGCAGGGAGAACAGGTTGAGGGGCTGCCCGGACCAGCCCAACGCGCCCAGGCCTGCGAGGCCGCCGTAGGCGAAGGGCAGGAGCGCGCCCCAAGCCCGCGACCCCAGGCTGACCGCCAGCACCGCGCCCACGAGCAGGGTTCCAGCGGCCAGGACCCAGGCCAGCCTCCACCGGAGCCCCCGCATCAGGTCCGTGGCCGAGCCGACCGGATCGACGTAGGCGACCCCGGCGAGCCGCGCCAGGGCCGGGCCCAACCCGGCGAGCCGGGAGGGCGTGAGGCCGGGCCCCGGCGCGACCACCGACGCCCAGCCATACCCGGGCCCGCGCAGCCAAAGCCCGCGCCAGGGCGCGGAAACGGGGTCGGCGAGCCAGGACTCCGGGTCCAGCCGCGGCCCCGGGCGGTCCAGGGCACGGGCCAAACGGCGCGCCAAGGAGGGGGCCCCCAGGGCCCGGGCCAGGCGCCGCGCCAGCGCCGCGCGGCCGAACAGGGCCTTCTCCACGGCGGCGCGCGATTCGGCCTGGCGCCTGAGGGAAGGGACGAAAACGCTGACGGCCGTCGAACCCGGCGCGCCGGCGCGGTCGAGCGCGGCGCGCAAGGCCTCCTCACGCTCCAACACGGTCTCGGGCGAAGGCCCCCACACCGCGAAGAAACTGGAGGAGCCCGGGGTGCCGACCAAGCCCCTCAGCCGGGCCTCTTCCCTGTCCAGGGCCGCGTCATGGGCGTAGAGCAACCGCACATCGTCGTCGGCCCCCAGGCGCAGGCAGCCCCAGACCCCCGCCACCAAGCCCAAGACCAGCGCGCCCCGCGCGACGGATCGGACCCACCGCGGACGGCCGCGCGCCAGGATCCCCGCGGCCGCGACGCGGCCGGGGCTCAGGGGACCCAAGCGGGCGGACAGCCGTGGGTACCAAAGGAGCACCCCGGCGAAATCCAGGGAAAGCCCCACGCCGGCGAACACCGCCACCTGCCGCAGGGCCGGGATCGGCAGAAAGGCCAGCGCGGCGTAGCCCGCCACGGACGTGGCCGCGGCCAGGGCAAGGGGTGCTGCGGACTCGCGCAGGCGGCGGACGGGATCCCAGACCCCGTCGTAGAGTCCGCAAAGGAAGTACAGCCCGTAGTCGTCGGCGACGCCGACGACCGTGCTGCCGAAGACCAGCGCCACGGCGTGGACCCGGCTCCAGCACAGCAAGACGGCCGTGGCCCCGAACACGCAGCCCACCAAGGCCGGCAACAGCGCCAAAAAGGCGGTCCGCGGGCTGCCGAAAACCGGGACCAGCAGCAGGGCCAGAAGGGCCGTCGACAGGGCCCCGACCATTCCGCTTTCGCGCCGCGCCTGGGCCGCGGCGGCGGCCTCATGGAAGGGGAAGCCGGCCCTCAACAGGACCCGCGCGCCCGCCCCACGCGCCGCGGCGGCGGCCGCGGGCCAGTCCGCGCCCAAGGCCTGGGCGGCCCCTCCGGAGGCCAGGTGGACGGTCACGGCGACCCACGCCATGCCGCCCGATCGCAACGTGAGCCGCCCGGCCTCCGGCGCAAGCCGCCCGAGCCGGGCCGAGGTCTCCAGGAGCCAGTCCCCGAAGAGCCCGAACGGGTCGCGCGCAAAACCGAGGCCCCCGTCCTCCCACGCCGGAAGGAAGGGCGCGGCCTCGGCCCGACGCAGGAGGTCTTCCCCTCCCGACCGCAGGGATCGCGCATCCTCCCGGGACAGCAGCAGGCCCGACCGCGGACCGTAGAAATCGAGGAACCCGGTGCCCGCGCCCCGGGGCAGCCGGGAGCGGACCGCGACACCCGGCGCCCGGCCCAGGACCGCCGCGCAGGCGTCGGCCCCTTGGGCGGCCTCCCGGGCCGTGGGGGCGCCCACCAGCACCAGGGCCGAGCGCTCCACCCGCGAACGTTGGGCGCTCTCCGCGGCCCGGACCGCGGGCTCGGGGGCCGCCCAAGGCGCCAACCCCGAAATGTCGGTGTCGAGACGCGCCCCCGGCAGGCGCAGGGCCAGCCAAAGGCCGGCCCAAACCAGGGCGGCCAGCCACGCCCAGGCCAGGACGCGCCTAGGGGCCAAGCAGGGCCCCCTCGGACGGGGTCAACGGGGCGGAGCCGGGCGCCACCCCGCTGAAGCGGACCTCGGTCTCGTCCCCGGACGGCTCGTCCATGCGCGCCCAGGAGGCGTAGGGCCCGGTTCCCCCAATCTTCGCGGAGCGCAGGACACGCCGCATGGCCGGGGTCTTGGGGGTGAGGTCCAGGATCCACCCGTGCGCGTCCGCCCCGCGGCGCACCGTGAAGGCGCCGCCCAACGCCGCCAAATCCCCCTCCAGGGCGCGGTCCATCAGGTCCAAGGCCGCCCCCCCGCCCGCCAGGCGGTGCGCCTTCCCCGAGGGGTCGAGACGGAAGACGCCCGACGGGGTGAGCACCACCGAGGAAGCCAGGGGCTGGAGCACCCGCCAGACCAGGCCCCGCCCGGGCAGAAGCACGAACAGGCCCGCGCTGACGAAGGGCTCGTCGATCCCGCGCACCCGGCGCACCTCGGTGAAGCTCCCATGCAGCGGCACGGTCGGGTCGGCGCGCAGGCTCGCGGCGGCAAGAGCCAGGAGGCAGGCCGCCAACAGGAAGCGCGCGGGCCTCATGGTCGTTCCCCCGCCGCCAGCGCCCGGGCCACCCGTTCCAGCCAGCCGGGCGGGCACACGAAGCTCAATTCCCGCGCCCCGGCCCGCACCGCCACCTGGACGCTGCTCGCCCGGCACAGGCGCGCCCCGTCGCGCGCGTCGCTGATCTGGTAGTCGATGGCCACGCGGTTCTCCCATTCCTTGAGTTCCGCCAAGATCCTCAGCTCCTGCCCCAGCACCGCGGGCCGGGCGTAGCGCAGGCGCAGGTCCACGACCGGGAAGGACCACCCGTCCCGGAGCATGGCCTCGTATCCGTAGTCCAGGCGGTCCAGCAACGCCCTGCGGCCCAGCTCCATCCAGCGCACGTAGTGGCCGTGCCAGGCGACCTGCATGGGGTCCACGTCGTAGAACTCCACGCGGGTGAAGGCCTCGGCGCGGATCACGCGCCCTCCGGATAGGGAAGGTGGGCGCCGCCCCTTAGGTCCGCGATGAGCGCGCGCAGGTCGCCCTCCAGGGCCCGGTCCCCCTCCAGGAACGGGCTGCGCGCCCGGACGAAGGCCAGGGTCTCGGCGACCCCGCCCCGCAAGGTCCCGGGACCGGTTCCCGAAAGGGCCAGGCGGAGCTCCAAAGCCTGCGCCGAGGCGAGCAGGGCGCAAGCGAGCACCTGTTCCGCCAATTCGAGCACGCGCCGGGCGTCGCGGGCGGCCAGGGTGCCGAGGCTGACCTTATCCTGGTTGTGGCTCTCCGTGGAGCGGGAGAACGCCGAGGCCGGCAGGGTCAGCTTCAGGGCTTCGGCCGTGCACGCCGAGGCGGTGATCTGCAGGGCCTTCAAGCCGTGGTGGACCCCCTGGCGCGCGCCGCTCAGGTTGGGCGGCAGCCCCCGGCTGTAACGGGGATCCACCAGCAGGGCGATCTGCCGGTCCAGGAGGTCGGCCACCGAGGCGCAGGAGGCCTTCAGGGAGTCGCTCACGGCGCAGACGTGGCCCCCGTAGAAGTGGCCGCCGTGCCACACCTCCCCCCCGTCGGGGTCGATCAGGGGGTTGTCGTTGCTGCTGTTGAGCTCGGTCTCCAGGAAGGACCGCTGCCAGGGCAGGCTGTCCTCCAGGACCCCCAGGACGTGGGGGGCGCAGCGGACGGAATAACGCTCCTGCAGGGGCTCCCCGGAGGAGGCCTTGAGCCCGCAACCTTCAATGTCGCGGCGCAGCCTCGCGGCCACCCGGCCCTGCCCCGGGAACGGCTTGGCCTGGAACAGGCCGGCGCCGAAATGGGCGGACCCGTCCCCCAAGGCCAGGGCGGCCAACGCGGTCGCCCGCGAGGCGAGGGCCGCCAGCCGCGAGGCCCGCAGGTGGTTCAGGCAGGCCAACCCGGTCATGGCGGCGGTCCCGTTCATCAGGGCCAGGCCTTCCTTGGGGCGCAGCCGGTAGGGCTTGAGGCCCTTCTCGGCGAGGACCTCGCGGGCCGGCCTGGGGGAGCCGCCGGAGTGGACCATGCGCCCGCCGCCCAGCACCGCGGCGACGTAGGACAGGGGGGTCAGGTCGCCGCTGGCCCCCACCGAGCCCTCCTGGGGAATCACCGGCAGCACGCCACGGTTGAGCAGGCCCGCGAGGGCTTCGAGGAGGCCGCTGCTCACGCCGGAATAACCCCGGGCCAAGGAAGCGAGGCGCGCCGCCAGGATGGCCCGGGTCTCCTGGGGGCTGAAGGGCTCCCCCAGCCCGCATCCATGGTACTCCACTAGGCGCCCGGGAAGGTCCCCCACCCCGTCCGGGGCGACCGAGACGCCCACCGAGTCCCCGTAGCCGGTGTTGACGCCGTAGATCTTGCGCCCCTCGGCCAGCAGCCGGTCCACCCATCCGGCCCCGGCGTCGATGCGGTCGCGGAAGGCCGCCGGACCGAGCTCCACCCCCGCGCCGGCAGCCACGGCGCCCACCTGCTCCAGGCTCAGGGGCGACCCATCGAAGAGCACCGGCCCCTCGGGCACCCCGCTCACCGCCGCCCCCGCCGCGGCGCCCGGAAAGCCCGGACGGGTAGGCGACGCAGCATGCCGAAAAAGAGTCGGGTGTGCATCCACGAGATGCGGACGTTGTCCTCGAAGGCGCGGAATCCGGACCTGCCCCCTTCGGGGTAGCGCACCGACACCGGCAGGAAGCGCAGGGGCACGCCGGCCCAACTCAGGCGCGCCAGGATTTCGGGGTCGAATTCCATGCGGTCTCCGGTGGGGCCCAAAAGCGGCAGGGTCGCGGCGAGGGGGTAGACCCTCAGCCCGCACATGCCGTCGGGAATGTCTTTGGAGAGCGTGTTGACGGCCAGCCAAAAGTTGGTCAGCCTGCGCCACCGCAGCCGGTTCGCCGGGGCGTCCGGGCCGAAGCGGGGCTCGCCGCAGACCGCGGCGGAGGGCTCGCCTCGCGAGGCCTCCAACAGGCGCGCCAAGTCGCGAAGGTCGTGCTGGCCGTCGGCGTCGACCTGGGCGGCGTGGGTGAAGCCCAGTCCGGCGGCGAGGCGCAGGGCCGCCTTGACCGCCGCTCCCTTGCCGCGGTTGAGGGGCAAGCGGATCAGCCGGACCCCGGTTCCCCCGGCCCCCGCGGCGAGGGCCTCCAGCCGGGAGCGGCACCGCTCCCCGCTCCCATCGTCGACGATCACCACGGGCAACCCCAGGGCGCGCAGCCCTTCCCACCAGGCTTCCAGGGCCTCGTGGTGGTCGTAGACCGGCACCACCACACAGAAGCGGTGTTCCTCAGCCAAGGAGGACCCGCCCCACGGCGTGGCGCCCCGCCTCGGATTCGTACCCGAAGGCGAAGCCGCCGGGTTCCGGGGAGAGCCTTAAGGTCACGCGCTGACCCGGAACCAGGGGCCGCATGAACTTCAACGTCCGCAGGCCCCGGAAATCCCCGCGCAGGCCCAGGTGCTCGCGCGCGGCGAGCATGGCCCAGTGCAATTGGACCACGCCCGGGAGCAGGGGCAGACCCGGGAAGTGCCCCTGGAACCAGCGCAGGCTTTCGGGCAGGCGCAGGTCAAGATCCATCCCCGGGCCGTCCGGCCGCTTCAGCAAAAGCTCCGGATCCAGCCGTTCCCCCTCCGCGAACAGCGCCTCCAGCGCCGCCACCGGGGTCTTCCCCAGGGGATCGACGGGCATCGCGGCCACGAAGCGCCAGCGGCGCGGCGGCGCGGCGGCTTCGGCCCGCCCAGCCAAGTGGAGCCGGAGGTCCCGGGCCAGCGCCCGGCGCTCGGCGGCGCACCCGGGGAGGTGCCCCCTGGGCCGGACCACCGCAGCGAGCTGGTCCCGCACGCCGCGCAGCACCAGCACGCGGGCTTCGGCCACGGCCGGATGGGATTCCAGGGCCCGCTCCACCGCGGCCAGCGACACCCGTTTTTCCTCGATCTTAGCCACCCTGTCGAAGCGGCCCCGCAACAGGAAGCCATCCCCGCCGGGGCCGGGGAGCGCAAGGTCCCCGCAGCGAACCCATTCCGGGGTCGCCAGGTGGGGGGAACGCACCCGCAGCGTCCCGTCGCCGTCCACCGCGGCCTCGACGCCCGGCAGCGGCAGGAACG
Organism: candidate division FCPU426 bacterium; assembly: GCA_027451505.1. GTDB lineage: Bacteria > Oederibacteriota > JAJYGY01 > JAJYGY01 > DAIDJD01 > DAIDJD01. The sequence goes on from DAIDJD010000164.1 coordinate 13,094, forward strand.
GGTCGCTCTCTCGGTCCCGCCGACGCCAAGCCACCCCGCCGGTTTCGGAGGACCCGTAGACCTCGGTCGGCGGACGGCCCCACACGGCCCGGCAGCGGCAGGCCGCGTCCCAGGGGAGGGGTCCCCCCGAGGAGAACACCGCGACCGGCCGGGGTGGGGCGGAGCGGACGTCCGCGGCGTCCCCGGAGCCCGGCTCCAACCTCTTGAGAAAGGCCGGGGACGTCACCAAGGCCCAGGGACCGGGGACGCCCCCTGGCTGTCCGGACACCGGAACCTCGACGCGCCGGGAATCGAAAGCCCGGCCCGTGGCGAGGGGCCACAGAAGCCGGAACAGGAGGCCGTAGTAGTGCTGGTGGGACACCGTGGCGAGGACCGAAGCCCCCTCCAGATCCCGGCCGAAGGCGGCCTCCAAAGCCTCAAGCTCGCGCTCCACGCAGGACCGGGGCTTCTCCACGGCCACGGGATCGCCGGTGCTGCCCGAGGTGAACACCACCACCGGAACCTCCGGGAACCCAGTCCAGGTCCCGGCCGGGCCCGGACCCGTCCCCACGGGCGGGGCGGCCGCGTCCCCGATGAAGCCAAGGGGGGTGATCGCACGCAGCGCGGCGGCGGTCGCCGGCCGGTCGTCCCCAGGAAGGATCACGCCCCTCCCTTGGCTCCAGGCGCCCAAAAGGGCCGCCGCGCATTCCAGGCTGTCGGAGACGTGCACGGCGGCCGGCGCCCCGGCCGGGCCGGC
>DAIDJD010000165.1 GCA_027451505.1 candidate division FCPU426 bacterium
GCCGCGAACACCGCGTTCCTGCCGCTGCTAAGACCGACTTTCCGCGCTCGTAAGAGCGCGGCCCCATTGAAGCTCAGGATGGTACCGCCGACGATCAGACTGGGGCGGACTTTCCGCGCTCGTAAGAGCGCGGCCCCATTGAAGCTCGTTCCTAGGGCCTGCGGCGGTCCTGCGTTCGCATCTTTCCGCGCTCGTAAGAGCGCGGCCCCATTGAAGCGCGGCGGTCGAAAACGTAGCCCTGAACGACGTGGCTACTTTCCGCGCTCGTAAGAGCGCGGCCCCATTGAAGCATCGCCCATTTCGTCTTCGGCCAGAAATTTGGCATTTCTTTCCGCGCTCGTAAGAGCGCGGCCCCATTGAAGCGTGCCCTGGGAGGGCGGGGAGGCGCTGGCGGTGCGGTCTTTCCGTGCTCGTAAGAGCGCGGCCCCATTGAAGCTACTGCGAAGTCCTTGGTCCGGCGAAGGCAAGCTAAACTTTCCGCGCTCGTAAGAGCGCGGCCCCATTGAAGCTTCCGAGGGGCTCCTTCTCTGCGAAAGGAGGGGTTTGCAGCACCTTATGGGTGTATATTTTCCGAGCAACGGATTGGCGTCGGCGGGCTAGGCCGCGACATTGCCAGTTGGCCTCTCCCCGGTGCCCGACTGGCTATTAAAATAGAAGGAGCAGCCATGGCGGAGGCATACACGAAGTTTGAATTTGGAAGCCCTGGAACGTGGAATGGCAACGTCACGACCAACAGGGTTTCGGGCCTGCCCATGGTGGGCCGCAGGTTCGTGGACCGGGACCTGCCCCTGGAGTTTTTCGGCGTTTCCATCAACGCCATCACCCCGGGAGACGGCGCCGGCTACTGGCACAGCTACAGCGTGTTGGAGGAGCTCTATCTGTTCCTGGACGGGGAAGGCGAGATGGCGCTGGACGGCGAGATTCTCAAGGTGGGGCCGGGCACCGCTGTGCGGGTTTCCCAGGGCGTCCAGAGGACTTGGCGTTGCCTGCCGACGAGCCCGGTTCCTTTGCTTTGGGTTTGCATTCGCGGCGGCGGCGGTTCGATGGCCTCGATAGGGAACGATGTGACCCGCGGAACCCGGCCCCTGCCGTGGTAGGGCCCAGAAGCCGGGAATTTCATTTGTCGTATAATCAACATTTGACGACAATAAAGCGGGTTTGAACCTGGCGGGCCCAGGGCCTGCGAGATGGAACGGCCCGGGCCTTGCGGCCCGGGCCGTTGTGTACCCCCATCCCGAAAAAGGCGCTCAGTCGCCGCTTTGCCAGCGCTCCCGGGCCGCCTCATCCTTCTTGGCCTCGGCCTGGTCCACGCTGATGCGCAGCACCACGCGCCGGTTCTCGGCGCGGCCCTCGGCGGTGTCGTTGGAGGCCGCGGGGTAGTCCTCGCCGTAGCCGACCGCGCCCAGGATGCAGTGCTGCGGCACGCCGTTGGTCAGCAGGAAGAGCTTGACCGCGTCGGCGCGCTGCTGGCTCAGCAGGCGGTTGGAGGCCGGGTCGCCGACGTTGTCGGTGAAGCCGTAGATGGCGATGCGGTTCTCGGGGTACTTCGCCAGCACCCCGGCCAGGCGCATCAGGTTCTGCTGCCCGCTGTCCGGGATCACCGCCGAGCCGGTGGCGAAGTTGAGGCTGCCGCTGGCCAGGTTCACGATGATGTTGCCGGCCTGGTCGGTCTGCTCGGCGATGCCCGCCTTGCGCATGTCCTCGCGCTGGTGGTCGATCACCGCCCCGCTGACGCCGCCCACGGCGGCCCCCACGCCCGCCCCGATGAGGGCGCCCTCCTTCCAGTTCCCCCTGGCGGCGCCCCACAGCCCGCCGACCAGGCCCCCGGCCACGGCGCCTATGCCGGCTCCGGCCTCGGTGTGGTGCCCGGCGCCCAGCGTCTGGCACCCGTTGGTGCCGATGAGGGTGGTGGCCGCGGCCACGAGCAGGATGGTTCTTTTCACGTCGCTCTCCTTTCGTTGGGGTGGATGGGAAACGCGGGTTTCAGGACAGGCCCTGGGCAGCCAAAGCGGCCCGGGTGGAGGCCTCGTCCCGGTGGAGCAGGCAGCGCAGGCCCAGCGACCGGGCCACCGGGAGGTAGGCCGCGGTGTTGTCCACGTAGAGCGTGCGCCCGGGCGGGGTCTGGACCAGGTCCAGGGCCAGGCGGTAGATGGCCGGGTCGGGCTTGCGCAGGCCGACGAAGCTGGAGCTGACGAACGCGTCGGCCAGCCGGTCCAGGCCGCCCAGGCGCACGCGGTGGGCGTTGAGTTCCCTGCCCTCGTTGCTGAGCACCGCGACCCTGAGGCCGTGCCGGCGCTTGATCCCGGCGATGAGTTCCAGCATCCCGGCGAAGGGGCGGGATTGGGCCAGCATGAAACGGCGGAAGCGCTCCCGGGAGAAGGGGCGGGGCCTGTGGAACACGGTCAGGTCCAGGAACGCGTCCAGCCCGAGGCGGCCTTCCTCAAAGGGCGCCGAGGCCAAGTGGCTCCGCTCCTCGAGCTCGGCGTGGTCCAGTCCGAAGGCCTCGGCGGCCCGTTCCCGGGCCCCGCGGTCCCAGCCGTTGGTCATCAGCACCCCGCCCACGTCCACCAGCAGGCAGGCGATCCGCGCGGATTTCAGGACGCGGCCCGCTGGGCGATCGTCGCCAGCAGCTTGTCGAAGGGCTGGTTGAACTTGACCAGCCCCTCCTCCTCCAAGCGCTGAGCGACCTTCTCCAGGTCCACGCCCAGCCCAGGCAGGGACTGCAGGAGGGCGCGGGCCTCGGGCAGGCCGGACTCCAGGCGCGCTTCCGGTTTGCCGTGGTCGCGGAAGGCCTCCAGGGTCTCCAGGGGCGCCGTGTCGACGGTGTCGGGGCCGATGAGCGCCTCGACGTACTTCACGTCGCTCTCGGACGGGTCCTTGGTGCCGGTGCTGGCCCAAAGCAGCCGCTGGATCCGGGCCCCCTGGTCGGCGAGGCGCCGGAAGCGCGCCTGCGAGCGGAGCTCCAGGTGGGCTTGGTAGGCCAGCCGGGCGCAGGCGATGGCGGTCTTGCCCTTGGCCTGGGCCGCCAGTTCCGCCTGTTTCGGCCCGACGGAGGCCGCCGCCGCCAGGAGCGGGTCGACCGCGGCGTCGATGCGGCTGACGAAGAAGCTGGCCACGGAGTTGACGCCCGAGACCGGCTTCCCCGAGGCCGCCAAGCGCTCCAACCCGGCGGCGTAGGCGTCGGCGACCTCCAGGTAGCGGGAGACGCTGAAGATCAGGGTGACGTTGACGTTGATGCCCTCGGCCAGCAGGGCCTCGACGGCCGGGAGCCCTTCCCGGGTCGCCGGAACCTTGATGTGCACATTGGGCCGCCCCAGGGCTTTCCAAAGCCGGCGGCCCTCCTCCACCGTGGCGCGCGTGTCCCGGGCCAGGTGGGGGTTGACCTCCAGGCTGACGTATCCGTCCACGCCCCCGGTGGCTCGGTACACCGGGAGGAAGGCGTCCGCGGCGGCGGCCACGTCCGCCCGGCTGAGCGCGTCGTAGATGGGGAACGCCTCCCCGCCCTTGGGACGGGCCCGGATGTCCGAGTCGTAGGCGTCGCTGCCGACGATGGCCTTCTCGAAGATGGCGGGGTTGGAGGTCATGCCCTTGAGCCCGTCGGCCTCGATCATATGTCCCAAGCCGCCGCCCTGGATGAGGTCGCGGCGGATGTAGTCGAGCCAGATCGAATGGTTGAACCGTTCCAGTTCCTTGAGGTTGTTTCCCATATGAGCTCCGAAGGTGGCGCCCCCGACGGACGGTGGCGGCGCCTGGATGCTAGTCCGTGTCCTGGGGCAGGAACATGTAGCCCACCCCGTGCAGGGTCTTGATGTAGCGGGGCGAGCGGGCGTCGTCCCCCAGCCGGGAACGCAGGCGCGACACCATGATGTCCAGGCCCCGGCCCTCCACCGCGGCCTGCCCCAGGCCGTTGAGGCGTTCCTTGAGCTCGGGCCGGGTGAGGGCGCGTCCCGCGTGGGCGGCCAGCACCCAAAGACCCTCGAATTCGTTGGCCGTCAGCTCCAGGTCCTTCCCCTTGAGGAAGGCCGCCCGCCGGCCCAGGTCCAGGGTCAGGGCCCCGTGGCGGCGGCGCTGCTGCCCCGTGGAGCGGTTCCGGCGCGCCAGGGCCCGCACCCGGGCCAGCAGTTCCCGCTGTTCCAGGGGCCGGCTCAGGAAGTCGTCGGCACCGAGCTGGAAGCCGAGCAGGCGGTCGGGCAGGTCGCCCCGCCGCGAGACCACCAGAATGGGCAGGTTCTCGTCCTTGCGGCGGGTTTCGGTGAGCAGGCCGTATCCGTCCCCGTCGGCCAGGTCCAGGCCCAGCACGGCCACGTCCGGGACGGCGGATAGCGCGCTGCGGAAGGCCTGTGGATCCGAGGCCAGCAGGGCCTCCATGTTGTGTTCTTTCAGGTAGCCGGCCATCTGCCGGCCCAATTCCGGATCCTCATCCAGAATGGCGATGCGCATGGGTTCCCCCTTTGAGGGCGGGGGGCGGGAGATTCCGGGCCCCTCCGCGGTTTCGGTCGGACGGCGGGGGGCGAAGCCCCCCGGGGGGGGTCCGATCAAATCCTCAAGGGCAGGACGATCCCCCGCGGTACCCCGCGGGCGCGCAAGGCGCGATGGGAGGCGGCGGCGCG
>DAIDJD010000166.1 GCA_027451505.1 candidate division FCPU426 bacterium
CGAAGCGCGCCACCCGCGCCGGGTCGAAGCCGGCGAAGGCGCGGCGGTAGGCCTCGCGCTTGCGCAGGACGGTGATCCAGCTCAGCCCGGCCTGGGCGCCCTCCAGGGTCAGGAACTCGAAGAGCGCGCGGTCGTCATCGACGGGGACCCCCCATTCGCGGTCGTGGTAGGCGCGGTAGAGGGCATCCGAACCGCACCATCCGCAGCGGTCGCGGCCGTCCTCCCCCGTCACCAGATCCGGCACACGCGCCATAGCGACCTCCCCCACCTTGGCCCGGCGATTCCCGGGCCGGATTCAACACTCTGCCAGGGACCGCACCAGGCCGTCCACCCCCCCGCGCTCCGCGATCCGCCAGGGCGCCGCGGTGGCCCCCGGACCCACCTTCACGCACAGGAACCGGGGCCCCCAGGACGCGGCCGCCCGGAAGGCGTCCTCATCGGTGCGGTCGTCGCCGACGAACAGGCCCGACCCGCGCCGACGCCAGCCCGGTGCCAGCGCCCTGGCGAGCCGGCGCAGCCCCCCGGCCTTGCCCTTCCCCGCCGTCGGAACGAACTCCAAAACGTCCTTGCCGGCCATGGCGCGCAGGCCCGATCCGCGGAACAGGACGCGCGCGGCCTCCCACAACCCCTGCGCCCGGCGCGGGTCCCGCACGCCCCGGACATGGACCGCGACCCCGAAATCCTTGAATTCCACCAGGGATCCCGGGCAGCCGGAGGCCAGCGCGAGCAGGGCCCGGCGCCGCGCCCGGAGGGCCCGACGGGGGACCGCCAAAAGCCGGGGAGGCAGGGCCCAGGCCGACCCATCGGCCGCCAGACCGTGTTCCCCGGACATCGGGACGCCGGGCGGCAGCAGCGGGCGCAGGGACGCCAGGGTGCGCCCGCTCAGCACCGCGACCGCGCCGTCCTTGCGGGCCGCTAGGCGCCTCAGCGCGGCCCGGGTGGCCTTGGGCAGACGCGCCGCCCGGGGCGTGGGCGCCAGGGGCGCGAGGGTCCCGTCGAAGTCGAAGACCAAAAGGCGTGGGCAGGCCCGCAGGACCGCCAGGGGACCGGACAAGGCCGCGATCTCCCGGCTCGTGAGTTCCCGGGTCATGGAACACCTCCGTGGACGATCCACCGGGTTCGCCCCCTTGGCGTCCCCGGCCGCGTCCGTCATGTTTCGATACAACCCATGGGATCCGCGACATTTTGCGTGGAAATTCCGCGCGCCCCCGGGAACAATCCCGCAAGGCTGGTGCGTCCCCCAACATAGACCCTGCACGGGCGGCCCGCCACCCCACCATTGGAGTACGCATGGACGACGAAGCCCGGGAGCACCCCCTCGCCCGCCTGGTCCGGGCCGCGGAACGGGCCGCGGAACGCGCCCGCCGGACCGAGGACCTGGGCCGCTCGGCCACCCGGGACACGCTGCGCGAATTCGTGGAACAGCGCTTCAAGGGCCGAAAACTGGTCCTGGCCTCCAACCGCGAACCCTATGTCCACGCCTGGAAGGGCGGGGCCATCACTTGGTTCCGCGCCGCAGGTGGCATGTCCATCGCCCTGGACTCCATGGCCTCGGCCTGCGGCGCCGCCTGGGTCTGCCACGGAAGCGGGGACGCGGACTTCGCCGTGGCCGGGGGCAGCGGACGCGTGCGGGTGCCCCCGGACCGGCCCACCTACACCCTGCGCCGCCTGGCCCTCTCGCGGGCCGAGGAGCGCGGCTACTACGACGGATTCTCCAACGCGGCCCTGTGGCCCCTGTGCCACGTCAGCTACGTGCGGCCGCGCTTCCACCATCCCGATTGGCTGACCTACCAGGCGGTCAACGCCCGCTTCGCCGAGGCCATCGCCGAGGAGGCTCCGCCCGGGGCCGTGGTGTTCCTGCAGGACTACCACCTGGCCCTGGTGGGACGGCTGCTGAAGCGCCTGCGCCCGGACCTCACCTCGGTCCTATTCTGGCACATCCCCTGGCCCAACCCCGAGATCTTCCGCATCTGCCCCTACAAGGAGGAAGTGCTCGACGGCCTCCTGGGCAACGACATCCTCGGGTTCCACCTGCGCTACCACGCCGACAACTTCATGGAGACGGTGGGCCTGGAACTGGAAAGCCAGCTCGACTGGGACGGCCTGAGCGTGGCCCGGGGCGGCCACCGTACCCGGGTGCGCTCCTACCCCATTTCCGTGGACTTCGACGCCATCCGCCGCCAGGCCGACGCCCCCGCGGCCGGGGAGGCCGCCCGCGTCCTGCGCAGGGTCCACGGCTTGGAGGACCTCAAGGTGGGACTGGGCGTGGACCGCCTGGACTACACCAAAGGCATCCCTGAGCGGCTGGAGGCCCTGGGCCGCCTCTTCGAAGCCCGCCCCGAATGGCAGGGCCGCTTCACCTTCGTGCAGATCGGGGTGCCCAGCCGCACCCACCTGGAGGACTACCAGGCCGTGGTCGCGGACATCGAGCGGCGCTGCGAGGAGCTCAACGCCCGACTGGCCCAGGGGCGCTGGAAGCCGGTGCTGCTGCTCAAAGGACACCAGGACTTCGACGCCCTGGTGCCCTGGTACCGCTTGGCCGACCTCTGCGTCGTCAGCTCCCTGCACGACGGCATGAACTTGGTGGCCAAGGAGTACGTGGCCGCCTCGGGGGAGAACGGGGGCGTGCTGCTGCTGTCCCCCTTCACCGGCGCGGCCCGCGAGCTCGAGCAGGCCCTGTCCGTGAACCCCTACGACATCGAATCCTTCGCCCAGGCCTTTGCCCGGGCCCTGGACATGCCGTTGGAGGAGCAGGCCGCCCGGATGCGCCGCATGCGCTCCCGCGTCTCGACCCGCAACATCTACGCCTGGGCAGAGGACCTATGCCGGGACGTGGTCGACCTGGCCGAAAACCACGACCTCGAGGGGGAAACGAAACCATGATCCCAGCGGACTTGGACCAATGGGGCGCCTGGCTGGCGCCTTTCACGGGGCTCTGGCGGGACCTGTCGCCGATGCTGCCCCGGGTGAGCGCCGCCCTGGTGCTGCTCCTGGCCGGGCTCCTGGTGGGGGCCGGGGCCCGCGCCCTGGCCCGGACGCTGCTTCGCGCGATGGGAGTGGACCGCCGGCTGGAGGGGATGTGGCTGTTCCAGATCTGGAACCGCAGCCACCGCGGCAGCTCGCCCTCCCGCGCCTTCGGCAACCTGGCCTTCTACACGGCGGTCTTCACGGCGGCCCTGCTTTCGCTGCGGGCCCTGGGGGCGGGGGCCGGGGATCCGGCGTATTCGGCCCTCCTCACGGTGGTCCCCAGGATCATGAGCGCGGTGCTGATCCTGCTGCTGGGGGCGCTGCTGGCGGGCTTCGTCTCCACGCTCGTCCAGCTCGGTCTGGCCGGCTCCCAGCTTCCCCACGCGGTGTTCTGGGGCAAGGTCGGCGCCTGGACCACCTTCGGCGCCACGGTGATGTTCTCCCTGGAGCCCCTGGGCCCGGCGGGCGACCTGCTGGCCAAGGCCATGCTCATCGCCCTGGCCGCCTTAGGCTTGGCCGCGGGGCTGGCCTTCGGCTTGGGATGCAAGGACTTGGCACGGGAATTCCTGATGGAACTCATCCGCGAGGACAAGGAGCCATGACCTACCCCTACGGGCTCATCGGCAACGCGCGCGTCTCGGCGCTATGCGGCGCCGACGGCTCGGTGGATTGGCTGTGCCTGCCCCGCCCGGACAGCCCCCCGGTCTTCGGCCGCCTGCTCGACCCCGAAGGGGGCCACTTCCGCATCGGTCCCGCGGAAGGCCCCCCGGGGACGCAGGCCTACCTGCCCAACACCAACGTCCTGGAGACGTCCTTCCGCCTCCCGGACGGGTCGGCCTACAGGATCCTGGATTTCTGCCCGCGCTTCCTGCAGCACGGGCGCACCTACCGCCCCGCCTCCCTGTTCCGCATCGTCGAGCCGCTGGAGGGCTCCCCCTTCGTGCGGGTCTCGGTGCGTCCGGTGGACGGATGGGACCGGACGCCCCTGACGCCCCGGGCCGGCAACAGCCACCTGCGCTTCGAGCGGGGACGCGACTTCCTGCGCTTGGCCACCAACGCGCCCCTGACGTACCTGGAGGAGGAACGGCCTTTCGGCCTCAAGGAGCCCCTCTTCTTCGCGCTGACCTGGGACGAACCCCTGGAGGCCGACCTGGCGGCCGTGTCCCGGGACTTCCTCGCGCGCACCGTGGGCTACTGGAGGGACTGGGTCCGCCGCTGCAACGTCCCGGCGCGCCACCAGGCCGAGACCATACGCTCCGCCCTGACCCTGAAGCTGCATTGCCACGAGGACACCGGGGCCATCCTCGCGGGAGTCACCACCAGCCTGCCCGAGGAGCCGGGCGGGGTCCGCAACTGGGACTACCGCTACTGCTGGTTGAGGGACGCCCACTTCTGCCTCGGGGCGTTCCGCCGCCTGGGCCAGTTCGAGGAGATGGAGGGCTTCCTCAAGTTCCTCCTGGACCTGGCCCACCGCGAAGAGGGCCGCTTGCGGCCCGTGTACCGCCTGGACCGGAGCCTACCGTTGCCGGAGCGCGAACATCCCTGGGCCGGGTGGGCCGGGGGGCGCCCGGTGCGCGAGGGGAACCAGGCCGCGGAGCACGTGCAAAACGACGTCTACGGGGAGATGGTGCTCACGCTTTGCCCGCTCTTCCTGGACGAACGCCTCCGGGACCTGCGCCATCCCGACCACGAGCGCCTCCTGGGGTTGCTGGCGCAGCGCTGCGACGCCTCCATCGGCCAGCCCGACGCGGGACCCTGGGAGATCAGGGGCGCCAGCCGCGTCCACGCCTTCACCCAACTGATGGCCTGGGCCGGCCTGGACCGGGCCGTCGCCCTGCGGCGCAGGGGCCTGCTGGGCGGGATCGACCTGGACTTGGAGGCCGCGCGTGCGCGGGCCGCGGCGGCCCTGGAGTCGACGGCCCGCGGCGGCTCGCTTCGGGCGTCGGAGGGCTCGGACGCCGCGGACGCTTCCCTCCTGCTGGCCCCGGTGCTGCGCTACCCCATGGAGCGGCTCTGCTCCGGGACGGTGGATTTGATCCGCCGCGAACTCAAGGTCGGCGACGGCCCGGAGGGCTTCCTGTACCGGTACCGGACCGAGGACGACTTCGGCCAGCCGCGCTCGGCTTTTGTGGTATGCTCTTTCTGGCTCGTGCAAGCCCTGGCGCGCCTGGACCGGCTGCCCGAGGCCCGTGCGGCCATGGAGCGGGCCCTGGAGGCCGCCCTCCCCCTCGGATTGCTGTCGGAGCACTACGACCCCCAGCGGCGCTTGAGCCTGGGGAACTACCCCCAGGCCTACTCCCACGTGGGCCTGATCCACGCCGCCTTCGCCGTGAGCGAGCCGTGGGACGAACTCCTCTGAACACACAAAAACGCGGTCCCGCGGGATCCCTCCCTAAGGGGGGCGCGCCGCCCGCCCCATGAAAAGGGGGAACCATGTTCTGCAGGAACCGCCAACGCCACCACGGACCGCTGTACCTACTCTGGGCCGTCCTTCTGTCCGTGCCGTTCTATTTCCTCTGGCGCCACTTGGCCCCCGTGTACCTGCCCAACCTGCCCCCGGCCCTCCTGCGGCCGCCCCTGCTGGACTGCACCGGCGCCTTCCTGACGGTGGCGATCGTGCGTTCCCTGCTCTTCGGTTGAGGGGCTGGGGGCGCTAGACCCCCTCGACCACCAGGAACTCCGCCTCGGCGGCCCCCAAACGCAGCTTCCGGGCCGCCTGGTATTCCTCCGAGGCGAACCAGGCCTTCGCCTTTTCGGCGTCCGGAAACTCGATGACCACGAGCCGGCGTCCCTCGTCCGGCCCCTCCAAGGTGTGGACCTTCCCGCCTCGCGCCACGAAACGCCCGCCGAAGCGGGCGGCCAGGGGCGTGCTGGCCTCGACATAGGCCTTGTAGCGCTGCGGGTCGGTGACGCGGACGCGGGCGATCATGTAGGCGGACATGGGAACCTCCGGGGCTGGGGAGGGGCTTGGGCGCCGGCCCAGGCCCTCACTCGAAGACGATGGTCCGGTTGCGGTGGCGGATGACGCGGTGGGTGGTGTAGGCCCGCACGGCGTTGGAGAGGGCCATGCGCTCCAGGTCCCGGCCCTTGCGCTTGAGGGCCTCGACGTCGTCGCGGTGGGAGACGCGCTGCACCATCTGCTCGATGATGGGCCCCTCGTCCAGCTCGCCGGTGACGAAGTGGGCCGTGGCGCCGATGACCTTGACCCCGCGGTCGTAGGCCTGCTGGTAGGGCTGGGCCCCCTTGAACGAGGGCAGGAAGCTGTGGTGGATGTTGATGATGTCGCGGCCGTAGGCCTCCAGGAAGGCCGGGCTCAGGATGCGCATGTAACGGGCCAGGATGAGGAAGTCGGTGGCGGCGCCGGCGCGCTCCAGGATCGCGGCCTCGGAGTCCTCCCGGCCCTCCCGCGGCAGGGGCACGAAGGGGATGCCGTAGAGGTCGGCCCAGCGCCGGCCCTCCGCGTGGTTGCCCAGGATGACCACCGGGTCCATGGCCAGCTCGCCGGAGGCGTGGCGGTAGAGCAGGTCGGATAGGCAGTGGGTGTGGGACGAGACGAGGATGCCGCAGCGCGGGCGCGGCGCGGGATGGCGGACCGAAACCATGGCCTTGAGCTCCCGGGCCAGCCCGGCGAAGTCCGACTCCAGGCGCTCCCGCTCCAGGGAGTCGGGATAGCCGAACTCAAGGCGCATGAAGAAAAGGCCGCCCTCGTGCGCGGTGGAGTGCTGGTCCATCTGGAGGATGTTGCCCCCCAGAGAGCTCACGAGGGCGCTGACGCGGGCGATGAGCCCCCTCTGATCGGGGCATTCCACAAGGACGACGGCGGTGGGCATGCGGGGCGGCGGCTCCCTGAACCGGCGGGCGGGGTGCCGCGCCGGGGAAGGCCATGCTAACCCGGCGCGGGCGCCTTGGCAAACCGGCCCAGGGCCGCGACATTCGCGTCCGATCGCTTGGGCGCGCGGAAAAACCCGGATGCCAAAAGGGCTTCGCCAAAACTTCTCCGGTGCACAACCCATCCGCGCTTGACACGAGGGTAGCCCCGTAAATCGGTCCATTTGAAACCGGGGTTTTAGCAGGTTCCATTCCTGCGGAGGCCCCCGTGAAGAAGGGCAAGTTCAGCGAAGCACGGATCTTCGAATCTTGAAAGAGCTGAGGCCGGCGCCAAGTATGTCGGCACGGCCCTTCGTGAACTCAATCGGATGAAGGTGCTGGAGGGCGAAAACTGCGAGCTCAAACGCTTGGTGGCGGAGCTCAACTTCTCCCTTGCCCAACAAGATTCCCCGCCATTAAGATTATTTAGGATTTATTCTTATTCTTAGGGGCTACGATGCCTGGAACCAAGACCATCACCTTTTCCCTCCCTCTGGAAATGGTCCGAGAGGTGGAGCAAGTCGCCAAGGAAGAACACCGCACCGTCAGCGAGCTTCTCCGCGAGACGTTCCGCCAGTACAAAGCTCGCCGAAACTTTGACGAACTGGCGACCGAAGCCCGAAAGCAGGTCAAGACACGGAGGCTGACCGAAAAGGACTTTGGGGGGCCTTTTGCCAAATAGCCAACTGGTCGTTTGCTTGGACGCAAATGTCCTGGTATCGGCCGTGGCCTTCGGCGGAGTTCCTGGAGAAATCGTCGATCGGCTTTGGGAGAGGGAATTCCTAAACGTCACGAGCCTCCAAATCCTGGAGGAAGTCCGGCGCACTCTGTCCCGAAAATTAGCGCTGCCCTCCACCAAGCTTGATCCGTTCTTTTTTGATTTCATCGAAGCCTCGGACGTCCTGGCACCGCCAGGCATCCTAAGCGCGAGCGGCTACGCCCCGGACGACCTTGTCCTCGAAACCGCGCTCTTGGGCGCTTGTGATGTCCTGGTCACAGGGGACAAACATCACTTGTTGCCCTTGAACCCCTATAAAGGCTTGGCCATCGAAGCGCCCTCGGTATTTTTGAAGCGCTTGGCCCGACTCCGACAAGAAAACCGGTTTTGAAGCCGAGAGAATGCGTCGTCCCGGCCCGGAAAACCGCCGCGCGAGGCGAACGGGGCTTAAACCCCTGCCTGACCCCAGCCCCATGGTTCAAAATAAAAAAAGGGCCCCATTCGAGGGCCCTTTTTTTAAATGGAGCGGGATATGGGGCTTGAACCCACGACCTTCTCCTTGGCAAGGAGACGCTCTACCACTGAGCTAATCCCGCGCGTCCCGCCCCCGAAGGGGGCGGGCGCTTCTCAATTTTTGGGCACGGTAGGGATCGAACCTACGACCCGATGATTAAGAGTCATCTGCTCTACCAACTGAGCTACGTGCCCACAGGGACCCAAACTATAAGGACCCGGTTCGTGCCTGTCAACAGCCCCGCGGCCGGCGCCCTTGCGGTCGTCCGGCCATAGATCTGGTCACGAAAGGAGTCGAACCTTCGACCTCTGCCTTCGGAGGGCAGCGCTCTATCCAGCTGAGCTACGTGACCGAGCCCGGACCACGGGCCGCTTGCCCCGGGTCCGCCCCTTGCAGTCGTGGGGTGGATGAGGGGATTTGAACCCCCGACCCCTAGATCCACAATCTAGTGCTCTAACCAACTGAGCTACATCCACCATGCCGGGACCCGGCGACCCCAAAAGGGGCCATTTTTATAGCCCTTTCAGCGCGGTTTGTCCAGCCCTTGGAAGCTCCTGAGCCACCCCAAGTTCGCCGGGACGCAGGCTTGAAGCGCCGGTAATGCCGCCCGGTACCCGCTCAGAACCCCCACGGACTTAGCCGGGCGGCGGCGCAGGCCGCACGCCAAGGGGGCCCCCCAAGTCCGGCACGGCACAAAAGAAGCGGACGGCCCTAGAGGGACCGTCCGCTCGCCTTTGCGCGCCCCTGGATCTAGCGCAACACCATGACCTTGGCCACCCGGGTCTGGGACACGGCTCCGCCCCGGTGCGCCAGGGTGATCACGTAGTACAACCCGTTGGGCAGGCGGCTCCAGGCCGGCGGCAGGGGCACGGCCTGCCAACCCGGCTGCAGAGGCCCGCTGGAGAAGTCCACGGCCTGCACCAAGCCCTTGGTGAACACTTTGAACTCCACCGAATCCGCGGGCCCGGCCAATTGCACGGCCATCTGGGTCGGATTCGGGTTGGGCACCGCGAAGACCCCCTGGACCACCAGCGGCCCGCTCCCTGCCGTGGGCGACGGCGTCACGAAGGGCTTGAGCGGGATCGCCCCGGCCTCAAGGTTGGCCCCCCCACCCGTGGGCACCACGTACACCACCGCCTGGGTGGCCGAGGACGCGAGTGCCCCGGACAATCCCGGCAAAGTCGCCGACAGCAGCGTCTCGCCGCCCGGGCCGGAGCTCAGGGTGGCCGTCAGGGTGGCCGTGACGGTGGTTCCCTGGAAGACCACGTACAGCGTATTGGAGGTCAT
>DAIDJD010000167.1 GCA_027451505.1 candidate division FCPU426 bacterium
GGCACCAGGAGCCGCGGCTGAAGTGGGGGATCTACGCCGGCCTGTGCCTGTTCGGGGGCAGCCTGTTCACGTTTGGGGTGGGCCTGCCGCTCATCTTTTGCGGCCTCTGGAGCGTGCTGGCGCGTCTGCGCGCCGAAAACGGGCGTTGGGTGCCCGCCCTGCGCGGCGTCCTGGCGCTGTGGCTGCCCCTGTTGCTCGTTTGGGTGGCGTGCCACCTCTTGCTGGCGGCCTGCTTGGGCTTCAAATACAGCTATCTCGGGTCCATCCAGAAGGCCTTGGGGGCGAACAAGGACGTCATGCTCTTTAGGCCCTACTCCCTGTGGAGTTGGGCCAACACCGCCCTTTACATCGGCTACGCCGGAGTCGCGACCGCCGCGGTCTGGATGATCCGGTCCTTTTCGGCGTTGCGGCGTGCGGACTCCGGTGACGAGTTCCTGATGCTGGGGATCCCCTTCCTGTTGACGCTCATCTTCGCCGGCGTCATCCGCGCGGAGGTGGAGCGTGTCTTCCTCTATGGACTGTTGCTTTTGGTGATCCCGGCGGGCCCCTATTTCCTCAAGCGCAGGGGCGGCGCGGCCGCCGGTTTGGACACGTGGCTGCTCCTCGGCTTGCTCGCCCTCAACCTCGCCAACGCGGTGGTCCTCGAGGTCAAAGTCCTGGATTTTTGGTAGGCGCCCGGGGCGCGTCGGGGACGTCCCGTTTAGCGCGCCCCGGCCATGGCGCGCACGGCGGCCAGGGCCTCGGAGGCGTGGGTGGAGGGGTCGTGGGAGGAGCACACGGTGGCGATGCGGCCGTCGGGGCGCACCACGAAGGTGGTGCGCGGGATGAAGCCGTGGCCGATGCGCTCCCCGCGGACATCCTTGAGGAACCCGAGGCCGTGGAACACGTCCAGTCCGAAGGCGTGGGCCACCCGGCCTTCGGGGTCCGACACCACCGGGAACGCGCCGGCGCAATAGTCCGGATCCTTGGAGAAGGCCTTCAGGCGCGCGACGCCGTCGGCCGAGACCCCCACGACTTGGGCGTGGGCCGCGGCGAAGGCGGCCTTGTCCGCGGCGAAGGCGTGGGCCTCCAGGTCGCAGCCGGAGGTGTAGTCGGCGGGGAAGAAGTACACCACCACGGGGCCGCTTCCGAGGGCTTGGGCCAGGGAGAAGGTGTACTCCCGGCCGGACTGGCAGGCGGGGGCCGTGAAGCGCGGCGCCTCGGCCCCGGGCTTGAGCGCGGCGCAGGCACCGGAGAGCGCGGACAGGGCCGTGAAGGCCGCGAGGACGGACGCGGCGGAGCGGGATGCGGGCATGGGGGTTCCTCTCAGGGGAAGGTTCAGCGGTTGGCCCGCCACAGCACCGCGGAACCCGCGGCGCCGAAGACCAGGTTCCCGAGCCAGGCGCTGGGCGCGGGCGGCAGGGTGCTGCTGGTGCCGAGGCTGATGCCGACCTGCACGAACACCAGATAGAGCATTCCGGAGGCCAGGGAGACCACCAGCCCGATGGCCGCCCCGGTCAGGGCCCGCTTGCCCGAGGGGAAAAGGTAGGGCAGGCCCGCCGCCAGCATCGCCAGGATCAGGCAACTGAAGGGGTAGCTGAGGCGCACCTGGACGCAGACCCGCTCCTCGCGGTCGTCCCCGCCGGTGTCCCGGATGCGGTCGGCCAGGTCCGTCAACTCCGCGACGCTCATCTCCAGGAGGTCCTCGGGCCGTCGCTGCGTGTCCACGGCGAAGTCCGCCGGGGCCGCGTCCAGGGCCAGCACCTCCTGGGCGAAGCGCGTGACCTTGGCCTCCGAGCCGTCGGGCCGGAACAGGCGGTCCACGCCGCCGGTCAGCCGCCAGCGGCCCCCGCCCACCCAACGCGCCTCGTCGGCGTCGATGCGCTCGAGTTCGGTCCCGTCGGGCGCCGCGGCCACCACGATGACGGGGCGCATTGTCCCGTCCTGGGCGTCGAAGGTCTGGGTGTAGAGCTGGCGCCCGCCCGGGAGCCGTTTGGCCATGTCGCTGCGCCAAGGCTGGTCCCAGTCCAGGTTGCGCTTCTCGATGGAGACCTTCTCGATGTAGCGCGAGCGGGCCGTGGCCAGGGGCACCAGGGTCTCGCTGAGGCCCAGAAGGGCCAGGCTCACGCCCAAGCCCGCGGCCAGCAGGGGCAGGGCCACGCGCAGCCGGCTCACCCCTCCGGCGCCCATCGCGGTGAGCTCGCTGGTGCGGGCCAGCCCGCCCATGGCGACCAGGACCGCCAGCATCACCGCCACCGGGACGACCTGGGTGGCGATGTAGGGGAATTGGTAGGCGTAGTAGAGGAACACCTCCGCGGTCGTCGGGTTGAACTGCCGCAGGCGGGGCAGTTGGTCGACCATCTGCACCAGCAGAACCAGCACGGCCATGCCGGAGACGATGAGCCCCAAGGGCGCCAGGAACTCCCCCAGAATGTAGCGGTCCAGGCGGCGCATCCCTTCAGCCCCCCCGGCCGAAGGAGAAGGGCCCCCGCCCGTCGAAGGCGGCCCAGGCCGCGACCGCGGCCACCGCGGCCATGGCCAGGTTGGGCGCCCACATCGCCAGCCACGCGGGCACGCGGGCCGCGTCCCCGTAGGTCTGGCCCAGGCTCAGGAGCACGTAGTAGGCGAAGATCAGCCCCAGGGCGAACACGAAGCCCAGCATGCGGCCGCCGCGGCGCGTCAGGGTCCCCAGCGGCAGGCCGCACAGCAGGAAGAACAGGCAGGCGAAGGGGATCGCGATTTTCTTGTGCATCTCGGTCAGCCAATGGGCCCGGCGCGGGTCGCCCGGGGCCATGGAGGCCGTGTCCCGGCGGATCTCCCGGATGGTCATCTCCGAGGGCTGCCGGTTGTTGTCGCGGATCTGCCCCAGGGCCCCGCCTAAGTCCAGGTCGAAGCGGCTGTAGTTGAAGTCGAGCGTGGTGAGGTTGGAGTCCTGGGGGCCGTCGACGGTCTGCAGGCTGCCCTGGTACAGGTCCAGGTTCAGGCGGTACCCCGAGGGGTCCCCGGAGAGGCGGCCGCTGCGGGCATGGATCCATTGGGTGGGCCGCCCGGGGTCCCCGGGCCGGATGATGGTGACCCCGCTGAGCTGGTGGGTGACCGGATCCTTCGAGTCCACGTACACCAGCATGCCCTCGAAGTCCTTCACCCAGACGCCGGCCTGGAGGGCCACGTCGCTGCGGCGGCTCAGGACCTGGTAGAAGAGCAGCTTGTAGGCTTCGTTGAAGCGCGGCAGAAGGGTTTCATTGAAGCCCAGCATCCCGAGGCTGGCGGCCAGGCCCAGGGCCACCAGGGGCGTGTAGAGGCGGCCCAGGCCCACCCCGCCGGCCCGCAGGGCGGTCAGCTCCAGGTCGGTGGCCAGGCGACCCAGGGCCAGCAGCACGGCCACCAGAAGGCTCATCGGCACGGTGATGGCGAAGGTCGCCGGGACGATGTAGGCCACCAGGCGCAGCACGATCAGCGGGGAGACCCCGTTTTTGAGGACCAGATCTACGAGGTTGAGCAGTTGTTTGGTCAACAGCAGGAAGCTGATGACCCCCAGGGCCATGAAAAAGGGAAGCACCATTTCCTGGAGCAGATAGCGGTGGATGCGCGGCATGCCCCATCATCGGAAAAAAACCCCTTGGAATCAAGGTGTTCGGGCTGGTTTCAAAAAGCGGAACGGGAGGATCACCAGGCAAGATTTCTTTTGCCGGGCTCCGGGAGCCCATGCTAAAGTTTCCTGGAAACGCCTTTGTTCGGCGGGTGGCGCCGCCCAAGAATGGAGCTCCCCTTCATGAGTGGAACCGCGGTGGCCAACCAAATCTTCGATCGTGTCATGGAAGGCGTGTCCCCCGAGGTGCGGGGCATCACCGAGGATTCCCTCAAGATCTACGCCAAGGACACCGCGGCCAATCCCGCCATCACCGACAAGGTCAAGAGCGACCGCCTGCGCAAGGCCTTCGATTCCCTCACCCGCAGCCTCCTGGAGCGGATCGAGGCGCTCAACGACCACCAGATGCTCTTCCTGTGCACCGGGGCCCTGGCCGACCAAGTGGACTTGGGCGAGGGCCCCGTGGTGCTGCTCGATCGCGGCGTCTACGACGCCCTGCTGGAGGCCTACCGGGACGTGGCCTCCAAGCTGCCCGAGGACGCGGACTACGTGTACACGGCCATCGACCGCGCGCGGATGATCGCCGCCGACGAGCTTTACGCGCTCAACCCGCAGGAGGCCGGCAAGCGCCGCCCGAAGAAGGAGGCCGGGGACGCGGCCAACGATCCCAAGCTGGCGCGGGAGACGGCCATCGGGCGCAAGAACGCCTGCGTCCGGGATCTCGACGCCGTGGTCCCGGCCCTGCAGAAGCTCCTTGAGGCGGCCCAGTCCGTGGACCACGGCCCCGGCGGCCAGGCCTTCGCGACCATCAAGGCCTTCGTGGACCAGGCCTCGGGCCGGGCGCCGGAGGCCACCGGACCCGCCAAGATGGCCCTGGACCGGGACGTCCTGGCCGCGGGCCCGGCCCTGAAGGGCTACGCCGAGGCGGCCGCCACCAACCTCCTCAAGATCCGCCAGCTCGCCGAGAAGTACACCCCGGTGCTGGCCGACCTGCGCAAGACGCTGCGCGAGATCGAGTCGCTCAACGCGGTCAAGACCGACTCGATGCGCAAGAAGTTCGTGACCTTCGACATCGACAAGGTGGCGAAGATCAAGACGGACTTCGGCTACACGGCCGGGTTCGTCGCCGCCACGGCCGAGAACGCCGCCAACCGGGTGGCGACCTCGGGTTCACGGGTGCTCCTCAACAGCCACCTGGCCCTGGACCAGGATCCCCTCCGCAACCAAATCTGCACGCCGCAGAACGTGTACGCGGCCATGCAGAAGGTCCTGAAGGTGCACGTCAACGCCTTCCCCAAGAGCCCCAGCGGGGCCTTCCAGGTCCCGCCCCTCATCCTCGAGCCGGTGCGCAACGTGGTGGACTGGCTGGAGGACCGCTTCATCATGTCGGTGGTCTCCGGGGAGGTCGTGCGCAAGGGGCCCCAGTTCAGCCTGAGCCCCGTGGAAGCCCAGGTCATGAAGGCCGTGGGCATGTACCTCTCCAAGGACTCCATCTACAACTTCCGCGGGGAGCAGAACGCCGGGACCTTCATGGGCGACTACTCCGGCAAGGTCGAGAAGAGCGCCAAGGTGGTCTTCGCGGGCGCCGACAAGAAGATGACCATGGTGGCCAGCGCCAAGCAGGTGGACGCGGCAGGGCGGGAGACCGCCGTGCAGGACTACATGGAGTTCGTGTTCAACATGCTCAACGGGCTCATGCCCAACCCCAAGATGAGCAAACGCCGCATCGCCGTGCTGCTGCGCTACGTCATCCTGAAGGACCTCCAGTACACGGTCATCCTCATGCTGCGCTACTCCGCGATGACCGAGATGCAGGAGGTGCGCGAGAGCATCCTCAAGCACGTCCAGAACAACTACACCGAGGCTAAGCGCTTGGTGGAGGACAGTTGGAAGGACGAGCAGGTGCCGCGCATCCTGGGGCCCAAGCCGGCCCAGTTCATGCAGAAGATGTTCGGCTGAGGGTCCCCTTCGACGCCGACCCTCCGCGGGCCCCGGGCTTCCAACCCGGGGCCCGCCTTATTTTTGGGGGGCGAATATCCTACGCCGGGGGGCGGGATTTCCGTAGAATGGCGGCATGCGCACGCCCCCGGCTTCCGCGACCCTGCCCGCACCGACCCGCGCCGCCCGGCCCCGCCGGGGGCCTCGGCTCGCCGCGCTTTGCCTGGCGCTGGCCGCGGCCGCGACCCTTCTGGCCTGGCGCAGCGAGGGGTTCTGGAACGCGCTCTCCCCCATCAGCGACAAGGCCCAACTCTACCGGCTTTCGGGCGAGATCAAGGTCGATCCCCTGCTTTTGGCGGCCATCGTCCGCGCGGAGAGCGGTTTCGACCCCATCGCCCGGTCTCCCCGCGGGGCCGTCGGGCTCATGCAGCTCATGCCCGCCACCGCGCGCCAGGTGGCCCGGGAGCTCAAGTTCGACTACCAGGACGGGGACGACCTCTACACCGGCGACATCAACCTGACGTTGGGCGCCCACTACTTCGCCCGCCAACTCAAGGACTTCCATGGGGATCTGCCGCTGGCGTTGGCGGCCTACAACGCCGGGCCGGCGAAGGTGCGGTCCTGGGGACTGGACCCTTGGGGGCAGGACCAGGACCTGCTCATCTCCCGCATACCCCTCCCGGCCACGCGCGCCTACGTCCGGCGGGTGCTGTGGTACTACCGGCTCTTCGCGCGGATGAGGCGGGTGAAGCGCTTCCTCAGGGGCGAGCCCGAGCCTTGATCCCCGCCGCCTTGCTCCTCGCAGCGGCCCTGGGGGCCCCGGGACCCGCGCGGGCCGGCGCCGGAACGGCCGGCCCCCCGGCCGCCCCGGGCTTGGTCGCGTTCTCCTCCGAGGAGGCCGGCCTGAGGGGCGCGTTCGAACGCGGCGCGGGGACCGCCGCCGGGAGCGCCGCGGCGCTGCGGCTGGCGGGACTCGAATGCGCCGCCGGCCGGTACGCGGCCGCGGACCGCATCCTGGCGCGGGCCAAGCCCTGGCCCCGGCCCGGGGACCTTTCCGCCCAATGGCTGGCGTGGCGGGGGCGGGTGCGCCTGGCCCTGGGCCGTCCGCGGGAGGCCCTGCGCGATTTCGTCCTGGTGCGGCGGTTCCGGCCCGCCTCCCCCGAGGCCGCCGGGGCCCTGCTCGGCGAAGCCGACGCCCTCAGGAAGCTCGACCGGTACGCCCGGGCCAAGGTCCTGTACCGTCGGTTGGTCCCGGGGCCCTGCGCGGCCCAGGCCCTTTGGGGGCTGGGCCGGGTCTATGAACGCGAGGGCCGGGAACGCAGCGCCCGGGAATGCTTCGAGCGCCTCCTTTCGGCCTATCCTTCGAGCTTTGAGGCCGCCTCCCTGGCTGCCCATCCGGCCCCGCCTGAGGCCGGCCCCCCTCCCGGGCGCGGGGCCGCCTGGTGCGTGCAGGTGGGGGCCTATTCCCAGGTGCGCTGGGCCCGGGCCCTGATCCGGCAACTGCGTTCCCAGGGCTACCGGGTGCGCGTCCAGCGGCGCTCCATCGCCGGACGCGCCCTCGATCTCATCCAGGTGGGTCCCTATGCGGATGCGTCGGCCGCCGCCGCCGCCGCCCGCGTTCTGGCCCGCCGCGACCACCTACCCTACCAGCTGGTGCCCCAATGATCCGCAAACCGTCCCTTTGGACCCTCGCCCTGGCCTTAGGTCTGGCCCTTCCCGCCGCCGCCGCCGTCCCGATGGGCGCGCTCACCGTGGCCGATTTCGCGCGGCCCCCCATCGCGGGCCAGTGGATCCTGGAGCACGACAACCATGGCCTGGGCACGGTCGCCCTCCCGGATCCCTTCGGCCCGGAGGGGGCCTCCGCCGGGGGTGGGCGCGCCTGCGCGCGCATCCACGGGCACCTCGGGCTCAACCAAGCGCCCTGGACCTGGGTCCACCTCCATCTCGGGTTGTTGCCCCTGGGCACGCCCCACGACCTCGGGGGGGCCCGCAGCCTCCGTTTCTGGGCCCGCGGGGACGGCGGCCTGTACCAGGTATCCCTGGTCAAGGCTTCGATCACGGATTCGGACCAGTACTCCGCCTCCTTCACGGCGCCGGCGCGGTGGACCCTCATCCGCCTGCCCCTGGACGCCTTCCACCAGGCGGGCTGGGGCCGCGCCGTGCCGCGGGTCTTCGACGACGTCACCGCGGTGGATTTCGCGCCCGCCACCCACGACGCGGATTTCGACCTGAGCGTGGCCTCGGTGGTCCTGGACTCGCGCCCCGTCCCTCCCGCGGTGGTCCGGCCGGTGGACACCCGGGGATGGTGGGCCTATCCCGGCGTCGACCCCGCGGCGCGCAAGGGCACGGCCCTGGACCTGGGCTTCCTCGATGACGCCCCGGCGGGCCGCCACGGGAGGGTGCGCACCCAGGGCGAGGACTTCGTCTTCGACGACGGCTCCCCGGTCCGCTTCTTCGGGATCAACGTGGTGGCCAGTTCCAACTTCCCGACCCACGCCCAGGCCGACGCCATGGCCCGGCTGCTGGCCGAGATGGGGGTCAACCTCACCCGCCACCACCACCTTGAGGCGGTCTGGTCCAACCGCAACATCTTCGGTTCCGACACCCAGACCCTGCGTCGGGACCCCGAATCCATGGACCGCTTCGACTACCTGGTGGCGGCGCTCCAGAAGCGCGGCATCTACCAGTACTTCGACCTGTTGGTCTCGCGCCACCCGCTGGCCGCCGACGGCGTGGCCGATCCGGCCGACCTCGCCGACGGCTGGAAGATCATGGCCGAGTTCGCGCCCGACCTGCTGCGGCTGGAGCGCGGGTTCATCACCGCCTTCCTCGGGCACCGCAACCGCTACACCGGCCGCCGCTACGCCGACGACCCCGGCGTGGCCATGGTCGACATCATCAACGAGG
Organism: candidate division FCPU426 bacterium; assembly: GCA_027451505.1. GTDB lineage: Bacteria > Oederibacteriota > JAJYGY01 > JAJYGY01 > DAIDJD01 > DAIDJD01. The sequence goes on from DAIDJD010000167.1 coordinate 8,414, forward strand.
ACAGCCTCTTCTACCGGGGCTCCTCGGGCGACTTCTCGGCGAGGGGCGCCTACGCCGGGGTGCTCCAGGGCTTGTTCAACGCTTGGCTGCGGGCGCACTACCCGGACCGGGCGGCCCTCCTGCGCGCCTGGGCCCCCCAGGCGCCCGGACAGCGGGGACTGGGCCCCGACGAGGACCCCTGGGCCCGGACGCCCACCGCCCGGCCGCTGGCCTCCTGGCAGGACGATTCGTGGAGCTCCCTGAGCCCGGCGCGGGCCCGCGACGAGGAACGCTTCAACTACGATACCCAGACCGGTTACTACCGCTCCATCATCACCCTGCTGCGCACCTTGGGCTACCGCGGCTTGGTGACCGGAAGCAACCATTGGACCTCCAGCCCCGGCGACCTCCTGGCCAACGCCAGCCTCGGCACCTACATCGACCGGCACGCCTACTTCGCCCATCCCCAAGGCGGCTGGGGCTACGTCCCAGCCGTCTCCTTCGATCCCCGGCCCATGCTGCGCACCCCGGGCCTGGGCGTGGTGGGCGAGTTGGCGCAGCGCCGGGTCCGCGGGCTGCCCTTCATCGCCGGGGAATGGCAGTGCGCCGCCCCCAACCGGTACCGGGCCGACGCCGTGCTCGACATGGCCGCGGCCTGCGACCTGCAGGACTGGAGCGCGGTCCAATTCGCCTTCCTGCATTCCAACCAGGGGGACCTGCGCCGCTTCGCCGGCCCCCTGGACAACAATTTCAACGTGGCCAACCAGCCCGCCATGCTGGCCTTGTGGCCGGCGGCGGCCATGCTGGCCCGTCGGGGGGACCTGGGGCCGGCGCCAGCCTCGGGATTCACCCCCATGACCCGCGACGCGGCCCTCTGGCCCGGCACCAGCCTGCCCGACCCCGGGAGGGCGGTCCTAAGCGAGGAATGCGGGGTGGACTTCGATCCCGCGCCGGGGGCCCCAGGGCCGGGCCCCGCGGTTGTGCGGGGGGCTTACAGCGTGGGGGACGGGGGAGCCGTGCGCCACGACCCGACGCGGGGCGTCCTGCTCATCGACACGGCCGGGACCCAGGCCGAGGCGGGCTTCCTGTCCGCCTTGGCGGACCACCCTTCCGGCCTGCGGGCCGAGGTGCGCAACCCCTACGCGGTGGTGGTGGCCACGGCCCTGGACACGAACCGCCTCGACAGCGCACGCAAGGTGCTGCTGAGCGCCGTGGCCGACGCGGTCAACACGGGCCAAGCCTACACCGCCGCCGGGGACCAACTGGCGCGGCCCGGGACCGCCCCGGTGCTGGTCGAGCCCGTGGTCGGGCGGGTGTGGGTGCGGCTGCCCCGCACCCGAAGGGCCCGCGTGTGGGCCCTCGACCCTTCCGGCCGCCGCCGCGGCCCGGCCGTGTTCGAGAGGGTCGCCGATGGCCTGTGGATCCGCCTCCGCGCCGCGGACCGGGCCTTGAACTACGAGATCGACCTTCCCGACGCGGGGGCGTTCTGAGCGACCGGGTCCCCTTGGGGGCTTCCTTGGCGTACGGGCTCAGGCTGACCCTGCGCCACGCGCGCAGCCTGATCCCGGGGTCGGCGCTGTTCTACTTGCCCGAGCTCCTGGCCGAATTCGGCCGCACCTTCCCCGGGGGGCGGGCGGCCGCCACGGGCTTCAAGTTCGCGGTGGGCTGCTGGCTTCTGTGGCATGCCCTGCGCCTGAGCGACCTGGAGACCCGCGCCAGCCGTCTGCACGAGGCGACCCTGCCGGCCCCCGGTTATTTGGGGCGTTTCCTGGCCTCCACGCTCCTGTTCTGGGGAGGCTTAGGCCTGGGATTGTGGCCCTGCCTGCGCATCGTCTCCGGCGCCTGGATCCCCCGGGGCGGCCTCGACGGGTTGGCCCGTCCTTTGAGCCTGGGCCGGGGGGACTGGCCGCGCCTGGCCCTCGGCGCGTTGGCGGCGCTGCCGGCGGGCCTGTGGAGCGTCTACGGTTGGTTCCATGGCTATTACGTGGCCGACGAGGGACAGGGCGCCTGGGCCTCCATGCTCAGCAGCTTCCGGGCCGTGCGCGGCGCGTTCTGGGAATGCGCCGTGTTCCTGGTGGTCATCGGCCTCATCAACGCCGCGGGACTGGAGTTGTGGGTGGTGGGCGTGTTCTTCGCCTTCCCGGTGACGCTGATGGCCACCACCTATGTGCATCTGCGGCTCAAGCGGGGAAGAGGGGGTCCAGTCCTTGGTTCCACAATATGAAACCCGTAATTTCTTGACAGCTTGAGCCCGCTCTCTTATTCTTCTGAGCCTTTGTCCCCTCCCAAGGAGTTTTTCGTGTACACGGTCCCCTGGACGCGTATCCCGGAAAACGGAACCGCCCGCGAGGAGGGGCTGGCCCTGGACCTGGAATCCCTTGAACTAGGCGCGCCTTTCGTGCCCGGCAGCCTCAGCCTTTCTTGGGAGTTGAGTCGCCGTCTGGGCCAGGCCTATGGTTCGGTGGAGGCGCGGGCTCGGCTGCGCTTGAACTGCGGTCGTTGCCTGGAGGATTTCGAGTCCGACGTCGCGGTGCGCGCCCGGGTCCTGTTCGAACCCCGGGGCCACGGCAAGGCCTCCCACGAAGGCGGGCGCGGCGGAGCCCGCCAAGGCGAAGGCGGGGACCTGGAGGAGGACCCCGGGAGCGACCTGGTCGTCTTCGACGGCGACGGCGTGCCCCTGGGCGAGGAGGCCCGCCAGGAGCTCGAAATGGCGGTCCCCTTCGGCCCCCTGTGCCGCCCGGATTGCCGCGGCCTTTGCCCGCGCTGTGGGGCGAACCTGAACGCGGGACCGTGCGCCTGCGCCCCGGAATGAATCCCAAGGCCGGACCCCGGCCGTCATCGAGGTAAGCCATGCCCAACCCAAAAAAGCGCCATTCCAAGGCCCGGCGCGACAAGCGCCGCGCCAACTGGAAGCTGGAGGCGCCCCAACTGAGCCTGTGCCCGCAGTGCCGGCAGCCCAAGATGCCCCACCGGGTCTGCCCGACCTGCGGCCACTACAACGGCAAGGAAATCGTCCAGGCTCCGGAAGCCTGACCCGAAGCGCATGCGCATCGCCCTGGACGCGATGACCAGCGAGCTGGGGGTGGGGGAGGCCGTGCACGGCCTCTTCGCCGCCCTGGAGCGCGACCCTGACCTCAAAGTGCTCGCCGTGGGAGCGCCTTCCGAGCTCAAGCCCCGGCTGGACTTGGGCCCCAAGGCCCTGCTCCCCCGGGTCGAGTTGGTGGAGGCCGCCGAGACCATAGGCATGGACGAGGAGCCCGGCGCGGCCTTCAAGGCCAAGCGCGACGCGTCGGTGTCCGTGGCCGCCCGCTTGGTCAAGGAAGGGCGCGCCGACGGGGCCATTTCGCCGGGCAACAGCGGGGCCTCGATGACGGCGGCGACGCTGCTGTTGGGGCGCGTGCCCGGGGTGCGCCGCCCCGCGATCCTCACCCTCCTGCCCTCGGCGCACGGCTCCTGCGGACTGCTCGATTCCGGGGCGGTGGTGGATTGCCGGCCCGAGGACCTGGTCCAATTCGCCGTCATGGGCTCGCTGTTCATGGAACGCGTCGTCGGGATCGCCCGCCCCCGGGTGGGGCTGCTGTCCATCGGCGAGGAGGACAAGAAGGGCAACGCCCAGACCCTCGAGGCCCTGCCGCTGCTCAAAGCGGCCGGACTCAATTTCCTCGGCAATGTGGAGGGCCGCGACCTTTTCGACGGCCGCTGCGACTTGGCCGTCTGCGACGGCTTCGTCGGGAACATCGTCCTGAAGACCGCCGAGGGGGCCGCCAAGATGATGGGGGCCGAGCTCAAGGCGCAGTACGCCAAGCTGGGGCCCCTGACCAAACTGGGCGGGCTGCTCAGCCGCCGGGCCTTCGCCGGGCTCGCCCGGCGCGTCAGCGCCGACGATGTGGGGGGAGCCCCCTTGCTGGGGGTGGCCGGGGTCTTCGTCATCTCCCACGGGCGGGCCAACCGGGTCATGCTCATGAACGCCCTCAGGGTGGCCCATACCTGCGCCCGGCAGGACGTGCCCGGCCGCCTGGGGGCGGCCTTCAAGACGGCCGAGGCGGCGGCTTGAGGCCGCCGCTGGCGTCCATCCTGGGGACCGGCCGCCACATCCCCGAAACCGTCCTCACCAACGCCGACCTGGAGCGGCGCATCGACACCTCCGACGAGTGGATCCGCACGCGCACCGGGATCCGCGAGCGCCGCATCGCCGCGGCGGGGGAACTCCCGTCGGATATGGCCGCCTCGGCCGCGCGCAAGGCCCTGGCCCGGGCCGGGATCGAGGCCGCCGAGATCGACGCCATCGTGGTGGCCACCCTCACCCCGGACCACCCCTTCCCGTGCACGGCCTGCCTGCTCCAGCACAAGCTCGGCGCGACGCGCGCCCTGGCCTTCGACGTGTCGGCGGCCTGCTCGGGCTTCATCTACGGCCTGTCCGTCGCCGAGGGGCTGCTCGCCGCGGGCACCGCCCGCCACGTCCTGGTGGTGGGGGCGGAGAAGCTCAGCACGGTCACGGATTGGCGGGACCGCAACACCTGCGTGC
>DAIDJD010000168.1 GCA_027451505.1 candidate division FCPU426 bacterium
CGTGGCCCCTGGGCGCGGCCAGGCGCCAGAGCCAAGCCAACGCGGGGTTGAGGATGTGGAGCATGCCCAGGATGCCGTAGAGCGGGCTGTCCCGGTGCGTGGGCGGGCAGCGCACGCCGAAGCTGCGCACGTTGACCCGCACCGGGCCCTCCATGATGTTGGGGATCATGCGCCGGGGGATGATGAGGCGGGGGTTGGGGCAGGGCTTCCCCGGCGCGTCCTGGATGTGCTCCCAGATCAAGGCCTGCCCGCCCGGCACCACGTGGTGGTTGAGGAAGATGAGGGGTTCCGCCGGGGCGATCGCCATCTTCTCGAGGTGGGGGTCGGTGCCGTAGCCGGTGATGTGGTCCACCCGGACGAACCAGGCGTTCTCGGCGTCGACGATGTTGAGGCGCGTCTCCCCCTTGTTGAAGGAGGGATGCGCGCAGGCCATGTCGTCGGCGACGGGGTAGAGGTGGCAGGCCTCCGGCAGGACCAGGGTGCGCTCCTCCCCGGTGATGAGGTTGCGCCCCAGGAGCAGGCGCCCGTCCTCCATGCGGTGGATGTGCTCCGTCATCTCGCTCTTGCCGCCCCCGGAGGCCCCCTCGTGCATGAGGATGAGCCGGTTGTCGTAGGGCGTCACCACGCCCACCGCGGCGCAATGGTTGGTGGTCCAGTCCTCGCGCTCGCCGATGTCCAGCAGCAGGCTGTAGACGCCCTTCTTGGCGCTGGGCCCGGGATAGAGGTTGTAGCTGTAGATCTCCTGGTGGCCCCGGCCGCGGTAGTGGACCACCACCTGCCTCCCGCCGAAGCGGGTATGGCGGAAGGGCGGGGCCACGAAGAGGACCCCGGCGTTGACCTTGAAATCCGCCGGCACGGCGTCCCCGGGGATCATGCCCTGAAGGTCGGCCAGGGCCCCGGCGAAGAAGCCCGCACGGCGCGGGCACACCAGAAGGGCCCCGTAGCCCAGGGACTCGGGCCCGGCGTAGAAGGGCACGACGATGAGATCCTGGCCCTTGAGCCAATCCAGGGTTTCGCGGCGGGTGCGCTCGAAGGGCTCGCCGAAGCGCTGCTCGTAGGTGGGCTTGTCGGTGGGAAGGGAGTCCCCGATGACCATGGCATCGGGGTCGCGGCGGCGCAGGGCCGGTTCAGTGTAGTTGACCGAGAGGCCGTTGCGGGCCTTGACCACGTGGGCCTCGACCACCGGGCCCCGCCCCGGGACGTCGAAGCTGACGACGTATTCGCCCTTATCGTCCCGGTTTTGGAGGCTCCAGTCGGTGGCCCCCGCTTCGCGCCCGAGCGCCCAATTGAGCAGGTCCTCGCGGCGCGAGGGCGCCACCAACGATGGCGCGGCGCCCAGGACCTCGGTGACCGACGCGGGGAGGTCCAAGGAGGGCCAGTCCTGGGTGAAGACGACCGTGGGCGGGGATTTCCGGGAGGGCATGGGGTCCGTTATCAGGGGGGGGCGGGGGCTCGAGACGCGCCAGGATACCGCCGGTGCCCGGGGATGACAACCCCGCGCTCAGGCCAGGACGCCGTCGTAGAAGGCGTCCAGCCAGCTCCGCGGCACGCGGGCGTTGGCGGGGTCGGCGCGGGTGGCCTTGAGCCGGCCCTCGATCTCGCCGCGCACCTGGGCCCCCAGCCCCGCCTCCACGGACTTCAGGCGCAGCGCCCAAAGTTCGCGCATGGCCCCGAGGACACGGGAGACCCTCTCCCCCTGGGGAAGGGCCGCGGCGTTCTTGAGCAGGCGGGCGGAATCGACCGAACCGTCCTCGCGAAGGGTGCCGTCCGGGCGCCAGGACACGTCCTTGAGTACGTCCGGGGCCGCGGCGCGGACCCGTTCCAGGCTTTTGACGAGCATGGACACCGCGTTTTTGGCGCCGATTCGGGGGACCAAATAGGAGAACAGAGCCAAGCGGATGCCCTCCAGGAGGGCGCCGAGGGCCTCGCACTCGGCCGGCCCGATGTCGGCCAAACCGACGGGCGGGGGCGACACGGCGCCCGCGGCTTGGCGTTCGTATTCCTCGATGATGCGTCGGGCCTCGCGCTCGCGCTCCTCAAGCTGGCGGCGCACGAGTTCGGCCTTCTCCTCGAGGCGCCGCCGCAGGCGGGCGGCCTCGTATTCGTCCAGGAGGGCCTGTTCCTCCGGGGTGAGGACCCCGGGGGGCGGATCGCCGTCGACGGCCAGCGGAGCGCGCGGCTCCGCGCCGGACGGCGTTTCGCCCAGAATGCGCATCATCTCTTCGAGGTCGAACCCGTCGCTGTCGCGCCGCATGGCCGGATGAAGGAAAACGTTTTGAACCGGAAACCGCCTTGAATTTATAACCCTTTTCGTCCGGCGGGCCAAGGAACGTTTTGGCCGCGTCGCCCTCCCGGCCCGCTACCAGAACATCGGCAGGGCCCGGTAAGCCAAGAACACGCCGAAGGTGAGGCCCTGGGTCAAGGCGCTCCAGGAACGGGCGTTCCCCGCCGGGTCGGTGTAGCTCCAGGGGCTCCCCACGGCTGCGGCGTCGGAGGAGGAAGTGACCACCTCCCCCTCGGGGAAGCCGTAAAGGTAGCCCAGGGAGGCCCCCACCCCGACATGGCCCCAATCGTCGAGCAGGACCTCCCCCCGGAGCTCGGGCCAAAGGGCGTAGCCCGTGCCCTGGGACCTCCAGCGCTGCCCCGTGGAGTCCTGGCTCGCCGCGATGTAGGACTCCATGCCCCCTAAGCCCAGGCGGGGCTCCAGCACGAAACGGCGCGACAGACGCAAGCGCCACCCCGGCTCAAGAAAGGCGGCCGCATGGTCCACGGCGTAGCGGTCGGTACCCGCCGCACTGGGGTAGGCGTAGGCCCGGGCGATGCCGTAGGCGCCCAGGCCGAACATGAAGCCTCCCTCGAAGGCATAGTCCAGACCGAGCCCCCCCGCCAGGCCCAGCGAAGCGCCGGGGCCCGGGCCCGGCAGGGCCGCCCCGCCCCCATAGAAACGGTCCACATCCGCCGGCGAGGCCGCCAGGCCGCAGAGGGCCCCCCAGAACTCCACGCCCGGGCGCAACCCGCCCGTGCCGTCCTCGTCGCGCGGGTCGGCCTCCTCGGCCAAGCCCACGGCCAGGGGGGGCATCCCCCTGGCCTCCCGCAGGGCCGTGTCCACGGCCCTGGCCGCCTCGTCCCCGGGCACGGCGGCCAGGTAGCGGTCGTAGCAGGCGACGGCCTTGCCCGGGCGGCCCTCCCGACGGTACAGATCCCCCAACTCGCGCCA
>DAIDJD010000169.1 GCA_027451505.1 candidate division FCPU426 bacterium
GCCACTACGGCGCAATACCTGGGCTGGGGCGACCAGATGCTCCAGCAGCGGCGCTACGCCCAAGCCTCCCAATACTACCAAGCCGTGGTGAAGGCCGATCCCGGAAACGAAGCCGCCTATCGCGGTCTAGGCTATTGCGCCATGGGCCAGGGCCAGGCCACCCAGGGGGAACAGTACCTCCAATACGCGCTGCGCCTGAACCCGGGGGACACCCAAATCCGCCAATACCTCGGCAACCTCTACCAGGGATACGGCAACGCCTATTTCAAGCGCCAGGACCAGACCGATGCGATGACTTGGTGGAAGCAGTCCCTGGCGGTCAACCCCGACAACGCGCAGCTCAGCGCCTATGTCCAGTCGCTCCAGGGCGCCCCTGCGGCCCCCACGACCATGGCGGCGGCACCCGCGCCCCCGGCCCAGGGATCGGGTGAAAGCGTCAAGTCCAGCCCTGGGATCAGCCCCTGGGTGATGGGGGGGACCATCGCGGCCCTGGGAATCATCATGATCTTCCTGTTCTAAAAGCCCCGCCCCTCCCCACCTGAAACGCGGCCCCCCCAGGCCGCGTTTTTTATTTATAATCGCCCGCGAAACCACCTCGAGGCTCTGCATGCGCACCGCGCCCCTGATCCTGTGCCTTTCCCTTTTCGCGCCCTTGGCGCTGAGCAGCCAAGCCCCGGTCGCCGTCCCGGACCCGACCCCGGCCCCGGCCGCCGCCGCGCCCACCCCAAGCCCGGCCCCCACCACGCTTTCCCCCACCGCTGCGCCCACCCCCTTGGCACCTTCGCGTTCGCTCCTGGCCGCATCGGACGATTTCACCCACGTCGCTGAACGCGTCAACCCCTGGGTCGTGAACATCAGCACGACCCAGGTCGTGCGCCAGCGCATCGCCGATTTCTGGGACGCCTTCTACGGCTTCGACCCCTTCAATCCCGGCACCCCGGGAACCCGCACCTTCATCCGCCGCAGCCTTGGTTCGGGCATCGTCTACAGCGCCGACGGACTGATCGTCACCAACGCCCACGTCGTCTCCGGCGCCGACGAAATCACGGTCGGACTCTATGACGGCAGGCAGGCCAAAGCGCAGGTGATCGGCGAGGACGACAACGTCGACCTGGCCCTGCTGAAGATCTCGGTACCCGGACCCCTGCCCTACGCGGACCTCGGAGACAGCGACGCGGTCAAGGTCGGGCAATGGGCCATCGCCATCGGCGACCCCTTCGGCTTCGACCATTCCCTCACCGTGGGGGTCATCTCGGCGAAGGAGAGATCCGACATCTTCACCGGGCAGGGCGCGGCCAAATACCAGAACTACATCCAAACCGACGCCAGCATCAACCACGGGAACTCGGGCGGGCCCTTGTGCGACATCCAGGGCCGCGTCATCGGCATGAACACCGCCATCAGCACGCCCAACGACGGCAGCATCGGCATTGGTTTCGCGATCCCCATCAACTTCGTGAAGCGCTCCATACCGGACCTGGAGCGCGAGGGCCGGGTCGTGGCCCCCAAATTGGGGTTCTTCACCCAGGACGTGGACGCGCGCCTGGCGCGCGCCCTGGGCCTGCCCCAGACCGATGGGGTCCTGATCACCGACATCGCCACCGGCGGCGCCGCCGACAAGGCCGGGCTCCGGCGCGGCGACGTCCTGACCGCGCTCAACGGAAGGCACGTCGGCGACACGGGCCAGCTCCGGACCCGCATCTACGGCGCGGACCCCAACGCCCCCCTGACCTTGAGCGTCTGGCGCCAGGGCCGCGCCCTCAACCTCAAAGTGACGCCGTCGGAACTCCAGGCCAGCGAACACCCCGGAACCTGGCACGGGATCACCGTGGAGGCCAATTCGCCCCAAGTGGCCGCGCGGCGGGGCCTCACGGTGAGCCAGGGTGTGGTGGTGGATTCCGTCGCCCCGTCCAGCAGCGCCGAACGCATCGGCATCCGCCCGGGCGACACCCTCCTGGAGATCAACCAGCAGGCCATCCAAGGGCTGGCAGGGTGGCGCAAACTCACCAACATGGTCGACGAAAGCCAGGACGCCGTGGTGCTGCTGGTGCGCGGCCAGCAAAGCGCCTACATCGTGCTCCCCGGGGAGCAATAGCGGCCTTGGCGGAACACCCCGGCCTCGGTGACGAGCCAATCCACGGGCAGATCCCAGGGAGCGGCCGGGACCTTGGGGAAGACTTGCGCCTCGAAGGCCAGGCCCACCGCGGCCAACCCGGCGCCCTCCCCGGCCCGCCAACGGTCGTAGTATCCCGCGCCCATGCCTAAACGTCCGCCCGAACGGTCAAAGGCCGAACCGGGCACCAACACAAGGGTGCCCGGTCCCAGGGGCGCCGGCGGGGCGTCGGCGGGCGGCTCAAGGATCCCGTGGGCCCCGGGCGCCAGCGCGGCCTCCTCGAACAGGCGGAAGGACATGCCGCGCGTGGCGCTATCGCAACGGGGCGCGGCCACCCGCTTTCCGGCCCGCCGGGCCGCGGCGCGAAGGGCCCCGGTGGGGACCTCGGACCCACGGCTCACATAGAACAGGACCGTGTCCGCGGACCTGTAGGCGGCGAAACCCTCCAAGGCCGCCGCCAATTCGACGCCCAGCCGGGTGCGCAACTCACCGCCCAAGGCGTCCCGTCTCCTGAGCGCCTCCCGGCGCAGATCCTCAGCCCCATCCACCGATCCAGACCCTCCTGACGCGACGTGGCGATGCTACCACGTCCGGACGCACGCGGCGCGGGGTTCCCGCGGCGCACCGGGCAAGTTCCACCAGCCCCGGTCCACGCCGGAAAAAGCCCCTTGTCACATCTGACAATCTTGTCACACCAACCCCAAAGGAAACCGCCCAAAAAAGCCGATCCGGCCCCCGCCCTTCCCCACGAATTCCAGGATTCCTTTGCGTCAGGCCCATTTTCACGGAATCCGCAACGCCGTATAGAGGCTTGGCATAGGCCTTGCATCATCCTAGGGCAACCCACGAGGCGCCCATGGAGCACGGCCCCGCACCATCCAACATCCGCGAACTGAACCTACTGCACCGCATCAGCAAAGTGCTGGGGTTCGACCTGAACCTCAGCGATGTGCTGCAGGTGATCGCCTCGGCCACTGCGGACCTGATGGACAGCAAAATCGTGTCCATCCTGCTCTACGACGACGCCACGCGAAGCCTTTCCATCGCCGCCACCCAAAGCCTTTCCCCGGCCTACCGGGACAAACCCCCGGTGTCCGTGGACAACAGCGTGTCGGGTCGGGCCCTGCGCACCCTCAGCGCCCAGGCGGTGGCCGACCTCTCGGCCGAGCCCGACTTCGGTTTTCCGGCGGTCGCCCGCCAGGAAGGAGTGGTCAGCCTGCTGTGCGTGCCCATGGTGGTGCGGGGCCAAGCCATAGGGGTCATCAACAGCTACTCCCCCTATCCCCGGACCTACACCGAGGAGGACATCACCCTGCTTTCCCTGGTCGCGGGCCAAGCCGCCATCGCCATCGACAACGCGCGCTTGCAAAGCGCCACCGCGGCCTTCCAGGAGGATCTGCGCATCCGCCGCCTGGTCGGCGAGGCCAAGGCGGTGCTGATGAAACGCAACGGCATGGCCGAACCCGAGGCCCATCGTTTTTTGCAAAAAGAAAGCATGAACAGGAGAAAACCTATACGCGCCATTGCCGAAGCCATCCTACTCTCCGAGGATTTGAAAAGCCCATCCACCCCCTAGCTTTAAACCAAACCCCCACATGCTCCAATCCGTAACAAAAGCGCCACCCACAGGGCCCTAGGCCCTCCGTGGAGAGGTTAAAAGAAGGTTACAGCAAGATGAAGAAATGGTATGTTAGCTGGCCTTGCCGGAACACCCGCACCATGAAAAGCCAGCCGCACCGGTATTCCCATATGAAACCCGGAGCGCCGGCGGCCACCACCCTAAGGAGGAAGAATGTCCAGTATCAAGCGGCACCTCGTCCTGGGAAGCCTGATCGCGGGCTCCCTGGCGATTTCCGCCGTGGCATCGGCTGACGAATCCGCCGTGGCCACGCCGGTCGCCACCCCGACCCCCCTGGCCTGGTACCAGAAGATCCAGGTCGGCGGCTATGTCGACGCCTACTACCAGATGAACCTGAACGAGCTCTCCAGCAACAACAACCTGCTCTACCGGGCCTTCGACGCCAAGGCCAACCAGTTCAGCTACGGCGGCGGGCAACTGACCCTGAAGCAGGGCGACTCCTCCACCGGAACCGGCTACTTCGTCGACCTGCTCATGGGCGGGGCGATGAGCAACACGTACGGCAACGACTCCAACAACGACTCCGTGTCCCTGGCCGAGGCCTACGTCACCCAGTCCTTCGGTCAGGCCACCTTCACCCTGGGCAAGTTCGCCACCCCGCTCGGCGCCGAAGTGACGTACCTTCCCTCGGACGCCAACTTCAGCCGCTCCATTTTGTGGGAGCAGGAGCCGACCTACCAGACCGGCCTGGAGCTGAGCTACAGCCTCCCGGCGAGCCTCACCGCGGCCTTGTGGGTCGACAACGGGGCCTCGGTGGGCTGGCCCGGAGCCAACGGCACCACCAACGGCCTCAGCACCACCAGCATCGACAACGCCAACAACAACGGCAAGGGATACGGGGTCCAGCTAAGCTACGCCGGCATCAAGAACCTGGACCTGACCGGCACCTGGTACCTGGACGACAACGTCCCCGTGGAAGTCGCCGGCATCGGCGGCCTCACGGCCAGCGGCAGCATGTTGACCCGCATGGACTACACCAACGCCGTGGCCACCTACACCCTGAACAGCTCCCTGAACTTCGCGGGCGAGTACCTGAACGAGGCCCTGGTCAACGGCGTCTCTGGAGCTCCCAACGGCGCGCTCAACTACGTCCAGCAGCAGGGCTACGCGCTCTACGCCACTTGGAACACCCCCATCGCCAACCTGAGCCTGTCGCCGCGCTTCACCCAGTGGTTTGACCCGAACCTCGGCAACCCGGCCCTTTCCACCTACCTGGGGACCAACCCGTACCAGTTGGACGACTACACCCTCACCCTGAAGTACCAGATGGGGCCCCTGGCCCACATGCTGGAGTACGAGGCCACCGCCAGCAACAACCTGCAGCCGGTGTTCGCCTCGGGCAAGGGCGGCTCGAAGATGATCACGACCCAGCAGAGCCTGACCTACGCCGCGGTGTACAGCTTCTAACCCACCGTCCGTTCGAGTTCCTCAAGACCCCCGGAGCCCCAAGCTCCGGGGGTTTTTTTATGCCCCTCCCCCCGGTCCGTGTCCGTACCGACAAAAACGTCATTCCCACAAACCCGAATGAACCAAAAAACCTTTATGTACCAACGGTTTCCCCCTTGGCACAGGCCTTGCTCTAGTAAGGAGCCGTAGGGTCGACGTAGACCCATCCCCCGTCCCGCACCCTGAGGGACCCGCGAAGAGAGGCCACCCATGGCAGAGTCAAAAGAAAACGCAACCGGCATTGTCCCGACACTGGGGCTGCTGGGCTCCTCGATGAACGCGATGGCGCTCATCGCGCCCGGAGCCTTCCTTTGGATCACCTACCAGATGCAGGCGTCCGCCACCACGCCCAGCGGCGCCCCGGCCAGCCTGGACATGTGGGCGGGCATCCTGCTGGCCCTGGTGCTGGCCTTCCTGACGGCCTTCTCCTACGCCGAACTCGCCAAGCTCTATCCCCAGGCCGGTTTCGCCAGCTGCACCTTCTTCGCGGAGAAGGCCTTCCTGGACTCGCGCGGAGAGAAGCGCGCCATGCCGCACTCCCTGGCGCGCTACTCCAAGCTGGTCACGGGCTGGGCGGCCCACCTGTTTTACTGGGTCTATCCCGGAGTCATGGTGGCCACCTTCGCCACCCTGATCGGCTACGTCTACAACTACTTCACCAACCAGAACCTCTCCAACGCCTCCCTGACCTTCATCGGCATCGTCTTCGCCGCGGTGGTCGGCTGGATCGCCTACCGGGGGGTGACCGGGTCCACGCTGACCAACATCTGGATCAACATCATCCAATGGGTGGCCCTGGTGACCTTCAGCGTGCTGGCGATCACCTACCGGGTGGCCAACCCCGAGCACGCCACCCAGTGGGCCTTCTCCAGCGGCTTCGACGTGGTCAAGTTCCACAACATCCAGGCGGTGCTCGTGCAGTCCACCATCGCCATCCTGATCCTGGTGGGCTTCGAGAGCTCCACGGCCATGGCCCCGGAGACCAAGAACCCCGAGAAGACCATCCCCAAAGCCATCCTCATCGCGCTGTTCGTGCAGGGCGTGCTGGCGTACCTTTTCGAATACTTCGCCGCCAACCTCATGGTCAGCGAGAAGCTCACGGGCGTGGCCACGGTCCCCAACCCGGCCCTGGCCCACGCGGTCTCGGGCACGGCCCAGGCCATCCCCGCCACCATCACCCAGACCGTGACGGGCATGGCCCAAATGGCGAACTCCGCGGCCCCCATCGGCGACATGTGCGTGGCCCTGGGCAACCACGTGCTGCCCGGAATAGGGACGGGGCTGATGCTCACCATGGCCATGACCGTCATCATCGCGGTCCTGGGCACCACCTTGAGCTGCATGAACACGGCCGTGCGCGTCACCAGCGGCATGGCCGACGACCGCGAACTGCCCGAGTTCATGGCATTCATCCACCCCAAGAACAAGACGCCCCACACGGTCATCGGGGTCCTGGTCGTGGTCTCCAGCGTCATCGCCGCCATCGGCGTGCAGTCGGTCGACGGCCTGCTCGGCATCACCCTGGCTTCGAACTTCGGCACCTTCGTGCTCTACGGCTTGGTCTGCATCTGGACCTACATCGCCTACAAGGACCGGCCGGACTTCAGCGCGCTGAGGCACCTGGCCGTGCCCCTGGGGGGCCTGCTGCTGAACGTGCTGATGTGCGGCGGCATCTTCTACCTGAACATGACCGGCACCCCGGACAACAAGATCGAAGCCCAGATCTGCTTCTACATCGCCGGCGGCTGGGCCCTGCTGAGCTTCATCTACGTGATGGTGACCACGGTCCACAAGAACTACGGCCTGAAGATGGTGCAGGCCGTCATCCGGCCGGAGAACCTCGACGACCTAGTCGGCACCCTAACCTCGGAGGGCCTTCTGCAAGGCATGACGGTCACCGAGGTCAAGGGCTTCGGCCGGCAGCGCGGATCCAAGAACGAGGCCGCGGACCCGGAGAAGATCAAGTTCCTTCCCAAGGTCCGGGTCGAGCTCCTGGTCAACGAATGGGACGTGGCCCACGTCATGGAGGTGATGCAGACCGCGCTCAACACCGGCAAGTACGGGGACGGCAAGATCTTCGTGTTCGAGGCCGAGGAGGTCATGCGCATCCGCACCGGGGAAACGGGCAAAGTGGCCGTCTAAACGGACGGGCGCATCCCTTGGAAAAAATCCGGGCCGGCCCTCCAGGGGGCCGGCCCGG
>DAIDJD010000170.1 GCA_027451505.1 candidate division FCPU426 bacterium
CCAAGTCGCAGGTCGCCGCGGTGGGGTTGTTGGGGTAGTTGAGCCACATCAGGCGGGCCCGCCGGAGGGCCGACTTGGGGATGGCGTCGAAGTCGGGAAGGAAGTCGTTGGAGCGCAGCAGCGGCATGGCCACCGGCTCGGCGCCCACGAAGCGGGCCCCCGCGGCGTAGACCGGGTAGCCGGGATCCGGGCACAACACCACGTCCCCGGGGTCCACGAAGGCGATGGGGAAATGGCCGATGGCCTCCTTGCTGCCTATGGTCGCCAGGACCTCGGTGGCCGGATCCAGGGCCACCCCGAAGCGGCGCTTGAACCAGCCGGACACGGCCTGCCGGTAGGCGGGCATGCCGGACCCGAGCGGGTACTGGTGGTTGGCCGGCCGGCCCGCGGCGGAGCGCAGGGCCCGCACCAGGGCCGCGGGGGTGGGCCGGTCCGGGTCGCCCACGCCCAGATCGACCAGGTCGACCCCGGCGGCGAGGGCCTGCTTCTTTTTCCGGTCGATCTCGATGAACAGGTAGGGCGGCAGGGCGCGCAGCGCCTTCGAACGGCGGAATTCCAAGGGGGCTCCTTTGCTGGCCGGTCCCGTCGGGCGGGTCCGGGGTCGTGGTCCCCGGGGCCGGTTCAGGCCACGGGATTGGAGAGGGTGCCCACCCCTTCGATGCGCACCTCCACCCGGTCGCCCGGGGCCAGGGGTCCCACCCCGGCCGGCGTGCCCGTCAGGAGGACGTCCCCGGGGAGGAGGCTCATCACCCCGGCCGCGAAGCGCAGGAGGCGCTCCGGCGGGAAGATGAGCTCGCGGGTGCGCGAGGACTGGCGCAGGGCGCCGTTGACCCGGCATTCTACGGCCAGGTCCGCCGGGTCGAGGCCGCGCACCAGGACGGGCCCCAGGGGGCAGAACGTGTCGAAACCCTTGGCCCGGGTCCATTGGCCGTCGCGGGCCTGCAGGTCCCGGGCGGTGACATCGTTGGCGCAGGTGTAGCCGAACACGGCGTCCCGGAACCCGTCCGGGGGCGTGTCCGGGCCCACCGCGCGCCCCACCACCAGGGCCAGCTCGGCCTCGTGGTCCACGCGGCCCGCGGCCGCGGGAACCCGGATGGCGGCGCCGGGGGCCAGAAGGCTGCCCACGGGCTTGAGGAAGATCAGCGGCTCGGAGGGGGCGGGGAGCCCCATCTCGCGGGCGTGGTCGCGGTAGTTGAGGCCCACGCACACCACGCAGCGGGGCTCGGCCGGCGGCAGCGGGGTCCCCGGCAGGGAGGCGACGGCCCCACCCGCGGGCCGGCCGCCGCCCCAGGGGGCCCCGTCGAGGGGCTCCCAGAGCCCCCCGGCACCGGCGCGCGCCCAGGCCGGCCCGGCGGGCCCGGCGTAACGCGCGTAGCTCTCCATCCCCGTCCCTATTCCAGCCCCAGCACCCGGGCCATGCCGTGGATCCCGGGCCGGCGGCCCGGCTCGGCCAGCCAGCGGGCGGCCAGGAGGGCCCCGCGCGCGAAGTTGTCGCGGCTGTGGGCCTGGTGCTTGAACTCCAGGCGCTCCCCCGGTCCGGCGAAGAGCACGGTGTGGTCGCCGATGATGTCCCCCCCGCGCACGGTGTGCAGGCCGATCTCGCGCGGGTCGCGGGGGCCGATCACGCCCTTGGGCCGGCCGAACCGCGCCCACACCGGGAGCTCGCGGCCCAGGGCCCGGGCCAGCACCTCGGCGGTGGTCATGGCCGTGCCCGACGGCGAGTCGGCCTTGTGGTGGTGGTGGGCCTCGATGATCTCCACGTCGTAGGCGTCGCGGGTCACATGGGCCACGTACTGCAGGGCCTTCCACAGGAGGTTCATGCCCACGGAATAGTTGCTGGCCATGACCATGGGGATGCGCCGCGCTGCGGCCTGGAGGCGGGCCCGCTGGCGGGGGTCGAAGCCGGTGGTGCCGATGACCACGGGCACCCGCGCGGCGGCGGCGGCGGCCACGGTGGCGAGGGTGGAGGCCGGTGAGCTGAAGTCCACGGCCACGTCCGCCCCGGAAAGGTCCGGGGCGGAGGCGAGGGCCACGCCCAGGCGGCCCAACCCGGCCGCCTCGCCCGCGTCGCGGCCCAATTCGGGATGCCCGGGACGCTCCCAAGCCGAGGCCAGCGTCCAGCCCCCCGCGGAGAGGGCCGCCGACAGCACGGCCTTGCCCATGCGCCCCTGGGCCCCGGCCAGGGCCAGCCTGAGGGCCTTCCCGGGTTTTGCCCGCCCGGCGGCCACGCTCAGGCCCCCGTCAGGAGGTTCAAGGACCGCAGCGCGGCCTCCAGCTTCGCCCGGTTCGGGGCCTCCATGGGCGTCAAGGGCAGACGGATCTCGGGGGCGGCCTGGCCCAAAAGGGCCAGCGCCGCCTTGACGCCGATGGGGTTGGTCTCCAGGAACAGCGCCTTGAACAGCGGCAACAGCCGGTAGTGGGCCGCTCGCGCCTCGGCGAAGTCCCCGCTCAGGGCCGCCCGGGTGAGGGCCGCCATCTCGCGGGGGGCCACGTTGGAGGCCACCGAAACGACCCCCCGCCCCCCCACGGCCATGAAGGGCACGGTCAGGGCGTCGTCGCCGCTGAGGACGTCCAAGGCCTCCCCGGCGGCGGCCACCACCTCGGACATCTGGGTCAGGCTCCCGGAGGCCTCCTTGACCGCGGCGATGCCGGGCACCCGGGCCAGGCGGGCCACGGTCTCGGGGAGGATGTTGACCCCGGAGCGGCCGGGGATGGTGTAGACCATCACCGGAAGCCCGCCGCCCTCGGCCACGGCCTTGTAGTGGAGGAAGATCCCCTCCTGGGTGGGCTTGTTGTAGTAGGGGCACACCACCAACGCCGCGTCGGCCCCGGCCCGGGCCGCCCAGCGGGTGCGCTCGACGCTGGAGCGCGTGTCGTAGGACCCGGTCCCGGCGATGACCGGGATGCGCCCCCGGCACTCCTCGACGCACACGGCGATGACGCGCTCGGCCTCGGCCCGCTCCAGGGTCGGGGATTCCCCGGTGGTGCCCACGGGCACCACGCCCGTGACCCCGCCCTCGATCTGGCGGCGCAGCAGGGCCCGCAGGGCGGGCTCGTCCACGGCCCCGTCCCGGAAGGGCGTGGCCAATGCGGTGATGGTTCCGGAAAAGCGGCTCATCGCGGCGGAGTGCCTCCCTTGAGGTAACGGTCCAGGTCGAGGCTGCCCTCGAAGGTGACCTCGGCGGGCCCGGTGAGGGTCACGCCGGTGGCGCCGTCCCGGGTGGGGGTGAAGGCCACCCGCAGCACGTCGCCGCCGGCGGTGGACACCGCGAGGTCGCGCCGCGCCGCGCCGCCCCCGCCGAGGGCCGCCGCCACCACGGCCGCGGCCACCGACCCGGTGCCGCAGGCCAGGGTCTCGTCCTCGACCCCGCGCTCGTAGGTGCGCACGGCCAGGGCGTCCGCCCCGGTCACCCGCATGAAGTTGACGTTGGTCCCCTTGGGCGCGAAGGCGGGGTGGTGGCGCAGGGCCCGGCCCAGGCCGACGACGTCGGTGCCGGCGAGGTCCTCCACCGGCACCACGAGGTGCGGCACGCCGGTGTCGACCCCATGCGCGCGCACCAGCGAGCCCCCGACCGGGATCTCCAGGCCCAGGCGCAGGCCCTTGGCGTCGGTCATGCGCAGCTCGACGCGCCCGTCGGGGAGCACCTGGGCCTCGAAGTCCCCGGCCAGTTTCTCGAAGCGCATGAGCTCCGGGGCCGCCCCGGCGAGGAGGGCGAAGCGCGCGATGCAGCGCCCGCCGTTGCCGCACATCTCGGCCTCGGAGCCGTCGGCGTTGAAGTAGCGCATGCGGAAGTGCCGCGCCGCGCTGGGCTCCAGGAGCAGGACCCCGTCGGCGCCCACCCCGCGGCGGCGGTCGGCGACGGCGGCGGCGAAGGCGTTCAGGTCGCCCGCCACCGCCCCCTTGCGGTTGTCCAACACCACGAAGTCGTTGCCGGCCCCGGACATCTTGAGGAAGGGATGGGCCCTCACGGCCGGACCCGCTTCCCGCGCGCGGCGGGGGCTAGCCGCAATTCCTCCGGCACGGACTCCCCGCGCAGCAGGTCGTCCCAGGTCTCTCGGCGGCGGGTGACCCAGTGGCGCGCCCCGCTCACCAGCACCTCGGCGGCCCGGCCCCGCTGGTTGTAGTTGCTGGCCATGACCATCCCGTAGGCCCCGGCCGAGCGCACGGCCAAAAGGTCGCCGGGTTCGGGCACGCTCAGGAGCCGGTCCTGGGCCAAGTAGTCGCCGCTCTCGCAGACCGGGCCGACCACGTCGACGCGGCGCCGGCGCGCGCCCGGGCGCGGACGCACGGGCAGGATGCCGTGCCAGGCTTCATAAAGGCTGGGCCGGATGAGGTCGTTCATGGCGGCGTCCACGATGACGAAGTCCTTCCAGCGGGTCTCCTTGACGTAGAGGACCCGGCACACCAGCACCCCCGCGTTGCCGACCAGGAAGCGCCCGGGCTCCAGGAACAGCTCCAGGTCGGCCCCCTCCAGGACCGGCCTCAACGCCGCGGCGTAGGCCTCGGGGGTGGCGGGCCGCTCGCCGGCGTAGTCGATTCCCAGGCCCCCGCCCAGGTTGAGGGTGGTGACGCGGTGGCCTTGGGCGCGCAGGACGCGGACCAGCTCCACCGCGCGCTTGGCCGCCGCCACAAAGGGCGCCACCTCGGTGATCTGGGAGCCGATGTGCAGGTGGATGCCCGTGACGTCGAGGTGGCGCAAGGCCCGGGCCCGGCGGAACAGGTCCGGGGCCTGGTGGTAGGGCAGGCCGAATTTGGAGGCCTTGTGGGCCGTGGAGATCTTGGCGTGGGCGCCGGCGCGGACGTCCGGGTTGATGCGGAAGTCGGCCCGGACGCGCCGTCCCAGACGCCGGGCCACCCGCTCCAGGGCCTCGGCCTCGGGCCAGCTCTCGATGTTGAACATCAGGATGCCGGCGCGCGCGGCGGCTTCCATCTCGGCGTCGGTCTTCCCCACCCCGGCGAAGAGGACCCCCGCGGGATCGGCGCCCACCGCCCGAAGGCGGTGGAGTTCGCCGCCGGAGACGATGTCGAAGCCGCACCCCTCGCGGGCCAGCGCCGCCAGCAGGCCCAGGTTGGCGTTGGCCTTCATGCTGAAGAAGACCCGGTGCGGGATCCCGGCGAAAGCCCGGTCCAGACGGCGGTAGCGTTCCAGGAAGTGCCCCAGGCTGGTGACATACAGGGGCGTTCCGTGACGGCGGGCCAGCGCCTCGACGCTGACCCCTTCGGCGCGCAGCACGCCGCCGCGGTGGGCGAAAGCCTCGGACATTCCGGAGACACCTGAAAGCATGGGTGAAGGGGACATCATAGCACAAAATTCCCGCGCTTGGGTCCACCTGTGAAGGCGAGCCGCGCGCCCGGCTTCAGGCCAGTCCGGCCCGGCGCAGGTCCCCCAGGGCCCGGGCCAGGCGCCCCAGGGCGTCGCGCGCCTGCGCCAAGCCCTGCCCCGGACCGAAGCTGAAGCGCAGCGCCCGCCCCAGGGCGGCCGGGGGCACGCCCATGGCCGCCAGAACGTGGCTGGGTTGGGCCGACCCGGCGGCGCAGGCGGCCCCGGGCGAGGCCCTGAGCCCCAAATCGTCCAGGCGCACCAGCAGCAGGTCCCGCAGCGCCACCGGCAGGCCCACGCACGAGGTGTTGGCCACCCGGGGGGCCCCGGCCCCGTGGACCACCAGCCCCGGGAACAGGTCCGCGAGCCCGGCCTCGAGGGCCTCCACCGCGGCCCGCCATTGGGGCTCGCGCCCCGGCAGTTCGGAGGTCGCCGCCTCCAGGGCCGCGGCCGCGCCCACGGCCGCGGCCACGTTTTCGGTGCC
>DAIDJD010000171.1 GCA_027451505.1 candidate division FCPU426 bacterium
CCCGAAGACCGCCAGCCCCCCCACAGCGACGACGCCGAGGCGGCGGTCCTGGGGGCCTGCCTGCTGGTGCCGGCGGCCATGGACAGCGCCCTGGAGATGCTGCGGCCCGAGGACTTCTTCCGCGGCTTCCACCAGCGCGTCTTCGAGGCCGTGACGGACCTGCATTCCCGAAGCCAGGCCGTGGACCTCGTCACGGTCCAGGATTGGCTGGCGTCGCGGGGGCTCCTGGAGGGCTTCGGCGGGGCCGTGGCCCTGGCCTCCCTGACCGACCGCGTGGCCAGCGCGGCCAACGTCGAGGCCTACGCCCGCCTGGTGCGCGAGAAGTCCAAGCTGCGCCGCCTCATCGCCGTCTGCGCCCAGATCGCCCGCGACTGCTACGGGGCCGCCGAGAACGCCGCCCAGGTGGTCGACTCCGCCGAGAACCGCGTGCTCGACATCGGGCGCGAGGAGGGAAGCCCCCAGGTCGAGCGCATCGAGAAGATGATGATGGGGGCCATCGAGACCATCGAGCGCTACCGGCGCCAGGGCGGCGCGGTCACCGGGCTCGCCACCGGCTTCCGTGAGATCGACGAGCTGACCGCGGGGATGCATCCCGGCCAGCTCATCGTGGCTGCCGGGCGCCCCGGAAGCGGCAAGACGGCCTTCGCCCTGAACATCGCCGGCCACGTGGCCATGCGCCAGTCCCAGCCGGTGGTGGTGTACTCCCTGGAGATGACCAAGCAGGAGCTGCTCTTCCGCCTGCTGTGCTCCAGCGGCAGCGTCGACAGCGGCAACCTGCGCCGCGGACGCCTGGAGAACCACGAGATGGGCCGCCTCGTCAACGCCGCCACCAACCTCACCAAGGCCCCCCTCTACATCAACGACAACTCGCGCCTGGACATCCAGACCCTGCGCTCCTCGGTGCGGCGCATGGTCAAGGAGGCCGGCATCCGCCTGGTGGTGGTGGACTACCTCCAGCTCATGCACGTCGAGGGCATGGGCCCGGGCGAACGCGTGCGCGAGGTCACGCTCATCTCCGGCGCCCTCAAGGCCATCGCCAAGGAGATGAACATCCCGGTGCTGGTGGCCAGCCAGCTCAACCGCGGGGTGGAGATGCGCCAGGGGGCGCGCTCCGAGAGCCGGCCGCGCCTGAGCGACCTGCGCGAGTCCGGGTCCATCGAGCAGGACGCCGACGTCGTCATGCTCATCCACCGCGCGGCGCTGCGCGCCCGCGAGGACGGCGAGGCCGCCGAGCCCGACAAGGGCGCCGACGTCATCATCGCCAAGCAGCGCAGCGGCCCCACCGGCGACGTCAAGCTCGTGTTCCTCGGCGAGTACACCCGCTTCGAGGACTCCGCGCCCCCCTCGACGCGGCCGTGACGACCCCGTCGCCCAGCCGCCCGGCCTGGATCACCTGCTCCCGGGGCGCCCTGCTCCACAACCTGGGCCTGCTGGCCGGCGCCGTGGGCGGGCCGGGCAGGGTCCTGGCGGTGCTCAAGGCCGGGGCCTACGGCCACGGCGCCGGGGAGGCCGGGCTTTGCCTGGCCCGCGGGGGCGTGCGCTCCTTCGGCGTGGCCACCCTGGAGGAGGGCCTGGCCCTGCGCCGGGCCGGCGTTCGGGGGGCCATCCTGCTTTTGGGGCCCCTGGAGCCGTCCTTGGCGCCGCGGGCGGCCCGCGCCGGCGTCACGGCCACGGAGATCGG
>DAIDJD010000172.1 GCA_027451505.1 candidate division FCPU426 bacterium
AGAAGCAAGCCCTCCAGGACATGCTCGAAAAAGAGCGCCAGAAGGTCCTACGGGCCAAGGAAAAGGTGTACCAGGCGTATACGGCGGACGAGATTTCTGTAAAGACCTTCGGGGCTGAGTTTCGCTCCTTGGAACAGCGATTGGAACAGATCGATGCCCAGCTCCCGGACCTCCAGGGGGAAATCGACTTCCTCAAAATCAAGCTCCTCTCCAATGACGAGGTAGTGACCTCCGCCCGCGATATTTATGACAGGTGGCAAGAGTTGGACTTTGAGCGGAAAAGGCACATCGTCGAGAACGTCATCGGAAAAATCGTTATAGGACAAGAAGACGTGGCTATCACCCTCGCCTACGATCCCTCGGCTCCTGAATTGGCTACAGAAAGGCAACGCGACAACAGGGGTTCATCGCGGCGGCGACCATGCACCGCGCCGGGAGCAGGACCGAGGCCCGCGCCCTCGTGAGCGCCACCGCTCCGTCCTCCAGGGGCTGGCGCAGCGCCTCCAAGGCGTCCCTGCGGAATTCGGGGAGTTCGTCCAGGAAGAGCACACCTCCGTGGGCCTGGGTGACTTCCCCGGGACGCGGCACGGCGCCTCCCCCCGGCCAAGCCCGCCGCGCTCACCGTGTGGTGCGGATCCCGGAAGGGCCGCCCCGCCCCGTGCGCGCCCGAGGCCCCCTCCCCCGACGAGGACCGCACCAACGCGATCTCCAGGGCTTCGTCCTCGCGCGGCTCGGGCAGGATGCCGGCCAGTCCGCGGGCCAACAGGGTCTTTCCGGAGCCCGGCGGACCCACCAGAAGGATGTTGTGGCCGCCCGCGGCGGCCACCTCAAGGGCCCGTTTGGCCGCCTCCTGGCCCTTGATGTCCCTGAAATCCACGGCCGCCGGACGCGCTGGCGGCCCGACGAGGGTCGGAGCCGCGTTCCCCGGCAGCGCGCCCCCGGAAAGCCACGCCACGGCTCCGGCTAGGCTTTCCAACGGCGCCACGCTGAGGCCTTCGATCCCGGCGGCCTCGTGGGCGTTGGCCGTGGGAAGGGCCACCCAACGCAGCCCCTTCCGGCGCGCCTCCAAGGCCATGCCTAAGGCCCCGCGTATGGGCCTCAGGCTCCCGTCCAAGGACAATTCCCCGGCGAAGAGGCGCCCTTCCAGGGCCCCGGCAGGCACCGCCCCCACCGCGGCCAGAAGCCCCAGCGCCAGGGGCAGGTCGAAGCCAGGCCCCTCCTTGCGCAGATGGGCCGGGGCCAAGTTCGCGGTCAGGCGCCGGTTCAGGGGGAATTCGAAGCCGCTGTTGGCCACCGCGCTCTTGACGCGGTCGCGGCTCTCGCGGACCGCGGTGTCGGGCAGTCCGACGACGTTGAAGCAGGGCAGGCCTGGGGCTGCGTCCACCTCGACGTGGACTAGGCGGGCCTCCACCCCCCAGAGGGCGGCGGAAAGGACATGGCTGAGCATGGCGGGACTCCCTTCGTGCCGGGGGTGCGCTCCCCCGGAAAATGAAAAACCCGGACCGTGTCGGTCCGGGTCGCTAAGCCTCCAAGGCGGCGGGCCTTCTTATCCCTAGGTCTCCTCAACGCGCGGCAACGGCGCGCCCAATTCGGGCTTCGCCGGGGGGAAGGGGATGGAACGCTCCATGGAGTTCATGGAGTGAGGGTACCACGACCAGGCCAAGGTTTCCAGACGGGCGGCCCGCACCGGCGGGATCAGGGGAACCCAGCCCGGGGGGCCCTCCTCGGCCCCATAACGGATGCCGGCGATGGCTCCACGGTCGAGGGCCAATTCCGAACCCCGGGTCAGGACCTTCACCCGGTCCGGGGCCTCGTCGACGATGTCGCCGACCACGACCTGGCCATCGGCCAAAAGGACCGCGTCCGGGACGCGGTCCTGGGCCAGCCTGCCCAGGGTGCCCACGACCAAGCCCAAAGCGCTGGCGAATTTGAGCATCCCGGAAAGGATGTTCCTGGGTTCCACGGTATCCATGCCCTAACAACGCGGGACCGTCGGCAAAAGTTTGTCGCGGATCGTTTCGAGGCGGCCCCCCGCTTGGACAGCGTCAAAAGCGGTAGGCCATCATCACCATGGGGGGGGACGGAGCTGCCGCCCGTAGGGCCGGAGGTCGCGGAGGGGGCGGAGTTGTGGAACCCAGATACAGGGCCAGGGAGCCGGTGACCGCGCCGCCTAGGAGGCCATACCCTACCGCTTCGAAATTGCGCACCTTAGGAATGCCGGTGGTGTCTCCCAGAACGCCATAGGCCACTCCGATCAAGGCTCCGCCAATGAAACCATAAAGAAAATTGGAAAAACGGTAACGCTTGTATACGGGTAAACCGGAACGGTCCACCCGGGTCAACGCAGGTCCTGGAACCGGAGTGGGCTGGACCGAAGGCAAAACCGGAGCCCCGGCTGGAAGGGCCGTGGGTGCGGGCAGGGGCGGCGGGACCAGGGCGCTTTCCGAACCGGTGCCGCCACCGGGCGTGGGGCTGGGCGTAGGACTCGGACTAGGCGTAGGACTGGGAGTTGAGCCGGAGGTTGGACTCGGGCTAAAACCGCCGACAGTGGCGGGACGCGATCCCGGCGTGGGAGGGGCCTGCCGTACGGCCCCTGAGGGCCCGACCGGGGTGGCTGCCGCGGACGCCGAAACCGAAACCGCAGCGGAAGGGGAGGCCGCCGGGGAAGTGGTCGCGGCGCCGGGCACGGTGACGGACGTCGGAGCCACGGCGGAAGCGAAAACCTGGGCGGCCCAGGCCGCGCAAACCAGACTCGCGATGGAAGCCGGAATCCGCTTAAGCGCCATCCGAACGTCCCTCAAAAACGGGGCAGACCGGGGAATCCGCCGCCCATCCTGCCCGGCAGGCCCATTCCACCTCCCCGCCGTCCGCCGCGGGACATGCGCTTCATCATGGTCCGCATCTGCTCATGCATGCGCAGCACCAGGTTGACGTCTTCGACCCGGGTGCCCGAACCCTTGGCGATGCGCTTGCGGCGCTCCCCGTGGATGATCTCGGGCCGGCGCCGCTCCTTGGGCGTCATGCTCTGGAGCACGGCGATGTTGCGTTTGAGGCGGCCCTCGTCCATGGCGTTGTCCGCCATCGCCCCGCCCATGCCCGGGATCATGGCCGCGAGTTCCTTCAGGGAGCCCATCTTGCGGAGTTGGAGCAGCTGGTCCAGCAGGTCCTGGAGGTCCAGGCCCTGCTTGGCGGCCTTCTTGGCCAGGCGCGCCGCCTCTTCGGCGTCGACCTTGGCCTGGACACGCTCCACCAGGCCCACCACGTCGCCCATGCCCAGGATGCGCCCTGCAAGGCGATCCGGATGGAACGGCTCGAGGGCCTCGGTCTTCTCGCCCACCCCCAGGAACTTCACCGGCTTGCCGGTGACGGCCAGCGCTGACAACGCGGCGCCGCCGCGGGCGTCGCCGTCGAGCTTGGTGAGCACCAGCCCATCCACGCCGACGGCCTCGTGGAAGCGGGTGGCCGTCGGGAGCGCGTCCTGGCCCTGCATGGCGTCGAGGACCAGCAGGACCTCATGGGGCTGGGCCGCCGCCTTGACGGCCTTGAGCTCGGCCATGAGGGCTTCGTCCACGGCGAGGCGCCCGGCGGTGTCGATGATGAGGGCGTCGAAGCCGGCCCGGAGCGCCTCGCGTCTGGCGCGCGCGGCCAGTGCCGGTGCGCCCTCGCCCGGCTCCGCGGTGTACACGGTCGCGCCGACGGACTTCCCCAGCACCGAGAGCTGCTCCACGGCCGCTGGCCGCTGCAGGTCGGCCGCGGCCAGCGCGGTCCGGCGCCCCTCGCCGATCAGGCGCCGCGCCAGTTTGGCCGCGGTGGTGGTCTTGCCCGTCCCCTGGAGCCCGCACAGGAGGATGACCGTCGGGGGCAGGCTGGCCCAGGCCAGGTGCCGCGGACCCGCCCCCCCCATCATCGCGGTGAGCTCGTCCTGCACGAGCTTGGCCAGGAGCTGGTCCGGGGCCAAGCCCCTGGGGACGTCCGCGCCCAGGGCCCTCTCGCGCACGCGCTTGAGCAGGTCCTGCACCACGCGGTAGTGGACATCGGCCTCGAGAAGGGCTTGGCGCACCTCTTTGAGCGCCCCGTCGACGTTGCCCTCGTCGATGCGGGCGTTGCCGGAGAGCCTGCGGAAGGCCTCCTGGAGCCTCCCCGTGAGCGCTTCGAACACGGCTAGGCCCCCCTCAGGGCGGCCACGGCCCGGGCCCGGTCGGGGCGGCCGAAAACGGACGTCCCGGCCACCAGCACGTCCACGCCGGCCGCGGCGGCCAGGGGGGCGGTGCGCTCGTCGATGCCGCCGTCCATCTCGATCAGGAAACCCAGGCCGCCCGCCGCCCTCAGCCGGGCCAGTTCGCGGGCCTTGGAGCAGGCCTCGGGCTGGAAGGCCTGGCCCCCGAACCCGGGCTCGACGCTCATGACCAGGACGAAGTCCAGGTCCTTCAGCAGGGGGGCGGCCGCCTCCGCGGGGGTGGCCGGCTTCAACGCGATCCCGGCGCGCCGCCCCAAGGAACGGATGAGGCGCAGCACATCGGCGGGGGCCTCCCCGCACTCCAAATGGAAGCTCACCCAGTCGGCGCCAGCCTCGACGAAGCGCGGGGCGTACACGGAGGGCTGGGCGATCATGAGGTGGACGTCGAAGGGCTTGGCGCTGTGGGGGCGGCAGGCCCGCACCAGGGCGGGGCCGAAGGTGATGTTGGGGACGAAGTGCCCGTCCATGACGTCGAAATGCAGCCAATCGGCGCCGGCGAGGTCGGCGGCGCGGACCTGGGCGCCCAGGTCCGCGAAATCGGCCGCCAGCAGCGAGGGGGCGACGAGGGGCATGTGCCGGTCCCGGTTCAAGGGATGGTCTGGGCGCCGGCGGTGACCCCGCCGACGCTGAAGGAGGCCGTGGCCGGGCCGTGCACCAGCACATCCCGGCTCACCAGGACCCCGGGCCCGACCATGCGGTTGTACACCGGGCGCTGGCCCAGGCTGTCGCGCACCACGATGATCAACCGCCGCTCCTGCACGCCGTCGTTGGGCATGGTGAACGACAGGGTGGCCAGGCGCGCGGGGATTTGGGCGGCGCCCCCGGGGGCCACGGTGAGGTCGACCTCGGAGCCCTCCTCGACCCGGCTGTACGGGGACACGCTCTGGGCCAGGACGCTCCCCGGGGCGGCGCCCGGGGCCGGGCGCTCGGCCACCTGGCGCAGGACCAGGCCCATGCGCCCCACCAAGGCCCGGGCGGCGGCCAGGCCGCTGCCCCGGAGGTCGGGCATGAGCCGGGCCGGGGGCTCCGGGCCGGCGCTCACGAGCAACCCCACGCCCTGGCCGCGGTCGACCTGCTGGCCGGCCTCGGGGCTCTGCGCCAGCACGGTGCCCGCGGGCTGGGCGCTGGGGATGGAATCCGCGAGCCCCGGCACCAGGCCGTTCTGCTGGAGGATGAGCTCGGCCTGGCGGGCCGACGGGCTGCCCACCAGTTGGGGGACCTGGAGCACCTTGTCGCCGACGCTCACCACCACGGCGATGGTGCGCCCCCGCTTGAGCGCCGAACCGGGCTCGATGCTCTGCTGGATCACGGCCCCGTACGGGACCGTGGCCGAATAGCGTTCCTCGGAGACCTCCATGTCCAGGCCCAGGGACCGCAGGCGGCCATCGGCCACCGCCTTGGGCATGCCGCGCAGGTCCGGCATGGTGACGATCCCGCCGCGGACGCTGATGCGCATGACCCCGAAGAACGCCGTCGCCCCGAGCAGGAGCCCCAGGCCCGTGAGCTTCAGCCAGAAGAGGACTTCCCGCACTAGGCCGCCCTCCGCCGGAGCTGCCCCTCACCCAAATCCTCCGCGCCCGTAACACGAAACCCCTCGACATGGTC
>DAIDJD010000173.1 GCA_027451505.1 candidate division FCPU426 bacterium
TCCCCCCCCTCCCTGTTCGCCCTGCAGCCTGGGGGAGTGCCCCTACGGCAACGCCTGCATGCGCGCGCTCGACCCGGACGCGGCTTTGGCGGCGGCCCACAAGCTCTTGGAGGCCCGGTGAGGGTGCTCTTCGTCAAGATCGGGGCCATCGGCGATGCCTTGATGGCGCGGGGACTGCCCCTGGCCCTGCACCGGGACCACCCCGGTGCGCGCCTGACCTGGGCCGCCGGCCGCACGATCGCTCCTTTGGTGCGCGGCTTCGAGGGGGTGGACGAGGTGGTGGAGGTCGACGACGCGGCCCTTCTGGGTCCTTCCCGGCTCCGGGCCCTGGCCGAACTGGGGCGGACCGCCCTGCGCCTGGCCGGGGTCTACGACCAGGTCCTGACCGGCCACGGGGACGGCCGCTACCGTCTGCTGAGCCTGGCCACTTGGGCGCGGAGGCGCGCCGCCTTCGCGCCGGGGTGGGCCCGGCCGGGCCGCTTCCATGGCCATGAATACCCGCGCCTGCTGGGGGAAGGCCCCTATCCGTCCCCTGAACTGGCGCTGCCACGCCTCAAGGGCGCGCCGCTGTCCGCGGATGTGGAGGGCTTGCTGGCCGGGGCGGGCCGGGCCCTGCTCCTTTACCCGGGCGGCGCCCGCAATTTTCTGCGCGACGACCGGCTGAGGCGCTGGCCCTTGGGCCACTACGCGCGCTTGGCCTCGCTGGCCGTCGCCCGCGGCTGGCGGGTTTGGATCGGGGGATCCGCCGGAGACGCCTGGGTGCGTCCGGCCTTTGTCGGAATGCCCTTCGTCGATCTGGTGGGGCGGACCGGTGTCGCCGAGACGTTGAGCCTGTGCGCCCGGGCCGACGCGGTGTGCACCCACGATTCCGGGCCCTCGCATCTGGCCCAGGCCGCGGGGAGCCGGGTGCTGGTGCTCTTCGGTCCCACCCAGCCCCCGGCCTTCCTCGATCCAGGGTCCCGCGCCGAGACCCTGTGGGGTGGGGAGACGTTGCCGTGCCGGCCCTGCTATGACGGGCGCGACTACGCCCCCTGCGCCGGGCCCGCGTGCATGGAGCGCACCACTCCCGAGGCCGTGCTGGCCCGCCTGGAGTCGTGGTGAGGGACCGGAGGGCCTTCAAGAGGTTGGACCGCTGGATGGGGATCCCCCTCCTGGCCTTGGCCGGTTTGGGACGCCCGGGGCGATCCGGGGCCGCCCCGCTGGGCCCGGGAGGCCGGGTGCTGGCGGTGAAGTTCTCCGCCGTGGGCGACACCCTGCTCCTGCTGCCGGTGCTCAAGGCCCTCAAGCGGACCGTGGGTCCCGGGGGGCGGCTGGAAGTGCTGGCGACCCCGGTCAACGCGGGGATCCTTGAGGGGCTGGGCTTCCTGGACCGGCTGCACGTGGTGCGTCCCGGCGATCTGGCGGCCCGGCCCGGGCGCGTCCTCGGCTTGGTGGGGCGCCTGCGCGGGGCGGGTTTCGATTGGGCCCTGGATTTCGACCAATGGCTGCGGGCCCCCGCCCTGCTGGCCTGGGCCTCGGGCGCGCGCCTCCGCGCCGGCTTCCGCACCCCGGGCCAGGGCAAGCACCGCGCCTTCCACCGCTCCCTGGAGCATGTGGCCGGGATCCATGAATTCGAGCAGTTCGCGGCCCTCGCGGCCCTGGCTGGGGTCGACCGGGACTCGGTGGAACCCTTCCAGGGCTTCCTGATGCGCGAGGGCTTCCTGGGGGCCGCGCCCGCGGGCCCCGGCCGGGTGCCGCTGGTGGCCCTGCACCCGGGTGCGGGCGGGGAGCGGGCTTGGCAGAGGGAATGGCCGGTCGAGTCCTACGTGGCGTTGGGCGCGCGCCTGCGCGCCCGGGGATTCAGGTTGGCGTTGAGCGGCCACGGACCGGCCGAGGAGGAGCTCTGCGCCCGCATCGAGTCCGGCCTGGGTTCCCCGGTGGAGGACCGCTGCGTGGGCCGGCCTTTCGCCGATCTGGTGGGACTTTTGTGCCGGGCCGACGCCTTGGTCTGCGGAAACACCGGGGTGATGCATTTGGCGGCCGGGCTGGACCGTCCCTTGGTGGCCTTGCATGGCCCCACTTCCGTGGCCTTGTGGGGCCCGCGCCGGGACCTGGCCGCGGGCGCGCGGGGTTTCGCCCCCCAGGCCGCCCTGCCCTGCTCGCCCTGCCTGACCTTGGGTTTCGAATATGGTTGCGCCGCCCGACCCTGCATGGAATCATTTGGCGTCGAGGGCGTGGAAGCGGCGGTCTTGGGGGTCCTGGAGCGTTCCTGAGCATGTTCAAGCGCGACAACTTCGGCCGCCTCTTCATGTTCGGGATGACCGCGGTGGATTTGGCGCTGGTGCTGGCCGGATACGCCGCGGGCTGGTGGTTGCGCTTCCGCACCCCTTGGTTGGGCGCCTGGAGGTCCCCCGACGACCTGCCGCGGGCCTATGTCCTGGCGGCCCCGGTCGTTTTGGCCGTCTTTTGGGTCGTGTTCAAGTTCCACGGTTTGTACCGCCTGCGGCGCGGCGTGTCGCCGGTGGACGGTTTTTCCAGCTTGGTGCGCGGGGTGCTCGTCAGCTTGGTGACGCTGTCGGCCCTGGCCTTCTTCGACCGGACCTTCCACTATTCCATCAAGGTGTTCCTGGTGGCCGGGGCGCTGAGCCTGGGGCTGCTGCTGCTGTGGCGCACCTTCGCCCACTGGCTGAGGGTGCGGCTGCGGCGGAAGGGATACGGCGCGGCGCGAACCCTGTTGGTGGGTTCCGGCCCCTTGGCCGCGAAGCTCGTCGCCAAGATCCGGGCCTATCCCGGGACCGGCCTGCGCTTGGTGGGGCTGGTGGACGACGGGCGGGGCGCCGCGGGCCGGGCCGCGCGGATGCGGCTTCCGTTGCTGGGGCCCATCCCGCAGCTGGGCCGGATCGTC
>DAIDJD010000174.1 GCA_027451505.1 candidate division FCPU426 bacterium
CCTGGCCGCCCTGGGCTACGCCACGGTCGAGGAATCCGACGCCGTACCCGAGGACGTCCACTTCGCCCTGCCCCGCGGGCTCGAACAGGGGCCCGCGACGGCCGGGCCTTCGCCCGTGGCATGCGCCTGACCCCCCGGGCAGCCACCGAGGCGCACGCCGGAGGGACCGGTTCGGCGGGGGCCGCCGCCTGGAGCGGGGAACTGGAACGGGCCCTGGCCCGCGCCCGTGAGAAGCTGCTTTCGATGCAGTCCCCGGAGGGCCACTGGTGCGGCGAGTTGGAGGCCGACTCCATGCTGGAGGCGGACTACATCTTCCTGCACACCCTGCTCGACAGCGGGGACCCTGGGAGGCTGCAGCGGGCCCTGGCCGAGATCTGGCGGGTCCAGCGTCCGGACGGCTCCTGGAGCATCTACCCCGGAGGGCCCGGGAACCTCTCGCTGTCGGTGAAGTGCTACTCCGCGGCCAAGCTCCTGGGGGTGCCCGCCGAGGACCCGCGCCTGGCGCGGTGCCGGGAATGGGTGCTGGCCCACGGCGGGGTGGTGGCGGCGAACACCTTCACCAAGATCTACCTCTGCGCCCTGGGCGAGTACGCCTACGACGCCGCGCCCGCCATCCCGCCCGAGATCACGCTTTTCCCCCGCTGGTTCTACTTCAACCTCAGCGAGATCTCGGCGTGGTCGCGCTCCATCCTGGTCCCCTTGGCGGTCATCTACGCCAAGAAGCCCTTCAAGAAGATCCCCAAGGAGCGGGGCATCGACGAGCTGTTCGTGGGCGGGCGCGAACACGCCATCCTGCGCCTGCGGCGCGACCGGACGCGGCTGCTGTCCTGGCGCAACTTCTTCATCGTGCTGGACCGCCTGACCCACTGGTTCGAGGCGGTGCACCTGAGGCCCCTGCGGGCGCTGGCGCTGCGGCGCGCCGAACGCTGGATCCTGGAACGCCTGGAGATGACCGACGGCCTGGGGGCCATCTACCCGGCCATGCTCAACGCCATCCTGGCCCTGCGCTGCCTGGGGTACTCCGAGGACGATCCCCGGGTCCGGCGGGCCCGCCTCGAGTTCGAGAAGCTCGGCATCGAGAAGCCCGCCGGCCCCGACGGCGAAGCCACCTTCCGCATGCAGCCCTGCGTCTCGCCGGTGTGGGACACGGCCCAGGCGGTGTTCGCCCTGGGCGAGGCCGGCGTGCCCCCGGACGACCCGCGCATGGCGCGGGCGGCCGAATGGCTGCTGTCCAAGGAGGTGCGGCACAAGGGCGACTGGGCCGACAAGGTGCGCGGGGTGGAGCCGGGGGGCTGGTACTTCGAATACGCCAACGAGTTCTACCCCGACACCGACGACACGGCCCAGGTGCTGCTGGCGCTGCGCAAGGCCGGGGACCCCGTGGCGGGCCGCCAGAAGGAGGCCATCCGCCGGGCCCTGGCCTGGGAGTTCGGCATGCAGTGCACGGCCGGGGGCTGGGGGAGCTTCGACAAGGACAACACGAAGATGATCTTCCAGTACATCCCCTTCGCCGACCACAACGCCATGCTCGACCCGCCCACGGCCGACATCACCGGGCGCATGCTGGAGACCCTGGCGGCCTTCGGGTTCGACCGCTCCGACCGCAGGGTGGAGCGGGCCGTGGCCTTCCTGCTGAAGGAGCAGGAAGCCGACGGGAGCTGGTTCGGGCGCTGGGGCGTGAACTACATCTACGGCACCTTCCTGGCCCTCAGGGGCCTGCGTGCCGTCGGCTTCGACCCCGCGGACCCGCGCCTGCGCCGGGCCGCGGACTGGCTGGCCGGGGCCCAGAACCCGGACGGGGGCTGGGGCGAGACCTGCGGCAGCTACGACGACCCCTCCCTGCGCGGACGGGGCCTGAGCACCCCCTCCCAGACCGCCTGGGCGCTCCTGGGGCTGCTGGCCGCGGGCCAGGCCGGCCGGCTGGAGGCCCGCAAGGGTCTGGCTTGGCTTCTGGAACGCCAGCTCCCCGACGGCGGCTGGGACGAGTCCATCGGAAGCGGGTTCGCGCGCGAGAGCGTCATCACGGGCACCGGCTTCCCCAAGGTCTTCTACCTGGCCTACACCATGTACCGAGTCACCTTCCCCTTGCTGGCCCTGGCCGGCTACCGGGACGCCGCGAGCTGACGGCGTCCGGATCGGAGATCCCATGGCAGTCCCGCTCTCCCAAATGTGGACGGTGTCCACCTACGTCCTCGGAAAGCGCCTCAAGGGCGAGAAGCGCTACCCGCTGGTGCTGATGCTGGAGCCCCTCTTCCGCTGCAACCTGGCCTGCGCCGGGTGCGGCAAGATCCAGTACCCGCCCCACATCCTCAAGAAGCAGCTCACCCCCGAGGAGTGCTTCCAGGCCGTCGACGAGTGCGGCGCGCCCATGGTCTCCATCCCCGGCGGCGAGCCCCTCCTGCACCCGCAGATCGTGGAGATCGTCAACGGGCTGGTGGCGCGGCGCAAGTACATCTACCTGTGCACGAACGCCCTGGAGCTGAAGCGCCGCCTGCACGAGTTCACCCCCTCGAAGTACCTGACCTTCTCGGTGCACCTCGACGGCCAGCGCGAGCACCACGACTTCTCGGTGTGCCGGGAGGGCGGCTACGACATCGCCGTCGACGCGATCAAGGCCGCCGTGGCCGCGGGATTCCGCGTGACCACCAACGCCACCTTCTTCGACGGGGCCGACCCCAACAGCGTGCGGTCCTTCTTCGACGAGGTCATGGCCTACGGCGTGGAGGGCATCGTGCTCTCGCCCGGCTACAGCTACGACAAGGCCCCGGACCAGGAGCACTTCATGGGCCGGGCGCGGTCGCGGCGCCTGTTCAAGGCCGCCCTCTCCAACCGCAAGGCCTCCTGGAAGTTCAACATGTCCCCGCTGTTCCTGGAGTTCCTCATGGGCCGGCGCGACTACGACTGCACGCCCTGGGGCATGCCCGCCTACAACGTCTTCGGCTGGCAGAAGCCCTGCTACCTGCTGCAGGAGGGCTACGCCGACAGCTACCGCGAGCTGCTGGAGACCACGGCCTGGGAGGAGTACGGGGTCGGCAGCGGGAACCCCAAGTGCGCCAACTGCATGGTCAGCTGCGGCTACGAGGCCACCGCGGTGGTCGACGGCTTCGGCTCGGCGTCCTCCTTCATCGACCTGGTCAAGGGGACCTTCCGGCGCTACCGCGACCCCGAGGCCCTCAAGCTCCTGGAGGAGGCTCCGCCCCGGTCCGCCGACGCCGCGGAGCCGGCCGGGGAGGCGGCATGAGCGAGTCCCACAAGTACAGCCGAGCCGAGATCGAGGCGCTGGAGGTGGCCCCCGGGGCCGAGCGCCGGGACCTGCGGGGCTGGGTGCCGGAACTGGCCGGCGAGGAGGAGTTGCGCCGGGCCCTGGACGCGGCCCTGGACTACCGCGGGGACGTGACCCTGACGCTCAAGGGCGGGGAACGGGTGGAGGCCTACATCTTCGACCGCAGGGCCGGACGGGGGCTGGAGGACTCCGTGGTGCGGTACTTCGCCCCCGACTCGCCCGAGAAGCGCGTCCTGCGCTACGCCGACATCGCGCGCATCGAGTTCACGGGCCGGGACTGCGCCGCGGGCAAGCAGTGGGAGGACTGGGTCCGCAAATACAACGAACGCAAGGCCGCCGGCGAGAAGAACATCGCCCTCACGCCCGAGGCGCTGGACTGAGGGCGGACAGGATCTCGGCGGCGTCGGCCACGATGGCCTGGTGCTGCATGGCCTCGAGGGAGCGCTCGTGGCGCCCCCGGTCCATGGAGCAGACCCCGTCGCGGACCACCACGGGATAGAAACCCAGGGCCGCGGCGTGGCGGACCGAGGTCTCGACTCCGATCTCGGTGGCGATGCCCGTGAACAGCAGGGTCCGGACGCCGCGGGCGCGCAGGGCGGCCTCCACGGGCGTCCCCACGAAGAGGCTGGGCGTGGTCTTCGGGACCAGCCAGTCCCCCTCCTCCGGGGCCAGTTCCGCGGGGAACCCGGCCTCGGGCGAGCCGGGGGCCGGAAAGGGCGGGAGCTTGGACGGGTCGTCCACGCCCATGCGCCGCATCCGGGAATGCAGGCTCCAAGGGCTCTGGAAGGCCGCCGGCGGCGTGGTGATGAGGGTGAACAGGACCGGGACGCGCCCGCGCAAGGCCCGGATAAAGGCCCCCAAGCGGGCGACGTAGCCGGGGTCGAAGACCCGGGCCGTCAGCACCTGCTGCACGTCCCAGGCGACCAGGCAGGTGTGCCCGGGATCGACGATCTCGGCGAGGGTCTCGTGGACCACGACGCCTTGGTAAGTCTTCATGGATCCTCCGGCCTTGCCCGTCCCGGAGCGGACCCCGCCTAAAGCAGCGGGCGCGGCCCCGGGAAGATCAGGTAGGCGACCAGGAAGCCCAGGGCCGCCCCGGCCAGGACCTCCAGGGGCGTGTGGCCGAGGGTCTCCTTGACCCGGGGCGGCTTGACCTTGCGGCCCTTGTAGAGGTCCTCCACGATCTGGTTGAGGACCTCGGCCTGCAGGCCGGCCGAGCGGCGCAGGCCAGCTGCGTCGACGCTGGTGAGGATGGCCATGCCCAGGGCCAGCCCGAAGATGGGGCTGCGCAGCCCCTCGGTCAGGGCGATGCAGGTGGCCAGGGCCGAGATGAAGGCGGCGTGGGAACTGGGCATTCCCCCGGTGCCGAAGGCCCGGCGCCAATCCGTCACGCCGTAGCGCAGCTTCAGGATGAGCACCTTGAGGAAGTCGGCGCACAGCCAAGCCACGGCCGTCACCCAGGTCACCGGGTGGACGACCCAGCCCCACAACACCGACGCGATGGTCTCCACGCTTGAGGGCTCCTAGGGGTGGGCCTTGGGGTTGGGGCGCGCCCCGCGCCTCGCGCGGCGCAAAGCCGCCGGCTCCTCGGCCTTAAGGACGGCCAGCCGGGATCGCACCCAGGATGAATCGGCGTAAGAAAGGCAGCGGCGGTAGGCCCACTCGGCCTTGAAGACCAGGCCCAGCGCCTCGTAGGCCCGGCCCAGGTCGCGCAGATTCTCGGCGTCGGGCGCCAGCACCACGGCCCGCCTCAGCGGATCCAGGGCCCGGCCGGGATGGCCATGCTCGAGGGCCACCACGCCCTCCTCCAGGGCCGCGCGGGCCCGGTCGCGGTCGGCCCGGCTGGGCGCCCGGCGCGATGGCTTCGCCGGCACCACCGCGCCGGGGGCCCCGGAAGGCCGGGAGGACGCATCGGCCGCCAGGGCCGGGCCCGCCCCGACCGCGAGGGCCAGGGCCAGGGCCAGCGGCGCGGCGGCGGGGAAATGCGCGGCGCCGGGCACGTCAGAAAAGGGTGGGGCCCGCGGAGGCGCCCTTGGCGCCGCGGGAGCGTTTGGCGGCGGGGGCCGGGGCCGCGTCCTCCCCTTCCCCGCCCGGACCCCCGGCTTCCCCTTCCGGGGCGGCGTCGGGGGCGCCCTCCAGGCTCAGTTGCTCCACCTTGCGGTGGGTGTCCTCCAGGGCCTTCTGCAGGCGCCCCGCCAATTGGACGCCCTTCTCGAAGCGCTTGAGGGCCTCATCCAATCCGAGCTCGCCGGCCTCCATCTCGGTGACCAGCTTCTCCAGCTCGGCAAGCCCCTCCTCGAACTTCGGCGTTTCTGCCATGGTCAGGTCCGCTCCCGGTGGGCCGCCGTGACGGCGGCGTCCAAAGACCCCTCTCCCAGCAGGACGCGCAGGCGCGCCCCCGGTTCCACCCCGGCCGAGGAGCGCAGCAGCGCCCCGTCGGCCCCGAAGACAGCGGCGTAGCCGCGGCCCAGGATGGCCAGGGGCGAGAGCCCGTGGAGCCGGGCCGCCAACGCGGCCAGGTTTTCCCGCGCCCGGGCCGAGGAGCGCCGGGCCGAGGCGGCCAGACGCCGCCGCAGCTCGTCCAGGCGCAGGGCCCCCTGTTCCAGGCGGAAGCGCGGGCTGACCCGCTCCAGGCGGTGGGCCAAGGAATCCAGGTGGCTCCGCACGGCCGCGAGGTCGGACTCCAAACTCCCGCGCAGGGCCCGCAGAAGGGCCCCGACCCGGGCCGAGATCTCCTCGGCCGAGGGGCTCAGGATCTCCGCGGCGGCGCTGGGGGTGGGCGCGCGCCGGTCCGCCACGAAGTCGGCGATGGTGGTGTCGGTCTCGTGGCCCACGGCCGAGAGCACGGGCACGGGGCAGGCGGCGATGGCGCGGGCCACGGCCTCCTCGTTGAAGGCCCACAGGTCCTCGAGGGAGCCCCCGCCGCGGGCCAGCACCACCAAGTCCACGGCCCCCGCGCCTCCCGCGCCGACGGCCCCCAGGGCCGCGACGATGTCCTCCTTGGCGCCCTCCCCCTGAACCCGCACCGGCACCACCACCAGGTCCACCCAGGGGCAGCGCCGCCCCGTGACCGTGAGGATGTCCCGGATCACGGCCCCGGTGGGCGAGGTGACCACGGCCACCCGCCTGGGGAAGGCCGGCAGGGGCCGCTTGCGACCGGCCTCGAAGAGGCCCTCGTCGCGCAGGCGCCGCTTGAGCTGCTCGAAGGCCGCCTGCAGCGCGCCCACGCCCTTGAGTTCGACGCGTTCGCAAAGGAGCTGGTAGCGACCGCGGGGCTCGTAGACCGAGACGCGGCCCTGGGCCAGGACCTGCTGGCCCTCCTCGAGCTCGAAGGCCAGGCCCCGGGCGGCGGAGAAGCGGAAGAGCACCGCGTCCAGGCAGGCCCCCTCGTCCTTGAGGGTGAAGTAGCGGTGCCCGGAGGCGTTGGCCCCGCGGTAGTTGGTGACCTGCCCCTCCACCCACACGTCCGGGAAGCCGCCCTCCAAGCGCCCCTTCACCGCCCGGGTGATCTCGGATACGGAAAGGGCCCGGCGCTCCCCGTCCACGGGGAGCGCCTAGGCCGCGGCCTTGCGGTCCACCGCGGTGCGCTGGGCCCGGACCACGACGCCTTCGGCGATGCGCAGGCTGAGCACGTCGTCCTCGACCTTGGCGACGGTGGCGTGGACCCCGCTGACCATGATGACCTTGTCGCCCTCCTTGAGGGCCTTGAGCTGGGCCTCACGCTCCTTCTGCTGCTTCTGCTGGGGGCGGATGAGCAGCCACCAGAACAGGCCGAAGATGATGACCATCAGCGGCAGGGGCGAATGGAGCAGGGCCGCCACGGGCGAGACCGGTTCGGGAGCGGCGGCCGCGGCGGCGGGGGTGTCGGCGTAAAGCAGGGACATGGGACTCCTTATGGGAATTTAAGGCCGCTCCGACTCCGGAAGGGCCTGGGCCAGGCGGAAGGCGCGCCGTTCCTCGAAAAAACGGCCATTTTCAATGCTTTTCCTGATCCCTCTGGCCAACGCTAGCATATGCACCACATTATGTAAAGAATTCAGCCGCAGGCCCAGGAGTTCGTCGGCCAGGAGCAGGTGGCGCAGGTAGGCCCGGCTGAAGCCCGCGCGGCAGGCCCCGCAGGGGCAGCCCGCCTCGATCGGGGCGGGGTCGTCGCGGTAGCGGGCGTTGCGCAGGTTCAGGCGCCCGGTGGAGGTGAACAGGGTGCCGTTGCGCGCCACGCGCGTGGGGAAGACGCAGTCGAAGAGGTCCACGCCGCGGGCCACGCCCTCCCAAAGCTCCTCCGGCGTGCCCACGCCCATGAGGTAGCGGGGCTTGTCCCGCGGCAGCTCCGAATCGAGCAGGTCGAGCATCTCCCACTGCTGGGCGTGGGACTCCCCCACCGAGAGCCCGCCGATGGCGTGGCCGGGCAGCCCCAGGGAGCGGATCTCGGCGGCCGAACGCCGCCTGAGGTCGGGGTGCACCCCCCCCTGGACGATGCCGAAGAGGGCCTGGCGGGCGGGATCGACGTGCTCCCGCCACCAGTCGCGGCAGCGCGCGGCCCAGGCCGTGGTCCGGTCCGAGGCCCGCGCGGCGTAGTCGCGCCCGCAGTCGTGGGGCGCGCATTCGTCGAAGGCCATGACCACGTCCGCCCCCAGGGCCGCCTGGGTGGCCATGGCCCCCTCGGGGGTGAAGCGGTGGCGGGAGCCGTCGTAGGGGCTGCGGAAGTCGACCCCGCCGTCGTCGACCGTGCGCAGGGCGCTCAGCGAGAAGACCTGGAAGCCGCCGCTGTCGGTGAGCAGGTTGCCGTCCCAGCCCATGAAGGCGTGGAGCCCGCCCAGCGAGCGGACCACTTCGGCGCCGGGGCGCAGGTAGAGGTGGAAGGTGTTGGCCAGGACCACGCCCGCGCCGGCCTCCTTGAGCTCGGCCGGGGAGAGGCCCTTCACCGTGGCCTGGGTGCCCACCGGCATGAAGGCCGGGGTTTCCACGGGGCCGTGGGCCAGGGTGAGCACGCCGGCTCGGGGGCCGGAGGCGCCCCCGGCGGTGACACGGAACTCCAACGCCGGCCCCTAAACCTGCGGCACGCGCAGGCGGATGCCGTACTTCTTCAGCTTGTAGCCGAGTTGGCGCACGGTCAGCCCTAAGGCCTGGGCGGCCCGGGTCTGGACCCCGCCGCAGTCCTGGAGGGTGCGCACGATGCGGTCCTTCTCGATGCCCCGCACGGTCTCGGGCAGGCTGTCGGGGCCCTCCCCACGCCCGCCTTCGCCGACGCCCCCGGACGGCGGGGGCCCGGGGAGGGCGCGGGCGGGGCGAGCGGCCTCGCTTGCGGGCAGGGGCGCGTGGATGGACACGGAGACCGGCAGGTCCGAGCGCACGGCCAGGGGCAGGTCGTCCTCCTCGACCAGCGGGCCGCGGGACAGGACCACCACGCGCTCCACGGTGTTCTCCAGCTCGCGCACGTTGCCGGGCCAGGGGTAGCGCAGAAGGCGGCGCAGGGCCGCGTTGGTGAAGGCGACATCCTTGCCGTGCTCGGCGTTGAAGCGCTTGAGGAAGTGCTCCAGGAGCTGGGGCACGTCGCCCTCGCGCTCCCTAAGGGGCGGCAGGAAGATGGGGATGACGTTGAGGCGGTAGTAGAGGTCCTCGCGGAAGGCGCCCTCGGCCACGGCCTTCTCCAGGTCGCGGTTGGTCGCCGCCACCAGCCGCACGTCCACGGCCAGGGTGCGGGAGCCCCCCAGGCGCTCGAAGCGGCGCTCCTGCAGCACGCGCAGCAGCTTGACCTGGGTGGCGGGCTCGAGCTCCCCGATCTCGTCGAGGAAGAGGGTGCCGGTGTCGGCCAGCTCGAAGCGCCCGCGCCGCAGCTCGGTGGCGCCGGTGTAGGCGCCGCGCTCGTGGCCGAAGAGCTCGCTCTCCAGCAGCGTCAGCGGCAGGGCCGCGCAGCTCACCCGGATGAAGGGCCGGTCGGCGCGGGGGCTGTTGTAGTGGAGGGCCCGGGCGACGAGCTCCTTGCCCGTGCCGCTCTCCCCGCGGATGAGCACGGTGGAGCGGGTGGGCGCCACGCGCTCGACCGTGGCGTAGACCTCCTGCATCTTGCGCGAGCCGCCCACGAGGTTGTCGATGCGGTAGCGGCCCTTGACCTCGCCGACGAGGCGCTCCTTCTCCTGGACCAGGGCCCGCCGCCCCTGCTCCACGGAGCGGGCCAGCTTGACGGCCTGGCCGATGAGGGAGGCCAGCACGGTGAGGAAGCGGATGTCGCCCTCGTGCCCGCCCTCATCGGCGAAGATGCGGTCGACGGAAAGGGCGCCCAGGACCTCGCCCTGCACCTTGACCGGCACGCTCAGGAAGGCCACCGCGCCCGAGGCCAGGGCCGTGCGCGCCTGGGTGCGGTTGAGGAAGAGGGGCTCCTTGCCGATGTCGGGCACGACCATGGGCTGGCCCGTCTCGATGACGCGGCCGGTGACGCCCTCCCCGGCGCGGTAGCGGCCGCGGCCGATCTCGGAGGGCGTGAGCCCGTAGGCGGCCCAGATGGAGAAGCCGTCCCCGTCGTCGTCGCGCAGCACAAGCGTGCCGCGGTTGAGGCCCAGGAGCTTGTGGAGGATGAGGAAGGCCTTCTGCGAGGTCTCCTTCACGTCCAGGCTCGAGCCCAGCGTGCGGGAGACCTCATAGAGGGCGGAAAGCTCCGCGACCTTGCGCGCTTCCTTGTCGTTGGACATAAGCCGGGATTATGGGGCCTGGGGGGCCCCCAGGCAAGGACTTACAAAAAAGTAACCGCCGCTATTCCCACCGCCACGCCGCCGAGGCCCCGCCGAAGAGGGAGGCCCCCACCCCCGGCACCAGGCGCACGCCCGGGGCCACCAGGTTCTGGGCCACATAGCCGTCCACGGTCAGGTCCCCCAGGTCCAGCCCCAGGCCCAGGGAAACCTGGGCCGCGCCGGCCGGGGACACGGCGGCCCCCGCGGGCCCGGCCAGGGAGGGCTGGGAGGCGGAATAGGAAGGGTAGAGGGCCGAGGGGCCGGGGGTCTGGTCGAGGCTCCCCGCCGAGGCCAGGGAGCCGCTGAAACCGCCCCGGGCCGTGAGCCATTCGCAGAGCTTGAACTCGCCGGCGGCCGAGAACTCCAGGCTGGCCGCGGAATAGGTGTCGGCGACGGTCCCGGAAACCGAGTCGCCCCCGAAGTCGCCGTAGAGCATGAGCCCGGCGAGGGCCATGCCCCGGTCCTGGGAGGTCCCCAGGGCGTAGCCCAGGTTGTAGACGCCCATGGACCCGCTCTCGGAACCCGCGGCGGCCAACCCATCCAGGGCTTGGCCGGAGAGGCCGTCGACCCGCATTCCGGCCTCCAGGCGCCCGAAGGCCGCCCCCGGCCCGGGCAGGTCCGCGCCCAGGCGAAGGGCCGCCCCGGAGGCGTCGGCGTCGTAGTGCTGGTCGGAGGCGCCCGTGGCCGCGGCCGCCAGGTTCTCGTCGTTGAGCTGGAGCCCGACCTGAAGCAGCTTCGCGATCCAAAGGCCGCGCACGTCCAGGCCCAGGCTCAAGCCCAGGTTTTGGGCCTGGAAGGAGGCCGACCCGGCCGGGCCCTCGTCGAGGCTCTCGTCGGACTCGGCCCGGTTGATCCCCAGGGCCAGGGTCATGCGCCGCCCCCACGGGAAAGCGTAGATCAGGTCCACGCGCGCGGCCGGGGCCTGGGCGCGGTAGAGGTCCGCTGGGGTGGAGTCCGCGCCCAATCCGGAGAAGCCCGGAAGGGCGCGCATCCCGGAGAGGAAGGCGGGGTTGAGCCCGGCGGGGGTCAGGCGCGCCTCGGAATAGAGCGCGGCGAAGTCCGTGTCCGGGCGGCCGAACCAGACGCCCAGGGCCCCGGAACCCATGGGGATATCGGCGCCGGCCCAGGCGCCCGGCACCGGGGCCAGCCCGGGGGCGGAGCCGTCCAGGCCGCCGTAGCGGGGATCCACCCCCGCGGACTGGCCCCCGACGTTGAGCACGGCCAGGCCCTTGCAGTCGTTCACGACCTGGGGGAACTGGGCGTAGGAGGAGTCGTCCACGGTGAAGGCCGAGGCCGCGCCCAGGCCCAGGTCCCGGGCCACGGTGGCGCCCAAGGGCCCGGGCGCCGCGGCCAGGGCCAAGCCCGCCAGGGCCAGGGCCGCCGCCGGTGCCGATCCGCGCGGGGCGCGCCTCATTCCACGGTCACGCTTTTCGCCAGGTTGCGGGGCTGGTCCACGTCGCAGCCCCGGCGCACGGCCATGTGGTAGGCGAACAACTGCAGCGGGATGACCGCCAGAAGGGGGCTGAGCAGTTCCTC
Organism: candidate division FCPU426 bacterium; assembly: GCA_027451505.1. Lineage (GTDB taxonomy): Bacteria > Oederibacteriota > JAJYGY01 > JAJYGY01 > DAIDJD01 > DAIDJD01. The sequence continues at coordinate 11,545 of DAIDJD010000174.1, forward strand.
GGTGGCGGGGACCTCCAGGACGGCCTCGGCCCGGCCCTCCAGGCGGCGCTCCCCTTCCGTGGCCACGGCCACCACCCGGGCCCCGCGGGCGCGGGCCTCCTCGATGTTGGAGAGGGTCTTCTCGAAGGAGCGCCCGGCCAAGGCCACGGCCACGACCGGGAGGTTCTCGTCGATGAGGGCGATGGGGCCGTGCTTCATCTCGCCGGCGGGGTAGCCCTCGGCGTGGATGTAGGAGATCTCCTTGAGCTTGAGGGCCCCCTCCAGGGCCACGGGGTAGTTGGGCCCCCGGCCCAGGTAGAGCAGGTCGTGGGCCCCGGTGAAGTGGGCCGCCAGCGCCGCGATGGCGTCGTCGGACTTGAGGCAGCGCTCGACCTTGCCGGGGATGGCGCGCAGGTGGTCGAGGAGCTCCCGGGCGCGCGCCTCGGGCAGGCTGCCGCGGCGGCGCCCCAGCCAGACGGCCAAAAGGGCCAGGGCCGCGAGCTGGGCGGTGAAGGCCTTGGTGCTGGCCACCCCAATCTCGGGCCCGGCGTGGGTGTAGAGCGTGGCGCGGGCCTCGCGGGTCATGGTGGCGCCCACGACGTTGCAGACGGCCACGACCGGGGCGCCCTTGGAGGCGGCCAGGCGCAGGGCCGCCAGGGTGTCGGCGGTCTCCCCGCTCTGGGAGACGCCCACCACCAGGGTTCGGGGGCCCACCAGGGGGTCGCGGTAGCGGAATTCGCTGGCGTAGTCGACCTCGACCGGGACGCCGGCCAGGGACTCCACCAGGAACTTGGCCACCAGGGCGGCGTGCCAGCTCGTGCCGCAGGCGGCGAAGACCACGCGGTCGACGTCCCGCGCCATGGACGGTTCCAGCCCCTCGTCGAGGGTCACGTCGCCCTCGGACTTGGCGATGCGGCCGCGCAGGGTGTCCTCGATCACCCGGGGCTGCTCGTGGATCTCCTTGAGCATGAAGTGCTTGAAGCCGTTTTTCTCGGCCTGGATGGGGTCCCAGGTGACGCGCCGGACGGGCTTGGTCCGGGGCGAGCCGTCCAGGCCGGTGACGCGGGGGCCCGCCGAGGTGATCTCGGCCACCTCGCCGTCGTCGAGGTAGACCACGTCGCGGGTGTGCTCCAGAAGGGCCGGGACGTCCGAGGCGACGTAGGTGCTTCCCTGCCCCAGGCCCAGCACCAGGGGGCTGCCCA
>DAIDJD010000175.1 GCA_027451505.1 candidate division FCPU426 bacterium
CCCGACGCTGCGGATGCCGAGCCCGGCCAGGGCCTCGGCCCTTCGGGGGCCCAAGGCGGCCAAGCGCGTCACCGGATCCCCCGGGCGTGGGGGAGGGGCCTCCGCCGCGTCGCGCCCGGCCGATGGGACGGCCGGGGCTGCGCTCCCCCGGGGGCTAAGGGCCGCCGGAGTCCCGGGATCCCCCGCGGCCCTTAGCTTTCCCAGGACCTCCAGGACCGCGGCTTTACGCCCCTCCGGCGCCATCCGCGCGTAGTCCAGGAACAAGGGGGCCCACGGAGGGGCCCAGCGCGCCACGAAGGGCTCCAGCCCCCCGGAGACGGCGTCGTCGCGGAAGCCCTTCCTGCGCTCGAGTTCCAGGGGCTTCAGCAACCGGGAGGGATCCGGTTCCCCGGCGGGTTGCCCCGACCGCCCGGCTCTGTTAAAGTCTCCCGTCATCGTTCCACCTTCCCCCGCTCGGCTCATCCGGCGACGACGCCCGTCCCTTCCCCATCCCGTGAACCCACCCACCTCAGCCCCAGGGAACGTTCCTTCTGGGGCCGGATCGCGCACGCCGTGGTGGCCCTGGTGCGCCAGGGCCACGCGGTGTGGGCGCGCTTCTCCGAGTCCAGCCAGCACGCCTGGTGGTACCCCCTGGTCCTGGCGACGCTGGTGGGCTTCGACGCGCTGGTGGTGGTCCTCCCCGGGGACCTGGTGGTGGCGCTTTCCGTGCTCTCCAACCCCTCCCGGTGGAAGCGCATCGCCGTGGTCTCGGCGGTGGGCAGCACCCTGGGTTCCTTCTTGCTGTACCTTCTGGTGCGCCATTTCGGCACCCACATCCTGGAGCACATCGCCCACTCCGGCTTGGACCTGCCGCGCTGGCAAAGCGCCCGCGGCTTCTTCAAACGCTGGGGCCTTTTCTCCCTGGCCCTGGGGTCCATCCTCCCGGGCGGGAGCTGGCCCCCCGTGGTCATGGCGGGGCTCGCCACCGACCGTTGGACCCTGGTCCTGGTCTCGCTATTTGCCGGCAGGCTGACCCGCTTCCTGGCCTTGAGCTTCGGGATCCGCGAGGGCTGGGCGGTGTTCCAGGCGATCAAACAGGAGGCCCAGGAGGCCCGGCGGCCTTCCGGCCCCTCGTCCTAGGCGACGACCGCGATGGCGTCGATCTCGAGCCGAACGTCGCGGGGCAATTTGGAGACCTGCACCGTGGTGCGCGCGGGCGGTGCCGCCGGGAAGTAGCGTTCGTACACTTGGTTCACGTACTTGAAGTCGTCCAGGTCGACCAGGTAGACGGTGGTGCGGACCACGTGCTCAAGCTTGGCCCCGGCGGCCTCAAGCACGCCCTTGAGGTTCTCCAGGACCCGCTCGGCCTCCTTGGTCGCGCCCCCCTTCACCCGCGTCCCCGTGGGCTCCAGCGGGAGCAGCCCCGACACGAACAGGAGCGGTCCCACCTTGACCGCCTGCGAATACGGCCCCACGGGAGGGTAGACCCCGGGGCTGACCACCGTTTCCCTCGCCATTCCTCCTCCTTATGCCCGCGTCAGGCCGAATCCGAGGGATCCCGCCCCGGGGTCGGGACGTCCGCGCCCCCGCGCGTCCGCGCCGCGCGGGGGCGGACACGACGGTTGAGGCGCTTCACCGAGGTGACGCCCTCCACCTGGTACAGGTTCAACATCAGCCGCTTGAGGTGCTCCAGGTCCCGGATGGACACCGTGAAGCGGGCTTGGGCCAGGCCGCCCTCCAGGGAGGACGCCGAGGCGGCCGAAAGCAGGGTGGATCCCCCCTGGGCCGAGGTGGTCCGGGCGATGCTCACCAGCATCTCCGCCATCAGGTTGGGACGGTCCCAGGCGGCCACCTCCAGGTCCACGGGGCGCGAATCCGCCTCCCCGCCGGCCCAGCGCACCTCCACCAGGCGCTCGCTCTTGCGCAGCAGGTCCGAAACGTTGACGCAGTCGGAGCGGTGGACGCTCACCCCGCGGCCCACCGTGACGTAACCGATGATGGGGTCCCCGCTTACCGGGGCGCAGCACCGGGCGAAGGACACGACCATGCCGGAAAGGCCCTTGACCTCCACGCCGCGCTCGACGGTCGCAGGATCGGCGGTGCGGGGGGCCCGGGGCGCCGGGGGCGGCGCCTGGGACGCGGGGTGCGGGGCCCCGGCGGGCGCGGGGCGCAGCCGCTCCAGCACGGCCCGCGGCTCGACCTCGTGGGCCCCCAAGGCGGCGAGGAGGTCCTCCACCGAACCCTGGCCGAAATGATGGGCGGCCTCGGCCACGCCGGGGTCGTGGTCCAGGTCGAGGCGCACGCCCTCGCGCCGCAGAAGGCGCTCCAGGGATTCCCGGCCGTTGCGGGCGTCGGCTTCGCGCTCGAAATGTTTGAGGGCCCTGCGGATGCGGGCCTTGGCCCGGCCCGTCCGGGCGTAGAGGAGCCAGTCCTTGTTGGGGTGGTGCTGGGGGCTGGTCAGGACGCGGACGATGTCGCCCGAGGCGAGTTCGTGGCGCAGGGGCGCCATCTTGCCGTTGACCACGGCCCCATAGCACTGGTCGCCCACGCTGGAGTGGACCGCGTAGGCGAAGTCGATCACCGTGGCCCCCTTGGGGAGCATCTTCACCTCCCCTTTGGGGGTGAAAATGAAGACCTCGTCGTCGTAGAGGTCGATCTTCAGGTTCTCGACGAACTCGCGCGCGTCCCGGCTCTCGCGCAGCCACTCCACCACGTTCTTGAGGAACGGCAGGTCGGCCACCGCCCCGGGGACGCGCGTCTTGTAGCTCCAGTGCGCGGCGATGCCCCGCTCGGCCACGCGGTGCATGTCCTCGGTGCGCACCTGGATCTCCAGCGGCAGGCCGGCAGGCCCCAGCACCGTGGTGTGCAGGCTCTGGTACATGTTGCTCTTGGGGATGGCGATGTAGTCCTTGACCCGCCCCGGAAGCGGCGTCCAAAGCGAATGGACCACCCCCATGGAGGCGTAGCAGTCCGGGATCGACGCCGTGATCACCCGCATCGCCACCAGGTCGTAAAGCTCCTCGAAGCGCTTGTGGCTCACCAGGATCTTCTGGTAGATGCTCCAGATGTGCTTGGTCCTGCCGCTGATCTCGGCGGCGATGCCCGCCTCCGCCAGCTTGCCCTTGAGGAGGTCGCGGGCCTCGACCAGCCGGGCGCCCCGGTCCCCCTGGACGGCCTCCACCCGGGCGGAGAGTTCCGCGTACTCCGCCGGATAGAGCACCTCCATGCAGCGGTCCTCCATCTCCCACTTCCAACGGTGGATGCCCAGCCGGTTGGCGAGTTGGGCGTACACTTCGAGGGTCTCGGAGGCGATGCGGCGGCGCTTGGGTTCGGCCAGGTAGCCCAGGGTGCGCATGTTGTGCAGGCGGTCGGCCAGCTTGATGATCAGGACGCGCACGTCCTTGGCCATGGCCACCAGCATCTTGCGCAGGTTCTCGGCCTTGGCCTCGTCCCCGCTGGGGCTGAGGCGCACGCTGATCTTGGTGACCCCCTCCACAAGCTGGGCCACCTCGGGGCTGAATTCCCGGGCCAATTCCTCGGCCTTGACCCCGGTGTCCTCGACGACGTCGTGGAGCAATCCGGCGGCCACCGTGGCGGTGTCCAGGCCCAGGCGGGCCAACCCCAGGGCGGTGTGGGCGCAATGGCTGAAGTAGGGGGCGCCGGAGGCGCGCCGCTGGTCGGCGTGGGCCTTCTCGGCGAAGACGTAGGCCCGGGCCAGAAAATCCCGGTCCGCCGCGGGAAGCGCCGGATCGAGCAGGGAGAGGATCTCCCCGAGGGGGGGGACCGTGCTGTAGGCCTCGGGTCCGAGGAGCTGTCCCAGGTCGGGGTCAAGGGCGGCGGGCATGGCCGTACGATAACAGAAAGGCGGCGGCCGGGACAGGGCCGCCTAGTCCCTCCATCCGCGGATTCAGCCCCGGCCCAGGATCCAGGCCAAAGCCGCCAGGGCGGCCACGGCCAAGCCCAGGAGCAGCCAACCGCCCGAGCCCAAGCCGCCGGAGGCGGCCCGGGAGGGGGCCGGCCGGGAGGGGGGCATCGCCGGATCCGGGATGGCGGTCGGGAAAGCCGTGGGAACCGGGGCGGCGGTCGGCGCGGGCGGGGGTGCCGCGGGGGGCGGAGGGACCGGAAGGGCGTCGACGGACTTCCCCTTCGGGAGCGCCGGCCGGGCCCTCCGGCCCAGAAGCAGCTGCCCGGTCATGGCTTCCTCCTCGGCGGCCTCCACCCGGCTCCAGGGCAGGTCACGGGGCACCACCAGGAGCGTGCCGGCGCGGGGATGCCCGGGATCGGGCAGCCGCGCCGCGTTGGCGTGGATGAGAAGGGGATAGCACCAGCCGGAATCATAGATCTCGGGCCGCGCGGCGATACCCCAAAGCGTGTCGCCGGGACGGACCCTGATCCGGTCGGGACGGCCCGCTCCGGAGCGGGTATCCGCGCGCAGGGCCGCCGCGTCCAGCCGGGGCGCGGGCGCCACGGGGCTTGGCTCGGGCGAAGCCACCGGAAGGAGCTGGGCTTCGGCCGCCCGATCCGTGGCCGGTGAGAGCTGGGACAGCCCGCACCCGGAGGCCAGGAGGCCGGCCAGAGTGATGCCCCAGGCCCACCTTGCGGGCTTGTTCATAACCCTGTTGAAAAAAAAGGCGAAACCATGGTTTCCCCTTTATTTAGAAGCGTTTTTCCTGCGTCGGCAAATGTTCATAAAGGAAGGCGCCGGCCTAGGATTTGGCCGCGACCTCCCCCTGAATGCGGGCCAGGAAGGCCTCCACGGACTGGGTCTCCACCTCGTTGGTGCCGCGTTTGCGCACCGCCACCTGGCCGCTTTCGGCCTCCTTACGGCCCAAGGCCAAGACATAGGGGACCTTCTCCAGGGCCGCCAGGCGCACCTTGGCCCCGATCTTCTCGGGTGATAGGTCGGCCTCGGCGCGCAGCCCCGCAGCGCGCAGGCGCGCCAGGACCGCCTCCGCGGCCGCTCCGGCGTCGTCGGTGATGCTGAGCACCCGGACCTGTTCCGGGGCCAGCCAGACCGGGAAGGCCCCGGCGTAGTGTTCGATGAGGATGCCGAAGAAGCGCTCCAGGGAGCCCAACAGCGCCCGGTGCAGCATCACCGGCCTGCGGCGCGTGCCGTCCCGGGCCGTGTACTCCAGGCGGAAGCGCTCGGGGAGGTTGGGATCGACCTGCAGGGTGCTGCACTGCCAGGTCCTTCCGATGCTGTCCTTGATGCGGAAGTCGATCTTGGGGCCGTAGAAGGCCCCGCCCCCCTCGTCGATCCCGTAGGGCCACTGGGCGGCCTCGAGGGCCCCCTTCAGCGCGTCGGTGGCCCGCTCCCACCACCGCGCCTCGCCGATCCCCTCCTTGGGCCGGGTGCTGACGAAGACCTCGAACTCGGTGAAGCCGAAGCTGGTGAGCATGTGGCGGATGAACTTCACCACCCGGGCGATCTCCTCGGCCAGCAATTCCTCGGAGACGAAGATGTGGGAATCGTCCTGGGTGAAGCCGCGCACGCGCATGAGCCCGTGGAGGGTGCCGCTGCGCTCGTAGCGGTACACCGTGCCGAGCTCGGCCATGCGCAGGGGCAGGTCCCGGTAGCTGCGCGGCCGGTCGCGGTACATCAGGATGTGGAAGGGGCAGTTCATCGGCTTGAGGTAGTAGTCCTGCCCGTCGATGTCCATGGGGCTGTACATGCTCTCGCGGTAGTTCTCCAGGTGCCCGCTGGTCTCCCAAAGGTGGGCGCGCCCGATGTGGGGCGAGACCACGAAGCCGTAGCCGGCCTTGACGTGCTCCTCGCGCCAGAAGTCCTCGATGAGCTTGCGCACCATGGCGCCCTTGGGGTGCCAGTACACCAGGCCCGGCCCGGCCTCCTCCTGGAAGCTGAAGAGGTCCAGTTCCCTTCCCAGGCGCCGGTGGTCGCGGCGCTTGGCCTCCTCCACCTGCTTGAGGTGGGCCTCCAGCTCCGCCTGGGTGGGGAAGGCCGTCCCATAGATTCGGGTGAGCATCTTGTTGCGCTCGTCTCCGCGCCAGTAGGCCCCGGCCACCGACAGGAGCTTGAAGGCGCCCACGCGCCCGCTGTCGGGAAGGTGGGGCCCGCGGCAGAGGTCCTCGAAGCCCCCGACGGTGTAGCAGCTCACCGTGGGCCCCTCCAGGCCCCGGATGATCTCGGCCTTGTAGCCCTCCCCCTGGGCCTCGAAACGGGCCAGGGCCTCCTCCTTGGGGAGCTCCGCGCGGGTGAAGGCGTCCCGGCGCGCCGCCAGGAGGCGCATGCGCTCCTCGATGGCCGGAAGGTCCTCCTCCGTGACCGGCCGGGGCAGGTCGAAATCGTAGTAGAAGCCGTTCTCGATGGCCGGGCCTATGGTGATCTTGGCCCCGGGATAGAGTTCGCGCACGGCCGCGGCCAGGAGGTGGGCGGCGCTGTGGCGCAGGATGCCCACGGCGTCGGGATCCTTGAAGGTCAGCAGCTCCACCCGGCAGGGGGCCTCCAGGGGCGCGCGCAGGTCGACCAGGCGCCCGTCGACCCGAGCGGCCACGGCGTCCTTGGCCAAGCGCGGCCCGATCAGGGCAGCCAAATCCGCGGGCGTGGCACCGCGCTCGAGGGCGCGGAGGGATCCGTCGGGGAGGGTGACGTCGATGGTGGGCATGGTTCCCTTGGAGGGGGGCGGTTCAATCCCCGGGGCGGACGCCGGGCACCCACAGGTGCCGGGAGGGCACCCACAGAAGGCCCCAGCCCAGGGCGAAGGTGGTGAACAGCACGAAGACGGTGGGCGGCGTGCCCCAGCGCAGGGCCCCCCCCACCGTGGCGGCCAGGAGGACCAGGACCACGCCGATCTCGCGGCCCTTGAGGCCCTTGAGGGCGGGATAGCGGAAGGGGCTGACCATGCTCAGCGCCACCAGCGCGGTCAGGGCCGCCACGCCCTCCGGCGCGACCGCGATGCGGGCGGCGCTGAGGTACAGCGTGGCCGCGATGATGGCGGCGGTGGGCGTGGGCACGCCGACGAACCCGAAGCGCGGCCCGGACTGGGTCTGCACGTTGTAGCGGGCGAGGCGGAAGCAGGCCGCCAGGAAGTAGGCCAGGGGGGCCAGCGCCTGGAACGGGGAGCCCCCCGGACGGGCCAGGAAGGCCGCATAGAGGAGCACGGCCGGCGCCATGCCGAAGGTCACGGCGTCGGCGAAGGTGTCCAGGTACATGCCGAACTCGGAGCCCGCGTGCAGGAGCTTGGCGAGCTTGCCGTCGAGGACGTCGCCGAGCGTGGCCCAAAGGATGAGCCAGCAGGCCACGGCGAAATCGCCCGAGGCGGCCCCCGCCCGAAGGCCGCGCAGGCTCGCCAGGATGGAGAAAAAGCCAAGGAGCAGGTTGCCGGAGGTCACCGCGTTCGGCAGCCAAGCCAGCGGCGATCCCCGGCCCGCGGACATCAACCCTCCGCGCCGCGGCGGCGCGCGCGGGCTCCGGGCTTGACCCGCGCCAGGACGGTCTCTCCTCCGACCACCCGGTCGCCGACCTTCGCCAGGATCTCGGCGCCCCGCTCCAGCCCCAGGTCCACCTGGGAGCCGAACTGGATCAGGCCGATGAGTTGGCCCCCCTCGAGCCCGTCCCCGGGGCGGACCCAGGGCACGATGCGGCGGGCCACCAAACCGGCGATCTGCTTGACCACGGCCCGGCGGTTCCCCGAAACGATGCGGAACCAGTGCTGTTCGTTCTCCAGGCTCGCCTTGGGCACCGAGGCGGCCAGGAACTTCCCGGCGAAATAGCGGGTGTCCTCGACCCGGGCCGGCGTGGTGAAGGGCGAGCGCTGGACGTGGACGTCGAAGACGTTGAGGAAGACCCTGATCTCAACGGCCCGGCCCAGCCAAGGGTCGTCGACCTCCTCCACCGCGATCACCCGCCCATCGGCCGGGGACACGATGGCCTCGGGGTCGGTGGGCACGCTGCGGCGCGGACAGCGGAAGAACCAGACGCAGAAGGCGCTGAAGAGCAGGGCCAACCCGGCCAGGGGCCCCAACCAGGGGTGGCCCAAGCGCGCCTCAATCCCCAGTCCCAGGGCCAGCACCCACGCCGGGACGATGAAATTCCACGCGTTCTTGACCATGCCACCCCTCAAAAGTGCCGCCCCACGAACATAAAGCATCCCCCGCGGCTCCACAAGCCGCGCCGGGGTTTCAGTTCCAAGCCCCGCCCGGGTCGACCACCACGACCGCCTTCCGGTCCTGGAGGGCCACGGCCAGCCGTCCACCCGGGAGGGCCAGCATGGCCCCGGGCCTGCCCCCCAGGGGCAGGCCCGCGCGCACGGCGCGCGCGCGCAGGTCCAGGACACGGAGGACCCCGTCGGCGCAGTCCACGGCCAGTTCCCGGCCCGAAGGCGAAAGCGCGGCGCCCAGGGGGCCGCCCGGGACCGGCAGGTAGTCCACCCGGCGGGTGTCCCGCAGGCGCAGGACCGCCACGCCGCCCCCCGCCGGGACCGGATCGACGGGCGCGTCCAAAAGGTCGTCGGTCTCCAGCAGCGCCGTGGGGCTGAGGTCCGCCAGGTCGAAGGGGGGGCGGGGCAGGTCCCCGGCGGGCTGCCCCCCGAAGCAGGGCACATAGGCCAGCCCGGCGCGCCGGTCCAGCGCCAGTCCGTCCGGGTCCGGGCCCGCCAGGGCCTGGGCCACCACGCTCATGCGCTTCACCGAGACTTTCACCAGGCCCCCGGCCCGGCGGGTCGCCACCCAGGCGTCGCCGCCCAGGAGGCCCACGGCCTGGACCTCGCCCCCCACCGCCAGGACGCTGTCCAGATGGAGGTCGGATCCCCGGAAGACGCCCAGCAAGGGCAGGCCGGCCAAGGCGCACAGCAGGTTCCCGGAGCCCGGATCGGCGGAGAAGGCGCGGATCGGAAGGGGCGGGGAGAAATCGTCCAGGAGCCCGGATCCGTTGGAGGCGACCAGCGCGACGCCGGTCAAGCCAGCGGCGACGTAGAAGCCCCTGCGCCCCCCCGGGGCGAAATACACGGCCCGGGGCCGGGGCGCCGTGTCCACGCGGGCCACCTTCGCGCCGTCGGGCAGGGACAGCAGCCACACGTCGTTGCTGCGGGCGCAGGCGACCGCCAGCAGGCCGCCCCCGGGCGACAGGGCCATGGCCCGGGCGCCCAGGCCGATGCGCCAGCTCTCCGCCGGGACCGCGGGCCCCCGCCCCCCGCATCCCCAAGCCAAACCCAGGGCCCCAAACGACAGGAGGGCGGCGAGGCGCCGCCCTCCCCGCGCGGACCCCGAAGCCGGGCTCAGCGCTTGGCCGGACGGCGCAGGTTCCATTCCACCACGACGGGGCTGGCCACGAAGATGGAGGAATAGGTCCCCACCACGATCCCCAGGATCAGGGCCAGCGAAAACGCGTGGACGACCGGCCCGCCGAAGAAGTACAGCACCACCACGGTCACCATGGTGGCCATGGAGGTGTTGATGGTCCGCGAAAGGGTCTCGTTGATGGAGTCGTTGACCACCACCGCCATCGGCTCGGTCCGGCGCGCCCGAAGGTTCTCGCGGATGCGGTCGAAGACCACGACCGTGTCGGTGAGGGAGTAGCCCGCCAGCGTGAGCAGGGCCGTCACCACGAGCAGCGAAAACTCGTGCCCCGTGAGGACCATGATGCCCAGCACCGCCAGGACGTCGTGGAAGGTGGCGATGAGCGCCCCCACGCCGAAGCGGAAGTCGAAGCGGAACGCGATGTAGACGAGGATGCACAGAAGCGACACCGCCACCGCCCAGATCGCCTTCTGCCAGAGCTGGCGCTGCACGACCGGCCCGACGAACTCCACCGAACCCTCGGCCACGGCGTTGGGCGCGAGCCCCTTGGCCACGGCGGCGCGGACCTCGTCCATGAGCCGGTCCGCGTCGGCGTTGTCCGCCACGGGCATGCGCATGAAGTAGGTGGAGGCGCCCTCGACCTGCTCGATGGTGGCGCCCCTGAAGTCGGCCCCCAGCGCCTGGCGCAGCCGGTCCACCGGGACCGCCTGGCGGAGGATGACCGTGAAGTTGGCCCCCCCGCCGAAGTCCACGCCCAGCTTGGCCCTGCCGGTGGCGAGCAGGACCACCGCGTAGAAGCCCGACAGCACCAGCGCGGCGGAAAGGGCGAAGCCCAGGTACCGGCGGCCCACGAAGTCGAAGCGGGTCTTTTCCGGGATCAATCGGAACATGGAAGCTACCTCAGATGCTCAGGGTGTCGGCGGAACGGCGGGCGTCGAACACGGCCTTGGACACGAATAGGGCGGTGAAGAGGCTGATGGACACGCCCAGCGACAGGGTGACGGCGAAGCCCTTGATCGGGCCGGTCCCGAACTGGAACAGGACCAGCGCCGTGATCAGGCTGGTCACGTGGCTGTCGAAGATGGTCCAGAAGGCGTGCTTGTAGCCCCCGTCCACGGCCGCCCGCACGGTCTTGCCCATGGCCAGTTCCTCGCGGATGCGCTCGAAGATGATGACATTGGCGTCCACGCTCATGCCCATGGTCAGCACGATGCCGGCGATGCCCGGCAGGGTGAGGGTGGCCTGGAAGAAGGCCAGGGCCCCCAGAAGGAACAGCAGGTTGAACAGAAGGGCCATGTCCGCGATCAGCCCGGAGACGCGGTAGTAGAACCCGATGTACACGAGCACCGCGAGCGTGCCCACCACCGCGGCCATGAACCCGGCCTGGATGGTGTCGGCGCCCAGGGTGGGCCCCACGGTGTACTTGTTGACCACCTTCAGCGGAGCGGGCAGGGCTCCGGAGCGCAGGACGAGCGCCAAGTCCTTGGCCTGCTCGACCGTGAACTGGCCCTCGATGACCCCGCGGCCACCGCCGATGCGCCCCTTGATCACCGGGGCGGACTGGACCACCCCGTCCAGGACGATGGCCAGCCGGCGCCCCACGTTCTCCTCGGTGAGCTGGGCGAAGAGCTCGGCGCCCTGGTCGGTCAGCTCGAAGGCGATCTCGGGCTGCCCGAACTGGTTTCCGCTGAAGTCCACCCGGGCGTCGGAGAGCATGTCCCCGGTCATGAGGAGCTGGCTTTCGATGAGCATGGGCTCGCCCGACTCGCGGTCCTTCATCAGCTCGATGCCGTCGGGCAGGGGGGCGATGGTGTTCCCTTGGGCGTCGACGTAGTCGGAGACCCGGTAGCGGTCGCTCACCAGCTTGAAGTCCAGGCGGGCGGTCGCGCCGATGGTGCTCTCGGTGCGCTCGGGGTCCTTGTCGCCCGGGAGCTGGACCACGATGTAGCGGTCCCCTTCGCGCTGGATCAGGGGCTCCTTGAGCCCCATGCCGTCGACGCGGTTGCGGATGATCTCGATGGCCCGATCCACGGCCTCGCGCAGACCCACCTTGGGCTTGCCGGCGGCGTCCTTGGGGATCTGGTCGGCCTCGACCTCGTATTTGAGATAGGTGCCGCCCTGGAGGTCCAGCCCGAGGTGGAGGGCCGGGTTCATGCCGGCGCTGAAGTCCCCCCTGAACCAGCCGGGATAGAGCTCATAAAGGCTGAAAAGGCTCAAGCCGACGGTAACGATCACGACCCAACGTTTGACCATGGTCCGCCTTCGGAGAACACGAAAAAGCCTTGAAAAGGCTAAAAATTATAGAAACCCCCGGGGCGAACGTCAAGCGCCGCGCATCCGCTCACTTGATCACGGCCACCAGGGCGTCGGATTTGAAGCCCGGCCCCTGGAGGTGGATGAGGTAGACCCCGCTGGCCACCACCTGGCCCTTGGAATTGCGTCCGTCCCAGCTATAAACGGTGCTCAAATAGGGGTTCCCCGAAGTCCCGAAGGAATAGGTCGTCGGGATCACGGTCTGCACATATTCGCCGTTGAGGGTGTAGACCCGCACCCAGAAGTTCCCGCTCTGCTGGAGCCCCACCTGGATGGGGACGCTGCCGCCCTGCATGGGATCGAAGGAGTTGCGGTAGACATAGAGGGCGTTCTGGCCGGAAGGGACCTGGACCCCTTGGAGGTCGTAGGGAAGCCCGGGATTCCCCCCCGTATCCACGGGCTGGATCTTGTAGAGGTAGGACTGTCCCTTGGGGACCGTGTCGACGTAATCGAGCATGCCCCCCGGCGAGGCCGTGGCGGTCTCGGGCACGAACCCGAGCTGGGTGTAGGTCGACCCGGAGTTGGCGCTTCGGGAGATCTCGTAGCCCGCGGTGGCGTAGCCGCCCTGGCCGCTGTTGCCCGCCGCCGGGATGGGCTTGAACTGGAGGGTCACGTTGACCTCGGACTGCTGGGACCCCGAACTCTCGCTGATCGTGACCGAGGGCGTGGGCCATTGGGCCAGGCCCCATTCGTTGGGGTCCAGCGGATAGAACGGGGTGACGCAGGTCTCCGGGCTCTTGGGCCCCTCCCCCGCCGCGTCCACGGCGGAGACGCAGTAGCACTGGGTGACCAGGTTGGGGGGGCTGGTCGGGAGTCCGGAGCCGTCGACCGCGGTCTGTGCCACCAGGGACACGGCCACCGGGAAGTTGGGCAGGGCGATCGCCGAGACGTGGAACAGATTGGGAAGGGGTGCGCCGTAGG
>DAIDJD010000176.1 GCA_027451505.1 candidate division FCPU426 bacterium
GACGTTCTCCGCCAGCCCCACGGCGAGCCCCACGTCCACGGTGAGCCCCACGCCCACCGCCAGCCCCACGGCGAGCCCCACGCCCACGGCCACCGCCACGCCCACGGCCAGCCCGAGTTTTACGGCCAGCCCCAGCTTCACGGCCAGCCCCACGGCCACGGCGAGCCCGACGGTCACGGACACGCCCACCATCAGCCCGACGTTCACCGTCAGCCCGACCTTCAGCGTCTCGCCCACGGCCAGCCCCAGCCCCACCCAGGAGCCCGGGCTGGTGCTGACGCCCCTCTACCCCAACCCCGACCCCAGCCCCGGGACCGTCTACCTCCCCTACGCGCTCTCCATCCCCGCCACGGTGTCCATCCGCATCTACGACGTGTCCGGGGAGGTCGTGCGCGACCTCCAACCCTTCGCCGGCTCGGCCGGGGCCAACCAGGAGGTCTGGGACGGACGCAACAGTTCCGGGGCCCAAGCCGCCAGCGGGGTCTTCATCGCCCACGTCACCGCGCGGGCCGGGGGGCAGTCCCGCGACGCCTGGATGAAGCTGGCCATCGTGCGGTGAGCGCCGTATCCTTTTAGCCATCCGCGCGGCCTTGGGGCGATGGGTCCCGGTCCGCGCCCCCTTTGAGGAGACCATGAGACGATTCCTGCTCTGCGCCCTGGGCGCCGCCCTGCTCGCCACCCCGGTGGCCGGCCTTCCGGCGGCCAGCCGGGTGGTCGGCGTCACCTTCGCCTCGGTGGCCGCCCTGCGCGCCAAGAACGGCGAACGGATACGGCCGGACCTCTTCAGCTTCGGGGCGGGCGCCCGGGGGCGTTCCAAGTCCGCCCGGGGCACCACCAACGGGTTCGGCCGCTCCAAGACGGCGGCCTGCCGCTGGGCCCTTCTGCGGGCCTTCCTGGCCCTGCAGCGCGACGCGCTCCGCGACGGGCTGCGCGTGGTGGGCGTGCGCACCTTCGCCGGGCGGCACATGAGCGCGGACCCCAACCAGTGCCTGTGCCTGGCCGGGGCCGTGATCGTGCGCACGGACGTCCGCGGCGTCCTGCACTGAGCGCTGACGGTCGCGGGCTTGGGATCCGGAGGTCCGGGATTCCCGGACCTCCGGCCGCTTTGGGGCGGCGGGGCGCGCGGCCGTCCCCGGCGGGCGTTGAATTGCGGCCGAACTTTAAGTATCCTCCGGTTCCCGTCCGCCGTGGTTGGTCCCCGGCGGTGACCTCCTAAAGAGCCCCGATGCCCATCAAAGTCCGCTCCAACGGCTTGGAACTCGACGGCAACCTGTTGCCGCTGTTCTCGGGGTCGTTCCACTATTGGCGCTCACCCCGCGGCCAGTGGCCCCACATCTTCGACCAGATCCGCGGCCTCGGGTTCCAGGTGGTGGAGACCTACGTCCCCTGGTCGGTGCACGAGACCGCCCCGGGGGAGTTCGACTTCGGCCGGACCGACCCGGACAAGGACCTGGACGCCTGGCTCACCCTGGCCCACCAGAGGGGCTTCAAGGTCCTGCTGCGCCCGGGCCCCTGCATCAACAGCGAACTGCCCGATTTCGGGTATCCGGAGCGCATCCTCTTCGACCCATCGCGGGCGGCCCTGGGCCCCCTGGGCAACCCGGTCATCCTCAGCCACCAGACCAGCAGCTTCGCCGTCCCCAGCTACGCCGACGAACGCCTGTTCGCCGACTTCGACGTCTACCTGGGCGCCCTTTCCCCCCTGCTGCAGAAGCACCTTTATCCCAAGGGCCCGGTGGTGGCGCTGCAGGTCGACAACGAGATCAGCTACGGCTTCATCCCCGAGACCTACAGCCTGGACTACAGCCCGGCCTCCCTGGCGCTGTGGGCCCACTTCCTGGAACTGAAGTACCGCGCCCCCGCGGCCCTGTCCCGGGCCTGGGGGGCCAAGGTGGCCGGCTTCGAGGCGGCGCCGGCCCCGCGGGCGGCGCCCAAGGCCGCCGACGGTCCCGGGGGGCTGCGGGCCTGCCTGGATTGGGTCGAGTACCGGGAGTACCAGGTGCAGTGGGCCCTGGGCCGTATGGCCGACCTCTACCGTTCCCGGGGCCTCGGGTCGGTGCCCTTCTACCACAACTTCTACGGGCCCTGGACCACCCCCTTCAGCGTTCCGGACGTCGAGGCCGACGCGGGCGTGGATTTCTGCGGGCTCGACGGCTACCCCCACGCCGCGGACGCCCTCGAGGCGGTGGACCAAGCGCGCTACCTGGCCTCCTCCAGCCGCCTGGCCTACTTCCCGGAATACGGAGCGGGGTCCTGGCCCTTCGGGTTCCCGGTGCGGGACCAGGGCGACCAGGAGGCGACCCTCCTGGCCCCGCTGATGGGGGGCGCCAAGGGCGTCAACTTCTACATGCTCGTGGAGCGGGAGCGCTGGTTGGGGTCCCCGCTGGGGCCCGACGGCGCCCGGCGCGGGGCCTCCGCCGATTTGTTCGCGCGCTTCAACGCGTTCCTGGAGCAGGTCCAGTGGCCCAAGACGGCCCCGGTGAACCAGGGCCTTTTGGTGCTGCCGCGGGAGGCCCAGCGCCTCGCCGCGGTCTTCGACCGTCCGACGGCCCGGGCCGAGTTGGAGGCCCTGCCCGCGGCGCTGCGCCGGGACCCGGAGGCCGACCTGCTCCCCGGCGGGGGGCCGCTGCCGCGGGATTGCGCCGCCTTCCACGCGGCCGCGCGCGCCTTCTGCGCCCGCGGGCACTACGGCTTCGCGCTCGCCGACGGCGCCGTCGTCCCCGAGCGCCTGGCGCGGCACGCCTTCGTGGTGGCCGGGATCCCCGGGTTCTGCGACGAGGCCCTGGCCCGCCGCCTGCGGTCCTACGCCGAGGGCGGGGGGCTTCTGGTGGTGGGCCCGGCCTGGCCGCGGCTCAACGCCCGCTTCGAGCCGCTGCGGGCCTTCGAGGGACTGGATCCCCAGCCGGGCAAGCCCCTGCCCGTGGGCGACGGCAAGGTGCTGCTCCTGGGGGCCTTCGACGCGGCGGCCGTGGCCGCGCTGCTGCGGCGGGCGCGGATCGCCGTGGAGATCGACCTCAGCGATCCCGAACTGGAGGCGGCCGTGCACCGCGGCGGCGGGAGGCAGCTGCTGTTCGTGCGCAACCCCTTCGCTTCGGAGCGCCGGGCCCGGGTGCTCAAGGAGGGGAAGTTCGTGCTCAAGCCGCTGTGGTCCGGGGCCAAATTCCTGGGCGCGGTCGAGGAGCGCGAGGTGGTCCTGGGGCCCCACGAAATAAAGGTTTGGGAAGTCATACCGGCTTGAGCATAAGGAGCAACCATGCTGTCCCGGCGCTGCCGCATCGAGGACCTCGACCCCGTCCAGTGGAAGAGGCTGTCGGACCTGGGGCTGAAGGCCCGCTCCCCGCGCACGCTGTTCCTGGTCCACGAACGCGGCCGGGTCCTGCGCTGCCACGACAGCGAGGGCGGCGACCGGCCCGTCCCGTTCGAGCGCGTCGAGGATCCCCGCGCCGCCGCCGAGGCCCTTCTGGAGTCGGTGCGCGGGGAGGGCTTCGCGCGGGCCTGGGTGCTCGAGCCCGACGCCTTCCACGCGGCCCTGGCGCGGGCCCAGTCGGCCTGCGACCCCGCGGCCCCGATGACGGCCCATCTCGCGGCGGAGTGGGCGGCCCGCTTTTCCGCGGACGGCTGCGCCGTGGCCCCGGCCGCGGACTTCCTGTTCTACGGATTGCCCTGGGCCCGCCTGGAGCGCTTCGCCGAGCGCATGCTGCCGCCGTCGTGCGTCTACGTGCTGGGGGTCTTCGACGGGGACGCCCTTTGGGCCACGCTGTTCGCGCAGATCGAGGCGGGCCAGATCGTCGGCCTCAGCACCAGCGCGGCCCTGTCCCCGGAGGATGTCGCCGACGTGGTGGGCCGGGACCAGCATCCCTTCCTGCTGGCGGCGGTCGCCAACCGCTACCGGCGCCCCGCCTTCGGTTGGTTCTGCTCCCGGGCGGACTTCGAGGCCTACCTTCTGGCCCCCACGGTCGAGGGGAAGGACCGGGTCTTCCAGGAGGCCCTGATGGGCGGCCGGGCCAACTTCGACTTCAACGCCCTCATCGACCGGGGCATGACGGCCCTGGGCCCCATCAACCCCGGGGAGGCCGCGATCATCGGGGCCGACCGGGAGGCCAACCCGCGCACCCGCACCCCGGAGGCGCCCGGCCCCGAAGGGGCCGCGGACTAGCCGTGGCGCAGCGCACCGTCCTGGTCCGCTACGAGGGCCGGGTCCAGGGCGTCGGGTTCCGGGCCACGACCCGCGGCCTGGCCGGCGGCTTCGCGGTGCGCGGCTGGGTCAAGAACGAGGCCGACGGCTCGGTGAGCCTCATCGCCACGGGCGAGTCCGGCGAGGTGGAGGCCTTCCTGGCGGCGGTCCGCGGCGGGCCCTTGGGCCACCACGTCACGCGCGAGACCCGCGAGGACGCCCTGGCCCCTCCGGGGACCGGCTTCGACATACGGTATTGAGCGACCTTCCCGCCCCCCGGCGGGGCCTTCCAACCCCTCCCGCCGGGGCGGGTTCGGGGGTATGATGTCCCTTCACCCACCACACGGAGCGCAGGCTAGGCCATGAGCAACCCCTACGGACATTTCGACGACGAGGCCCGGGAGTACGTCATCACCCGGCCCGACACCCCCCTGCCGTGGCTCAACTACCTCGGCAGCGAGGACCTCTTCGGGCTGTGCACCAACACCGGGGGCGGTTACACCTTTTGGCGGGACGCCAAGCTCCGCCGGCTCACGCGCTACCGCTACAACGACCAGCCCATGGACCTGGGGGGCCGCTACCTCTACGTGAACGACGGCGGTTCCGTGTGGAACCCCGGCTGGAAGCCGGTGAAGGCCGCCCTGGACCGCTACGAATGCCGCCACGGCATGGGCTACACCCGCATCACCGGGGAGAAGGCCGGCCTGGAGGTGGAGACCCTCTTCTTCGTGGCCCCGGGCGAGGACGCCGAGGTCTGGCGGGTGCGCGTCACCAACCGCTCGGGCGCGCCCAAATCGGTGAAGCTGTTCAGCTACCAGGAGTTCTGCCTCTTTGAGGCGCTCAACGACATGACCAACTACCAGCGCACCTACTCCATCGGCGAGGTGGAGGTGGAGGGGGGCGCGATCTTCCACAAGACCGAGTACCGGGAGCGCCGGAACCATTACACGCTGTTCGCCTGCACCCGCCCGGTGGCCGGCTTCGACACGAGCCGGGACGCCTTTTTGGGGTCGGTGCACCACGGGCTCCACGAGGCCCAGGTGCCCTTCCGCGGCCGGGCCACCGGCAGCCTGGCCTTCGGATGGAACCCGGTGGGGAGCCACCAGGTGGACCTGCAGCTGGCGCCCGGGGCCTCCGAGACCTTCAGCTTCGTGCTGGCCTACGTCGACCAGGGGGACGCACCCAAGTTCGACGCCTCCGGGCGCCTCAACAAGGCCAAGGGCCTCGCGTTGGTGGAACGTTTCTCGCGGCCCGGCGCGGTGGACGCCTCCTTCGCGGCGCTGAAGGCCCAGTGGGACGGCCTTCTCGGGCGCTTCCAGGGGTCGACCCCGAACCCCCACGCCAACCGCATGCTCAACGTCTGGAACCAGTACCAGTGCATGGCGACGTTCAACCTGTCGCGTTCGGCCAGCCTGTACGAGACCGGGATCGGCCGGGGCATGGGCTTCCGAGACAGCAACCAGGACCTTCTGGGCTTCGTGCACCTCATC
>DAIDJD010000177.1 GCA_027451505.1 candidate division FCPU426 bacterium
CGCCAGCCAGAAAAGGGGCTGTCCCAAAAGCCAATCCAGAGGCGAGGCCGGGGGTCCGGACGCCGGCCCCCCCGCCTGCGCGCCCGTGAGGTCCACGCCCGGGGCCAGGATCGCCGCGACCGCGCGCACCCCGGCGTCGAAGGCGCCGGCCACGTCGCCGGACTTGAGCCGGGGCGCCATCACGTCGGCGATGATGCGGCGGCAGGCCACATCGGTGAGGTCGCCCTCCA
The DNA here is from genome assembly GCA_027451505.1 of candidate division FCPU426 bacterium. GTDB lineage: Bacteria > Oederibacteriota > JAJYGY01 > JAJYGY01 > DAIDJD01 > DAIDJD01. The sequence continues at coordinate 231 of DAIDJD010000177.1, forward strand.
GGCGGGACCCCACCTCGATGCGGATGCGCCGTTCCCGGGCGCCCACCAGCATCAGTACCCCGTTGGAGCGCTTCTTTCCGCCCAGTCCCCAGGCCCGCGCCACCTCGATGGAGACGTCCTCAATGGGCCGTCCGCCCAGGTCCGGCAGGATGAGCACGGCCATCTGGAAGCGCCCCGCGCTCCAGAGGCTCCGCAGCATCGCGTCCAGCCGCTGGGCCTCGCCCGCCGGCAGCAGGCCGGCCAGGTCCGTCACCGGCGCCGCCGGCGAGGCGGGCACCCCCGCGGGCCAGTGCGCCGGCTCGGAGGCGGCGGCGGGGCGGGTTCCCGGGCCCAGCAGGAGGCCCAGGCCCAAACCCGCGCCGAGCCCCAGGCGGCGCCAGGGGGCCATCCGGGCGGCGCGCACGGTTAGAACTTCACCGTGGGGGCCGTCTCGTCGGTCTTGCGTTCCTCCGCCGGCACGTCCCATTGCGGCATGGGTTGGTAGTGGTAGAACCACCCGTTGGTGACGCTGTCCGGGAAGACCGTCACCAGGTCGTTGAAGGCCTGGATGCTCTGGATCAGGTCCTGGCGCGCGATCTTGATCCGGTTCTCCGTGCCCTCGAGCTGGGACTGGAGGTCCAGGAAGGCCTCGTTGGCCCGGAGGTGCGGGTAGCGCTCGCTGACCACCATCAGGCGGCCGAGGGCCTGGCTCAGGCCTCCCTGGGCGTTCTGGAACGCGCGCAGTTGCGCCGGCGTGGCGTGGGAGGGGTCCAGGGTGACGCTGGTGGCCAGGGCGCGGGCCTTGATCACGGCCACCAGGGTCGAACGTTCGTACTTCGCCTCGCCCGAGACCACCCCGATGAGCTGGGGCACCAGATCGGCGCGGCGCTTGTACTCGTTCATCAGCTCCGCGGACTTGGCCGCGACGTCGTTTTTGGCCAGGGGGATGGCCTGGATGCCGCAGCCCGCGCTCATCAGGGCGCAGGCGGCGACGGCAAGCAGCATACGGCGGTTCATGGGGTTCTCCAGGGGGCTTTGGGTGCGGGCGAACGCGGGCCGGACGTGCTAAGATTTCGGCCATGCGGAAAAGGATTTTAACACAGGATGCGGCCACCGGCGCGCCTTGGATCCCCCGGCGGGAGGGGGTGGACGTTTTTGTGCCGTCGGGCGGAAGCCCGGACCGCGCGGCGCGACGGGTCGCCCTTCTGGGCGTGGGCGCCCATCCCGACGACCTCGAATGCATGGCCTTGGAGCCCATCGGGCGGGCCTACGGGACCCGGACCCCGGGCTTCGCCGGGATCGTGCTCGGCGATGGGGCCGCCGGGGCGCGCGGGGCCGCCGCCGAGGCGCTGGTCCGCACCCGGCGCGCGGAACAGCGCGCCGCGGCCCGGCGCGGCCGCTACGCGCTCCTGCTCCAATTCGGACATCCTTCGGCGCGGGTGCGCGACCCC
>DAIDJD010000178.1 GCA_027451505.1 candidate division FCPU426 bacterium
CCGTGGACAGCGCGACCTCGACGGCGACGGCGACCGGCACGGCGACGGCGACGCCCGTGGACAGTGCGACCTCGACGGCGACGGCGACCGGCACGGCGACGTCGACGCCCGTGGACAGTGCGACCTCGACGGCGACGGCAAGCGCGACTTCGACGCCGACGCCCACGTATACTCTGACTGCCACCGCCAGCCCGAGCCCGACCGCAACCGCAACGGCCACGGAAACGGGTACCGCCACGTCCAGCGCCACCCCGACCTCGAGTTCCACCGCCACACCGCGCGCCACGGCCACCGCCACCGCAACGGTGACGGCGACCTCCAGCGTCTCGCCCACGCCCACGGACACGGCCACCGTGGGCGGGACCGTCGATCCCACCCCGGCCTCGACGTCGGCCGGGGGGGCTTTGCGCATCGTGGGGTTGGCCCCGGTGCCCAACCCCAATCCCAACTTTCTGGATGTGGATCTGGCGGGCCCGGCCGACGGGATCTCCGTACGGGTCTACACCAAGGCCCTGGTGCTGGCCCTGCGGTACCAGGGTCCCGGTGCGGCTGCGGCGGGCTGGCACTCCCTGGCGGTTCCCTCAACGCTGAACCACTTGCCTGACGGTTTGTACTACCTGCAGGCCCGCGCGTGGCGCGGAGGGAGCTGGTCCGCTCCGGCTTTTGTGAAGGTCTTCCTGCTGCATTAACCTCCGGAGCCCTCCTGCGTTCCCAGCCCTGGGGACTCCCAAAATAGGGGAGTGGGCCGGTCTGTTGGCCGGAGGACAGCCCTTTTTCAGGCCAGCGATAGCGGACCGCCTAGGGATCTGCCACCGCAGCGGCCCCTATGGGGCAAAATCTTGGACTAAACTGGGAAACGTGAAATATTTTGATCCGACGGGCCTTGTGGACACCGGATGGGTATACTAATATCTCAATCTCGAAAGGGCTTTAGATTAAATATGGAACGATGTTCCGTTTCTTGGGGATCGCGCTGTTGATGATGCGTCCGTGGGTGTACCTGGGCGTCCTGGGATTGGGCCTTCTGGCGGTCCCGCTTTGGGCCGCCCCTCCGGCCTTGCGGTGCGTCAACCTGGGCACCTCCTCGAGCCCCGATTGGCGGTTCGAGACCGTGGGAGGGAACTGCCCCGTGCGCCTGGTGGGGGCCGATTGCGATGGCCTGGAGTGGTCGGGCAGCGGCAGCATCGCCAATGGCGTCACGGTCCTCAACGAGGTGCAGGAGGCGGTCCAGTACTGGCACGCCAACTGCGTGCGCATCCCCCTGGACCAGGATTGGTGGGACGGCAACGCCCAGACCACGGTGCCGGCCGGGCAGACCACCGCCCGCGGCGCGGTCAGCCAGTCCTCCTACCAGGGCCTGGTCCAGGCCATCGTCAGCTACTGCCAGTCCGCGGGCGTGTACTGCGACCTGGACCTGCAGTGGTCGGGCAGCGGCACGGCGGGCTCGGCCGTGAACCAGTACCCCATGCCCGACTCCAACGCCGCGACCTTCTGGACCAGCGTGGCCACCATGTTCGCCAACAACACCTCGGTCATCTTCGACACCTTCAACGAGCCCTTCCCGGGGCCCAATTCCAACAACGCCGCGGATTGGTCGCTGTGGCAGGGCGGCGGAACCATCGCCGCCTGCGGAGGCTGCCAGCAGCCCTTCACCACCGGCTACACCACCCCGGGTATCCAGTCCCTCATCAACACCATCCGGGCCACCGGTGCCCTCAACGTCTGCATCGCCGGCGGCATCGAGTACGCCAACACCTTCTCCGGCGGTCCGGCCCTCACCGATCCCGGCTACAA
>DAIDJD010000179.1 GCA_027451505.1 candidate division FCPU426 bacterium
GCGGCCCCGGTCGCGGCGGTTCTTCCGGCCCTGCTCCTGGACCCGGCCGGGGCCTGGTGGAGCCTGCGCTGCCTGGCCGTGGGCAGCCACGCCGGCAAGGCCGCCGGCCCGCTGGGCCGCCTCCGGGCCTGGGGCGCGGACCTGGCCGGGGTCCCCCTGCTGGCCGCGGGGCTCTTGGGCGCGGCCGCGGGACTGCGGAGGGCCCCCCGGGCCTGGGTCTGGCCCGCCCTGGCCCTGGCCCTGGCCGCCTTCGAGCCCATGCGCCAGCGCGGGGACATCACCCGCCTCAGCTACCCCTTCATGCCCGCCGCGCCGCTGGCCGCCCTTGCGGCCATGGCCCCCCTCGCCGGCGGGCCCTTCCCGCGGACCTGGAGGGCCCGGATCCTGGCGGCCTGCCTGCCCGCGCTGGCGCTGCTGCCCGTGCGCACGGGCTGGATGCGTTCGCTGAGCCTGCCCAGCGGCCCCATGCGCGGGCTGTGCGCCTTCCTGCGCGCGCATTCCCGGCCCGGCGACGGGGTCTGCGGCATGCCTGAGTTCGACTGGCGCCTGCCCCCGGACCTGAGGGTCTGCGATCCCTTCGGCGTGGGCGCGGCCGAGGGCCGCACCACCGGGTTCTACGTCCCCGGCGCCCCGGCGTCGCGCCTGGCCTGGGACTGCCGGGTCCCGGAGCTGCGCTACGCCGTGCTGTGCCGGGTCGACGTGCTGGCGGCGTTCCGCATCCAAGGCATCCCCCTGGCCTTCCTGGAGATGGAGCGCTCCGGCTGGCGCGAGGTCTTCGACAACGGTTCCTACCGCGTCTACGAGAACCCCCGCTTCGGCGCCGCGCCGCAGCCCGACGACGGCATCCTGTCCGCCCCCCCATTCTACCGCCTCGCCGCCCTCGACGCCGCCGAGTCCGGCCGCCCCGCCGACGCCGCCTACGCCCTGGCCCGGGCCCGCGCCCTCAGCGCCAATCGTGGGAGCGCGCGCGCACCCCTCCCTCCGCGCCCCGCAGGGGCTCCAGCGAGCCCACCAGAACGCTGACCGAATCGCGGTCGCGCTGCAGCACGCCCCCGGCCCTGAGGAAGGAATGGGCCTCCAGCACCGGGGCGAGGCGGGCGTGGACGTCCCTCCACAGCACCAGATCCAGCAGGCCGCTCTCGTCCTCGAGCGTGGCGAAGACCACGCCCTTGGCCGTGCCGGGGCGCTGGCGCACGATGAGCATGCCGTCGGCGCGCACCCGGCTCCCGTGGACCCCCTCGGCCTTGATGCGCGCCAGCGGGGGGCAGGGGCGGGGCTGGAGGGCGCGCAGGGTCCGCATGGGATGGCCCCGCGTGGACAGCCCCCAGGCCTCGTATTCCAGGCGGACGCCCTCGAAGGCGTCCGGGCGCCCCAACTCCGGGGCCGCCTCCCCGGCCGGCTCCAGATCCAGGCCGAGCTGGCCCCCGACCCCCTCCGCCGGCGCCAGGGCCTCCAGGGCCAGCAGGCCCCAAAGCGCGGCGCGTTCGTCGAGCCCGAAACAGGCGAAAGCCCCGGCCAAGGCCAGGCGCCGCAGCACGGCCCCGGGCAGCCCCGCGCGACGGACGAAGTCGGCCGGCCCGGAGAAGGGACGCTCCCGGGCCTGGGCCTCCAGTCCGCGCGCGCGGGCCTCGGAGACCCCCGCGACCGTGCGCCAGCCCAGCAGCAGGACGCCGCCCTCTAGGCGGCAGTCCCAGGCCGGCTCCAGGAGGGAGGGCGCGCGCACCTCCACGCCGTGGCGCTTGGCGTCGTCGACGAGGGAGTGGGGGGCGTAGAAGCCCAGGGGCTGGGCGTTGAGCAGGGCGCAGGCGAAGACGGCCGGATGGGCGCTCTTGATCCAGGCCCCGGCGTAGACCAGCAGGGCGAAGCTGGCGGCGTGGCTCTCCGGGAAGCCGTACTCGGCGAAGCCGCGGATCTCGTCGAAGAGCCGCTTGCGGAAGCCCGGCGAGAGCCCGGAGGCCTCCAGGCCCCGCTCCAGGCGTTCCCGCAGGGCCGCGAAGCGCCCGTCGGCGCGCCAACTCGAGATGGCCCGGCGCAGTTCGTCGGCCTCCCCGGGGCTGAAGCCGGCCAGCTCCACGGCGATGCGCATGACCTGCTCCTGGAACAAGGGCACCCCCAGGGTGCGCCCCAGGATGCGTTCCAGGGCCGGATGCTCGTAGGTGACGGGTTCCTCGCCCTTGCGGCGGCGCAGGTAGGGATGGACCATGCGCCCCACGATGGGGCCGGGGCGCACGATGGCCACCTCGATGACGAGGTCGTAGAAGCGTTCGGGCCGGAGGCGGCCGAGCATGTTCATCTGGGCCCGGCTCTCGATCTGGAACACGCCCAGGGTGTCGCCCCGGGCGATCATGGCGTAGGTGTCCGGCTCCTCCGGGGGGATTTGGGCGAGGTCCTCCATCCCCAGAAGGTCCAGGGCCCTGCGCAGCGCGCTGAGCATGCCCAGGGCCAACACGTCCACCTTCATCATCCCCAGCGTGTCGAGGTCGTACTTGTCCCACTGGACCACGCTGCGCCCCTCCATGCGGGCGGGCTCCACGGGCACGCAGTCGATGAGCGGGCCGTCGGAGAGCACGAAGCCCCCGGAGTGGATGGAGAGGTGGCGGGGGAAGTCCTGGACCTCGGCGACGAGCCCCTCCAGCCCCGGCGCGTCCCCCAGGGCCCGCGCCAGGTCGGCCCGCGCCAGCCGGGGCCGGTAGCGGATGACGGCGGCGACCATGGCGGCCCGGTCGCGGCCGTAGCGCCCGTAGAGGTGCTGGAGCACCTCCTCGCGCCGCTCGTGCTCGAAGTCGACGTCGATGTCCGGGGGCTCCCCCCGCTCCTCGCTCATGAAGCGCTCGAAGAGCAGGCCCGAGCGCACGGGGTCCACGGCGGTGATGCCCAGGCACCAGCACAGCGCCGAGTTGGCCGCCGAGCCGCGGCCCTGGCAGAGGATGCGGCGCGAACGGGCGAAGGCGACCAGTTCGTGGATGGTCAGGAAGTAGTCGGCGTGGCCCAGCCGGCCCACCACGCGCAGTTCGTGGGCGAGCTGCCGGTGCACCTCCCGGGGGACGCCGTTGGGGTAGCGGCGCCGGGCCCCCTCGAGGGCCAGGCGGGCCAGGTGGGGCAGCGCGCCGCGGCCGCGGGGGACCCATTCGGTGGGGTAGCGGTAGCGCAGTTCGTCCAGGGAGAAGGAGCATTCCCCGGCCGCGCGGGCCGCCCCCTCGAAGGCCTCGGGCCAGTCGGCGAAGAGGGCCTCCAGGCGCCCCGGCTCCCGCAGGTGGCGCTCGGAGTTGCCGGAGAGGGCCCAACCGGCCTCGGCCAGGGGGACCTTCTCGCGCACGCACACCAGGGCGTCGTGCAGGCGGCGCCGGCCCGGCTCGTGGTAGTGGACGTCGCCCACGGCCACGGGACGCAGCCCGAGCCCGGCGCAGAGGGCGCGCGCCGCGGCCGTGCGCCGGGCGTCCAGGCCGTCGAGGAAGCGGCCCACGGGGACGCGCAGGCCCTCCCCGAAGAGCCCCAGGAGCCGGGCGTGGGCCCCGGGCGGCCCCCCCGGCGCGCCCTCAAGGAAGCCCTCGCCCAGCCCGGCGCCGCGCGGCAGGGCCAGAAGGGCCCCCCGACCCGGGTGCGCGGCCACCGCCGCGGCGAAGTCCCCCCACGCCAGCCCCGCGCTGCCCTTGGGACGGCCGGCGTGGCTCAGGGTCAGCAGGCGGCACAGCAGCGCCCAGCCCGTCCGGTCGCGGGCCAGCAGGACCAAGCCCCCCCGCGCGTCCCCCTCCTCCAGGGCCACTTCAGCGCCGCAGACCAGCTTGAACCCGGGATGGGAGCGCGCCCGGAGGTGGGCCTTGGCCAGTCCGTAGACCCCGTCCTTGTCGGCCAGGGCCAGGCCTGAGTACCCCAGGGCTGCGGCCCTATCCACCAACTCCTCGGGGTGGGAGGCCCCCCTCAGGAAGGAGCAGTTGCTGCGCGCCATCAGTTCGGCGTAGGCCACGGGCGCCTCAGGACCACCAACCCCGCAGCCAGAGGGCCCCGGCGCGGGCCTCCTCCCCCTGGCGGCAGAACACCCACAGATCCATGCCCCCCTCGGTGCGCACGCGCCAGTAGTCGCGGTCCACCGGGGGCGCCCCCTCCGCCCCCGCGCCCGAAGCCATCCACCAAAGGCCGTCCACGCGTTCGGGCCCCTCCCAGTCCAGGGCCCGCCAGCGCCGTCCCTTGCCCGAACCCCCGAAGTACAGCAGCCAATCCCCGGCGCGCAGCAGGGGCAGGGGCAGCCGCGTCAGTCGGGTGGGCCGGGGCACGGCGGGGACGGCCCCCCGCGCCGCGAGCGAGGCGCGCCCCAAATCCGCCTCCTCGGCGGGCGTGGCCGGGGGCGCGCGGCGGGTCCAGGTCCACTCGGCGCCGTGGCGGGCCCGGATGCGCGCGTAGAAGACCGCATCGTCGCCCAAGCGCTGGGCCAGCCGCGCCAGAAGGGTGTCGCGCGACTCCACCTCCTCCTCGCGGCGGTCGAAGGCGTCGCGCTGGGGGTGGAAGCCCGGGACCGTGGAGGTGGCCTCCACGGTCAGCCGGACGGGCCTGCGGCCCAGGGGCCGCGCCGCCAGGTCCGCGGCCAGGCGCTCGCCCAGGATGCGGCGCAGCCCGGTGGGCTCGGCCACGGGCACGGCCAGTTCGACCCCTAAGACCCGGTCGGCCGCGTCGGGCACGCCGCGCACGCGCTCCAGCCCTATGCGCAGGCGCAGCCCGGAGGCGCGCAGGGCGCGCCCGCGCAGGCGCGCGGACAATCGGGAGCAGAGGGACTGCAACAGGAAGACGAAGGCCGCCGGGTCCGGATCGGCGGCGCCTTCGGATTCCTCGAGGAACTCCGCGCACTCCTCCAGGCGGGGGTCCGGCTCGAAGCGCGGCCAGCCCATGAGCAGGCGCCCCCCCAGGCGCTCGCGCAGCAGCGCGGCGTCGGCCCCGAAGCGCCCGCCCCAGCCCCGCTCCGGGAGCGCGAGGAAGCCGCCCAGGTCGGTCAGCCCAAGTCCGCGCAGGCCGGCGCACAGGGCGTCGACCGCGCGCGCCACCGCCTCATCCGGGGTGAAGGGGGAGGCGTAGGCGTGGAGCGCCTCCAGGGGCCAGCGCTCGCGGGGAGTCCCCTCCGCGCCGTGCCGGGCCAGCGCCAGGGCCTCCCCGGCGTGGGCGCCCCAGCCGAAGCGGGCCGGGGCGGCCCCGGCGAAGCGCCGGCCCAGGGCCCCCAGCCCCGCGCGCAGCCGGGCCTCCCCGTAGAGCAGGCGGGAACCGCCCGTCTCGACGAAGACCGCCTCCTCCCCGCGCAGGGCCACCTGCGAGGAGAACCTCAGGCAGGCCTCCCCCAGGGCGCGCAGGCCGGCCTTCGGGAGGCCCGCGGGGAAACGCAGGCAGGCGACGCTCACGACCCCTCCCCGGCGGCCCGGGCCGTCCGCCCCTCCCCGCCCGCGTCGCGGACGCGGGGCTCCCCGCCCTCCCAGCCGCACCACAGGCGTTCGCGCACGGGCCAGGCCTCCCCGGGCAGGGGAGCCGCCAGGAGCACCGCGCACCCGGCCCGCTCGGCGGCCAGTTGCAGGCGCCGCAGGGATCGGGCGTCGGGCAGAGGCGCGGCCACGGCCAGGATGCCGAAGACCTGGCTGCGCGCCAATTCCTGCACGGCCCAGGGGAAGTACCCCTTGGCCTCGACAAAGAGCAGGCGCGCCAAGTCGACCCCGCGCTGGACAAAAGCCGGGGGATAGGCGCTCAGGCGGGCCTCGATCCAGGCGGCCCTTTGGCCGGGGTGCTCGGAAAGCAGGCGCAACGCGGCCTCGACGCGGGCCGGACCGTCCAGATGGGTCAGGCCGCCGCGGAGCAGGCCCGGGGCGTGCAGGGAAAAGCCCAGGCGGGGCCGGGGACGGGTCGGGATAAAGGCGCCCTCCAGGGCGGGATCCTGGGTGAGGCGCAACAGACGCGCGGATGGGGGCATGGCCGGTTCAAAAGAGGACGAGCTTTTATATACCATACACCAGTATGGTTCTAGCGGCAAAAAAAAGGGTGGCGTGCCCAACCCAGGGGCCGGGAGAGGCCCCTCCCTTGGCGCGGACCCGGGGCAGCCCCCAAGCCGAAGCACGGCCTTAGGGTCAGTCCTCCCCCATCAAGGCGAGCATGCCCCCCGCGCCCCCACCCGCTGAGCTATCCTCGGAGGACCCGGCCCCGGCTTGGCTCCACTGCCTCTCGACCCAGGCCCCCAGGGGCGCGGCGGCGGGGGCGGCGGAGGCCTCCCATCCCGGAGCGGCTTCCCTGTCCGAGGCGGCCCC
>DAIDJD010000180.1 GCA_027451505.1 candidate division FCPU426 bacterium
AGCCCGAGCGCCGAAAGGGCGAACGCGCGCTCGGCCGCGGAACCGGCCTGGACCGCCGCAGCGGACAACTCCACGCGAGCCTGGTTCCAGTCGCGCCCGTTCATGGCCTGGGCTGCGGGCGTCCAATTCCAGTATCCGTCCGAACCCTTGCCGCCGCGGGGCACCCCGGCCACGGCCGAGCCCTGGGCCTCGTCAAGGGCAGGCGCCGCGCCCGGCTCATAGGAAACCTCGGCGGCGGCCTGGGAAGCCTGGGACGGGACCGGGGGGAGCATGGCGACCACCGGGACCTGTTCCTGGACGCCCTGCCCCAGGAACTGCCCAATGAGGGCGTCGGTCCGGCTGTCGGCCAGGGCCTGTTCCACCTCGGTGGCGCCGGGCCCCAAGGGAGCCGGGGCCTGTACCTGGACCCCGCCCAGGATAGGCACCGCAGCCACCGCGGGCGAAGCATTGGACCCTCCGGTCAGGGCAGGGACGGGGGACCCGCTGCGCATCCGGCGGCGGCGTCCGCGGCGGGGCGCCTCCTCGCCGAATGCGGCCAAGGCTCCGGCCCCTCCCACGGCCAAGCCGGCCTCATGCACGGGACGGGCCGACCGGACAGGCTCCGGGACCCCAGTCCGGGCCGGGACACCGGACAAGGAAACCTGGGAACGCGGCGCGGTCCGTGGGAACAGCAGGAAAACGAAGAGGGCGGCGGCGCAGGCACCCGCCAATCCCACCCCCCACGCGGGGGCCCAGGGACGGGTGAGCCAAGCGGGCCAGGACCAGCGGCGCTCGGCGCGCGCGGGCTCGATCTCAGGGGCGCAGCGTGCCCGGATCGCTTCCCACATGCGCCGGCTCTGTTCCGCTGTGGGCTCGGGCCGGGAGCCTCGCAGTCCCAGACGCAGGGCCTCCAAGCGCCTCAGGCGCCGGGCCGCAGCCGACCCCTTCAGGAGCGCGCGCAAGCGTTGTGCACCCTCCGGGCCCAGGCGTCCGTCGAGATGCTCCTGGATGAGATCTTCCACGATGGTTGGTTTCATGACGCACGTTCCTTAAAGCGCTCCGCGCCCGGGTTCAGAGGCCCGGACCGCCTCGGCGGCGATTCCCACCACCTCAAAAGACGCTCCCCTCCTGGGCCGGGTTCCATGGGGCCCTGGAAATTAAATCAGCCTGTCTTTCAAGCTTTTTTCGAGCATGTTTCGAGCCCGAAACAGCCTTGATTTGACCGTACCGACGCTCAGCCCCAGACGCGCGGCGATGTCCTCATAGGGAAGGTCCTCCCATTCCCTGAGGACCACCACCTCACGGAAGGAAGGCGCCAACGCCAGCACCGCGGCCCGCACCATTTCGGCCCGTTCCCGGGACACCACCTCCTCGGAGGCGTCGCTTCCGCGGGAGGCCACCCGTTCCCTGAGCGCCAGCCCATCCGTGGGCGTCTCGTCGAGGCTGGCCGCGGAGCGGACCTTCTCGCGCCTGAGATGGTCGATCGCCTGGTTGCGGGCCAGGCGAAAAAGCCAATGGTGGAAGGGCGACTGGAAGCGGTAGGAACCGATTTGGGTGTGGAGCTTCACGAAGATGTCCTGGGCCAGGTCCTCGGCGGCGTGGGGCGAGCGCAGCATCGCCAAAAGGTAGGCGTAGAGCTGCCGGTGGTATTTGCCGTAGAGACCCTCCAATCCGGACAGGTCCCCGCCCTGGCAGGCCCGTATCCAGGCCTCTTCCCGGCGCTCCTCCTCCTCCGAACCCGGGGTCCAGGGCTTCATGCGGCGTTGATCCGGTTCATCAATTTGGCGGGATCGCCTTCCTCCAGGAAAAGCCCGCAGGCCGCCACGGCGCGGGCCACGGCAGCCTGGATGGCCTCTTGTTCGGCGGGCGGCGGCTGGGCCAAAACATAGTCCGCCCAGGCTTCGGGATCGGCGGGTCGGCCCACCCCCAGGCGCAGGCGGGGGATCGCTTCCGTCCCGAGGCGTTCCACGATGTCCTTCATGCCGTTGTGCGAGCCTCCGCTGCCCGCGGGCCGCAACCGCAGGCGGCCGGGAGGCAGGTCCATGTCATCGTATACGACGAGCGCCTCGGCGGAAGGATCCATGCCCTCGCGCCTTCGCCATTGCGCCAGGCAGGCGCCGCTCTCATTCATGAAGGTCTCCGGCCACACCAGGGTGACGCGGACATCCCCCACCAGGCCCCGGCGGTAGCGTCCCCCGTTGCGGGAACCCTCCTCGGCCAGGCCCCAGGCCGCCTGCAGGGCGTCCAGCACCCACCAGCCCACGTTGTGGCGCGTGCGCGCGTAGCGGGGGCCCGGGTTGCCCAATCCGAAGAAGTAGCGTCTCGGCACCCGCGCAGTCTAACAAAAAAAGCCCCGCCGGTCGGCGGGGCTTTTTTTCGGCGCGCCGGAGCTACTTCTTGGCGGCGGGCTTGGCGGCGGCGGGCTTGGCCGCCTCCTTCTGGTCCCCGCCCGCGGCCGGCTTGGCGGCCTCCTTCTTGTCCCCGCCCGCGGCCTCGCCCTCGGCCGGCTTCTTCGCGGTGATGACCTCGGGCCCCGCCGCGGCGGCGACCGGCTCGGGGGCCTTCTCCTCCTCCACCTCGCTCACCAGGGCCAGGACGATGTGCGGATCGCCCAGGAAGTTGACGCCCTTGGGCGGGACGCAGTCCTGGAGGAGCAGGCTGCCGCCCAGGTCCAGCTTGGAGACGTCGACCCGGATCTCCGCGGGGATGTCCGCGGGGAGGCAGCGCACCCTCAGCGCGCGGGTCGGGTGGTTGAGGATGCCGCCCTTCTCGCGCACCCCCACGGGCACGCCCTCCAGGACCACGGGGACGCGCAGCTTGAGGGGCTTGGCGGGGTCGACGTGGTAGAAATCGACGTGCTGGAAGCGGTCCTTCACCGGTTCGCGCTGCACCTCCTTGAACATCACCGTCGAGGACGCGGAGGCCCCCTTCTCGTCGGTCAGGTGCATGGTCAGGAGGGAGTTGCGGCCCAGCGTGCGGAGGTACAGCTGCGGGATCTCCTTGGCGCTGACCTCCACCGCGAGGGCGGCGCGGCCGGGCCCGTAGACCACGGCGGGAAGGCGGTCCTGGGCGCGCAGGCCGCGCGAGGCGCCCTTGCCGCGCCCGGGACGGACGGTGGCGGTGAACGATAGATCGGCCATGGGGTGCTCCTTGATCGGCGCCCGCCGGTTTGGGGCGGGCAGGTTCGGGCCTGTATCCCGGGCGGGGGGCCATGGCGCCCCCGGCCGGGGCAGTCCCCGGATGGTCCTTAGGGCCCGGCGGGCCCTATTCGAACAGCGAGGAGACCGAGGTCTCCTTGTGGATCCTCAGGATGGCCTCGCCGAAGAGGCGCGCGATGCTGAGGTGCCTGTAGTTGTCCCGCCGCTTGCGCGGCTCCAGGGGGATCGTGTTGGTCATGACGACCTCGCGGAAGGCGACCTCGCCCAGGCGCTCCACCGCGTCCCCCGAGAGGACCCCATGGGTGCCGCAGGCGTACAGGTCGCGGGCGCCGCGCTCACGCAGGAAGCGGGCCGCGTTCACCAGGGTGCCCCCCGTGGCGATCATGTCGTCAGGGATGATGATGTTCCTTCCCTCGACCTCGCCGATCAGGGCCAGGGCCTGCACCTGGGTGTCGCCGCTGCGCTTCTTGTCCACGATGGCCAGGGGCGCGTTCAACCGCTCGGCGAACCTCCAGGCCCCCTTGATGCCGCCCACGTCGGCCGTGCAGATCGTCAGGTCCGGGATGCGCAGTTCCCGGAAATGCTCGACCAGGACGGGCAGGGCCATGAGATGGTCCAGCGGGATGTCGAAGAACCCCTGGATCTGCTGGGCGTGCAGGTCCATGGTCAGGACCCTGTCCGCGCCGGCTTTGGCGATGAGGTTCGCCACCAGCTTGGCCGTGATCGGGACCCGCGGCTGGTCCTTGCGGTCCTGGCGGGCGTAGCCGAAATAGGGGATGACCGCGGTGATCCTGCGGGCGCTGGCGCGGCGGGCCGCGTCGATCATCACCAGCAGTTCGACCAGGTTGTCGTTCACCGGCGGGCAGGTGCTCTGGACGATGAAGACGTCGCAGCCCCGCACGTTCTCGGCGATCTTGACCTTGATCTCGCCCTCGGGGAAGCGCCCCACCTCGGCCCTTCCGAGCCCGACGTTCAGGGACCGGGCGATCTCATCCGCCAATTCCGGGTTGGAGTTCCCGGCGAAAATCTTCATCTCGTTGTCCATGCCATCCCCCGGCTTAGGCCCTCAGCGGCCGGTCCTGCGGATCTCCCGCGCGGGCACTCCGGCCACCACCGAACCCGCGGCGACGTCGCGCCCCCGGAGCACGACCGAACCGGCTCCCGTGACGGCCCCATCGCCCACGCTGACCGGGGCGACCAGGACGCTGCCCGAACCGATGAAGGCGTTCTTGCCGATGCGGCTCGGATGCTTGGCCTTCCCGTCGTAGTTGGCGGTGATGGTCCCGGCCCCGATGTTGGCTCCCTCCCCCACCTCGGCGTCCCCCAGATAGGTGAGGTGCCCGGCCTTGGCCCCCCGCCCCATCCGGGAGTTCTTCAGTTCGACGAAATTGCCCACGTGCGCCCCCGGGCCCACGTCCGTTCCCGGGCGCAGGCGGGCCCAGGGACCGACCGTGGCCCCAGCCCGGACCACGGAGCCCTCGACCACGCTCTGCTCCACGCAGCAGCCGTCCTCGAGCCGGCTGTCGCGCACCCTCGCGAACGGGCCCACCGCGCAGCCCCGCCCCACCTGGGTGTCCCCGGAAAGGAAGCAGAAGGGGTGCACCACGGTGTCGGGCCCCAGGCGCACGCCGGCGTCGACATAGCAGGTCGAAGGATCGATGAACGTGACGCCCGCCTCGAGGTGGGCGTCGACGATGCGCCCCCTCAGGCAGGATTCCGCGTCGGCGAGGTCCCGGCGGTCGAACACCCGCAGGCTGGATTCGTAGTAGTCGGCCTCGATCGAGCTCACACCCGCGCGCACGGACCGGGGCAGAAGGCCCGGGGAGGCGCCCTTGAGCACGGCCCGGGCCGCGGCGGGCACGAACACGAAGGCGCTCTCGGCGTCCGGGACTGCCCGGCCGTCCTCATCCACGAGGGTCGGGAGCCGGGCCTCGCCGGCGTCGGAGCCCTCGGCGGCCAGCGCCGAGAGGTCCTGGGCGCGGATCAACGGGGCGTCGGCGAAGGCGACCAGGTAGCCTGAGACCTGCCCCAGCCGCAACACCGCCTCTTCGAGGGTGGCCGCCGCCGCGGGCGCCCCCGGGACGGTGGCGGCGGTGTCCCCCACCAGGATCACCTCTTGGGCCCCCGCGGCGACGGCCGCGTCGTGGGCCCACCGCCAGAGCGCCATCCCGGCGCAGTCATGCAGCAACCGTGAGGTTCCGGATCGGAATCGGTCGTCACGCTTTCGGTCCAGAAGAATGGCGGCGACGCGTCCCACAAAGGCTCCGTCCAACGGCAGGCAGAAGGGCAAAGAATTTATCAACCCGCAGACCCGGTGTCAACGACTCCGTCCCGGATCCGCGGAAAGCCCGAAAAAGGCCCAAAAAAAGCTATGCCCCGTTTCACAACGGGGCATAGCTTTGATGACATCGACAATTGTTTTGTGGGTGTTACTTCTTCTTCTTAGCGGCCTTCTTCTTGGCGGCCTTCTTGGTAGCCAATGTAATCCCCCCTTCCTCTAGATTTTGTATGGCCGAAATTGACCACGCGACTGCTAGTATATTTCCTATTGCAAAACTGTCAATACAAAACTCGGTTTTGCAGGATGACTTATCCCGGATTGCAAAACCTCTCCATCCACAGGTTTTGAACCGTCCTCGCCTGAACCCGCCCGCCCAGGGATCACACCCCGCTGTGCCCGAAGCCGCCGGCGGCCCGGGACGTCTCCTTGAGCGCGGAAACCGGGATCCAAACCACCCGGGTACAACGCGCCACCACGAGTTGGGCGATTCGGTCGCCCCGACGCACCGCGAAGTCCTCGCAACCCAGGTTGGCGAGCAGCACCTGGACCTCGCCGCGGTAGTCGGCGTCGATCGTGCCCGGGCTGTTGAGGCAGGTCACGCCGTGCTTGAGGGCGAGGCCGCTGCGCGGCCGCACCTGCGCCTCCCAGCCCTCGGGCAGGGCCAAGGCCAGGCCCGTGGGCACGAGCCTGCGCCCCATGGGCGGCAGGACCAGCGTCTCCGACGGCCCCAACGCGGCGCGCAGGTCCACCCCCGCCGACAACGGCGTGGCGTGGGCCGGCAGATCCAGGCCCACCCCATGCGGCAGGACCGTCACCTCCACGCCGATCCCCCCCTCAAGGTCCCCCACGCGCCACCTCCTTGCACCGCCTCAGCGGAATACGGCCGTGAACGCCACGGCCCGGCTCACCGCGGAATCGCCGAAGGCGTCCGCCACGCTCAGGCGCGCCGCGTACCGGCTCGCCGAAATGAACTCCCCCCCACCGTCGCCGGACCCGTCCCACACGACCGACGCCGGGAGAGGGCCCGTGCCCGTGAGCGTGCGGAAGGGTCGGCCCGAACCGTCCAGGATCACCAGGCTCCAGGAACGGACCGCGCCCCCGCTGAGCAGGGACGGGCGGAATTCCGTGGGCACGTAGGCGTCGGCCCGCGCGTAGGGATCCACCGAGGAGGGGTCCAAGGCCAGCGCAGCCTCGGGGGGCGCGTCCACCAGGGTCAGGCGCGCGTAGCGGCTGTGGATCCGGCGGCCCCCCTGGTAGCGGACCGAGGCGACGGCCCAATAGGTCCCCGCGGGCTCGGTTCCCCCGGCGGCGTCCCTCCCGTCCCAGGCCACGGGGCCCTTGGGGGGCCCGAATCCGCTCAGGGTCCGCACCAAATCCGCGGGGTGGCCGGGCTTGAAGATGGACACGGCCCAGGTGTCCACGCGGTACGGAGCGCTCATGCGGACCTCCAACTCCGCCGGGCTGCCCGTCCCCACGGTGGAGAGGTCGGCGGTGAGCGCCTCCAGGACCGCGCCGGGCCCCCCGAAGGTCCATCCCAGCGTGCCCCGGTAGGTGAGGCCCAGGGGCCCGTAAGGGACGGCGCTGAGGTCCAGGCCCCAATCCCCGTAACGCAGCCCGAAGCCCAGGGACCAAGGGTTGAACTGGCCGTCGTAACGCCACCCCACCCTCGGAAAGAAGCGGTCCGCGACGTTCCATTCGGCCCCCGCCTCGGCGGCCGGGGCCGCGTCGTAGGGCAGGTCGCCTTCGGCGCTGAACAGGAGGGCGCCGCCAGCGGTCCGGTAGGCGGCTCCTCCGCGGGCCACGAACGGCAGGGGCGCGGCTGAGGCCCCGAACCGCATCGGCGGGCCGAGGTTCTGCATGGACGCGCCCAGCGTCAGACCCGGCACGGGCGCCTGCCACAAGGTACCCAGATCCGCGGCGAAGTCGAAAGCGCCCTGGGTGTCGAGACTCTCGTTGATGAGCTTGAAACCCGCGCCCCCCAGGAATCCGCCGCCCAACGGATGGGCGTAGTCCAGGGACGCGACCATATCGTAGGGGCTGAAGGTGCCGTCCTGGACGTAGCCGTAGGGTTGGGATCCCCCGCCCGTGAGGAAGGTGCGCGGGATGGGCGGGGTGGACAGATAGGAGAACCCCGCGCCCCAGGCCCCCCCCCGCGAATCCGGGATGAGCGCGGCCAAGGTGTCGTAGGAGAGCCCCTCGAACCAGGCGGAATGGGTGGCCGAGAGCTCGCCCGCGAGGTCCTGGGCCGGGCCGGCGGGGTTGTAGGAGAGGGCGTCGGTGTCGTCGGAGACAGCGACGTAGGCCTCGCCCATCGCCTCGGAGCGGGCCCCGGACCCGAGCTTGAGGAAGTCCGCGGCGGTGGTGCCCGTGTCGGACAGCCCGAAGGCCCTCAGGGAAGCGGCGGCGCAGCACAGCGCCAACATCTGCGCCGGCGCCGCCCGCACGGCCGTCTCAGCCGCGCCGCTTCGGGCGGGGGCGCGCCGCCGCGGCGGCCTCCTCCCGGGCCCACGCGATGACGTCCGCCATGCCCCGACGGAAGGGCACGCGCGGCCTCCACCCCAGGACCCGCCGGGCCGGCCCTATGTCCGCGCGCATGTGGCGCTGGTCCCCGGGGCGGGCGGGATGGTGCTCGATCGGGTAGGTTTTGGGGTCCAGGCCGAAGGCGGCGATGTCCGTTCGCACCAGTTCGTTGATGCTCACGGACCGTCCGGACCCGAGGTTGAACACGCGGCCGCGCGCCGCGGGCCGTTCGAAGGCCCGGATCCAGGCGTCGACGACATCGCTGACGTGCACGAAGTCGCGGCTCTGCTCACCGTCCCCGAAGATGCGCACCGGCTCCCGCCGTTGGATGTTGCCGATGAAGATGCTGGCGACCCCCTGGTAGGGGTTGGTGAGGCTCTGGCGCCGCCCGTACACGTTGAACATCCGGAACGCCGTAACCCCGAAACCGAAGCCCAGGTCCGTGCGCTCCCCGGTGGCCAGCGCGTAGCGCTCCGCGGCGTACTTGGATATCCCGTAGTAGCTCACGGGGCGGGTGGCGGCCCGTTCCGCCCGCACGGGCAGCCGGTCCACGAAGCCGTACGCCGTCATCGAGCTGGCGTAGAGCAGGCGGGGCACCCGGGCCTTCACGCAGCGCATCACCACCCGGATCGTGCCCAGGGTGTTGGTGCGCAGGTCCGCCTCGGGATCGTCGAAAGAGCGTATGGTGCTGGCGCACCCGGCGATGTGGAAGACCCCGTCCAGGCCGCCCGCAAAGGCCCGCGCCAAGTCCGCGTCGCGGGTGACGTCCCCCTTCACGAAACGCACCCCCTTGGGGACGTTGCGGGCCTCCCCGGTGGAGAGGTTGTCGATGCCGACGACCCCGTAACCCCGCTCCAGGAGGCCTTCGGCCATGTGCGAGCCGATGAAGCCCGCCACACCCGTGACGAGAACCCTCCCCTTCCCTTTGCGCGCCAAGACGACCTCCCCGTCAGTCACGCCGCCGCTGGGGGAACGTCGCCCCCGACAGCCGCATGGTCCAAACCCTCCAGACCGCCTCCCACACCACGGCGGAGTCGAGCTTGCTCGAGCCGTCCCGCCGGTCGGTGAAGACGATGGGGACCTCGACAAGGCGGAAGCCGCTCCGCTGGGCCAGCAAGCCGAGCTCCACCTGGAAGCTGTAGCCTTCCGACCGGACGCCGGCCAGCCCCACCGCCGCCAGGGCCTCCCAGCGCCACACCTTGAAGCCGCTGGTGCAGTCGCTCAAGGCCAGCCCTGTGACGGCCCGGACGTAGGCGTTGGCGGCCATGCTCAAGGCCAAGCGCCCCAGTGGCCAATGCACCACGCTCACCTTGCCCCCCAGGTACCGGGAGCCCACGGCCACGTCCGCGTCGCGCAGGGCCGCGGCGAGGCGCGGCAGGTCGGCGGGGTCGTGGCTGAGGTCGGCATCCATCTGTGCCAGGAACCTGTAGCCGCGTTCCAGACCCCATCGCAGCCCATCGCGGTAGGCCGATCCCAGCCCGGCCTTGGCCGGGCGCCGAAGCAGGTGGACCCTTCCGGGGTGGCGCCGTCGGACCCGGAGGACCGCTCCCGCGGTACCGTCCGGGGAGGCGTCGTCCACGACCAGCGCCTCCCAGGCGCCCGGCCGGGACAGGATCCCCTCCAGCACGGCCATGACGGTCCCGGCCTCGTTGTAGGTCGGCACCACCGCCAGGAGGCGCCCCCGCGGCACGCTAGTCCCGGACCTCATGCCGGCGGTACCAGTCGATGGTCCGCCTCAGCCCCTCCTCGAAAGGCACCTTGGGCGCCCAGCCGAGCCTGCGGCGGATCTTCGAGATGTCCGGACGCCGCCGGGAGGGGTCGTCGGAAGGCAGGGGCCGGAACACGACGGGGGAACGCGAACCGGTGAGCCGGCGGATCAGGCGCGCCGCGCGCAGGACCGTGAATTCGCCGGGGTTGCCCACGTTGAAGATCTCGCCGGCGAGGTCCGGGGCGAACATCACCGCGCAAACCCCCGCGACCAGGTCGGAGACGTACTGGAAGCTGCGGGTCTGCCGCCCGTCGCCGTATACGGTCAGCGGTTCCCCCCGCAGCGCCTGGCGGATGTAGTTGCTCACCACGCGCCCGTCGTCGGGATCGAGGCGTGGGCCGTAGGTGTTGAAGATGCGGACCACCCGGACGTCCACCCCCTCCTTGCGCCAAAACTCCATGCACAAGGCCTCGCCGTAGCGCTTGGCCTCGTCGTAACAGCTGCGCAGCCCGGCCGGATTCACGTTCCCCCAGTAGGATTCGGGCTGGGGGTGGACCGCCGGATCGCCGTAGACTTCGCTGGTGCTCGCCTGAAGGAACCGCGCGCCGCGGTCCCGCGCCAAGGACAGCAGGCGAAGGGTCCCCTCGGAACCGGTCCTCAACGTGTAGATGGAATGGCGCTGGTAGTGGGGCGGACTCGCCGGCGAGGCGAAATTGAACACGAAATCCGCATCCACCCTCAGCGGTTTGAGGATGTCGCGCTCGAGGAAGGTGAAGCGGTTCCGGTGGCGCCGGAACGTGGACCCCTCAAGGTTCGAACGCCGGCCCGAAATGAGGCTGTCCACGGCCACGACCCGGTGGCCGCGCCGCAGCAGTTCCTCGCACAGGTGGGAACCGATGAAGCCGGCCCCCCCGGCCACCAGAGATACCTTGGCCTCAGGCATGGCCGCCCTCCGCGGGTGCCGCTTGCGCCTTCCGGGGGCGCCGCGGAGCCTCCCCAGGGGGGATCCTCCGCGGTCGCCGGGGGGTGCCGAGGGAATCCGCGATCCAACGCAGGTAATCGCGGTTGCCCTCCTTGACGCGCAAAGCCAGGACCTCCGGGGTCTCACCCACCCCGGCGGCCTTGACCGCTTTGACCAGTTCCTTGACCTTCACCTTATCGGTCTTGGCGAAGAGCAGATCCTCCCCGCAGCGCTCCACGGTTCCCTTCCACCAATAGACGGAGTCGACGCCGGCTACGCGGTTGACACAGGCGGCGAGTTTGGACTCCACCAGTTTGCGGGCCAGGGTTTCGGACGGCGGACCGGCGGGTGCGGTGATGAGGACGACGCAGAAGGACATGAGGCCTTTCGAGCGGTATGGGTGGGCCCAGTGTACGGGGTGCGCGTCCCGGTCGGCAAGGGGCGGGGAGGGAACCGCGCCGTCCATGCTATCATGGCGCATGCTCCGTTACCCCCTCGCGGTCCCGGTCGCCCTGGCCGCCGCCCTGGTCTCCGGAACTTGCCATTCCGGGCCACGCCTCGTCCGCGGGCCCGCCTGCTTGGTGTACCCGGACTTTTGGGGCACCCCCTTCGGGATCCACCGGGGTACCCAGCGCCTCCTCGACCTGCTCCTGGACGGGGCCGTGCGCTTCAACGACCCCCAGGGGGCCGCCTGCGCCCCTATGGATCCGGGGACTCCGGGGCCCCCCGTTCCCACGTTCTTCGGGGTGAACGCGGGCTCGGGCCAGATCGTCTACAACCCCGACCTGCGCAGCTTGGCCGTTTACGGAGGCTTGGGTTCCGGGCCCGGGCGCTTCCTCCGGCCCCACGGAATCGCCTGCCTCCCCGATGGGACGGTGGCGGTGGCCGACTCGGGCAACGACCGGGTGGTCTTCCTGCGCTACCTAAGGGGGCGCCTCACCTGGGACCACGCGCTGGGTTCGCCCGGCCGCGGCGCGGGCCAGTTCCTGGACCCCGAAGGGGTCGCCCTGGACAGCCAGGGACGGCTCTTCGTCGCCGACACCGGCAACGACCGGGTGCAGGTGTTCGACCGGGCCGGGGTCTTTCTGGGCTCCTTCGGCGCCGACCCGGGGGCCGCCAACGCCCTGGACGGGCCCCAGGCCCTGGCCGTCGAAGACCCCCTCGAGACGGGGGCCCACCGTCCTGAGGCGGCGCTTTTCGTGGCGGACCAAGGAAGCGCGCGCCTTCAAAAGTTCAGCTTGAACGGGGATTTCCTGTCCGAGGTTTCGGGGGCGGACCTGGGCCGTCCCGGGATGCGCTTCGGGGCGCTGGCGCTGGACTATTTCGGAAACGTCTGGGCCACGGACCCGGCCTTGGACGAGATCCACAAATTCGACGCCCACCTCCAGTGGATCGACGACTGGGGGCGCCCCGGGGACGGGGACGGCCGCCTGGACCAGCCCCGCGGCATCGCCATCCTGCGGGCCTACGGCCAGGTCGTCGTGCTGGAGCGGGCCTGCGCCCAGTACCTTTGGATCGGGGCGGATCTGGAGGGCCTGCGCGTCACCCACGCCCGGGATCTCGCGCGCGGCGGCTGGGCGCGCTTCGACTACAGGGTCTCTGAAGGGGCCTGGGTGTGGGCCTGGATCGAGGACACGGCGGGACGCCGGGTGGCGACGCTTCTGAAGAGGGGATACCAGTCCCAGGGCGACCAGACCCTGTATTGGAACGGGCTCGCCGATGGCGGACGGCCCACGCCTCCGGGGATCTACCGCGTAGAGCTGCGCGCCGAGGCGGCTTATTCAAGCTCCCATTACGTCCAACGGGCCGCGACCGCGGAATTCACCCTGCCCTCATCGCCCCGGCCGCTTCAGGCAGCCCCGTTCGTGCAGCCGATCCCCGTGGCTCAGCCGACTCCACCGGCTCAACCGATTCCTTTGACTCAGTCGCCCAAAGTGTAGGTGAGGGTCAGGCGTTGGGCCAAGCCCAGGTCGCCCTCAGGGGTGTAGGCGTAGTCCAACTGCCAGGATCCGTAGCCCAACCCCAGGCCCACGCTCAAACCCGTCAGGTTGCCCGCGGCCTGCTGGGGTCCGAAGATGTAGCCCGCGCGCAGGGCCGGGGTCACCGGGCCCACGGGTTCGGAGATCTCCCCGCCGAAATGCACGAAATTGAAGGAGTCGAAGGGCTGGTATTCCTCGTCCATGGAAAGCAGGCCCCAGGTGGACAGGTGCTTGACCGCGCCCACCTTCACCGAGATGGGCAGCGGATTGTAGGTGGTGCCCATGACCACCGGGGTTCCCAGATTCTGGGCCGCGGCCCCGAAATCAATGCCGCCGGGCCCGCCGACCCACTGCCATCCCAGGTCGAAGGCCGAACCCATATCGAACTGGCCCCCATAGCTTTCCCTGAGCAGCTTGTACTCGATTCCGATGTTCTGGGTGTCCCCGATCTGCATCGAAAACGCCGCCTTCCCCGAGAAGCTGAAGTCGGTGAACGTCCCGCCCGGGATCCCGGTGTCGCTGTAGGCTTGGTCCTGGGCATAAAGATAGCTCAGCCCCAGCCCCCAGGCACCTAGGCCGTAGATGGGGAAAGCCGTGTTGATGTATTCGTCGTCCACTCCCTGGATCCACGCCAAATGCCCGGCCTCGGCCTGGCCCGCGCGCAATTGGTCCATGCCCGCGGGATTGTAGTCCAGTGCGTCGGCCCCCCCCGCCACCGCGGTGTAGGCCGAGCCCATGCCCACCGCGCGCGCGTCAAGCTGCATCAGCAGCGCCTGGCCCCCCGTGGAGGCGGAGCCGTCAAAGGCCTCCAATCGGGCCGCGCCCGCCGCGAGCGCGAGGGCGAGGCCCAAGGCCGCCGCCGGGAAACCCTTGGGCGGCCTCAATGCAGCACCGTCATCTTATGGACCAAGGTCTTCGTGGGCGTCTTCAGGCGCACGAAGTAAAGGCCGCCCGCCACGAGATGCCCGTAGTCGTCCGTGCCGTCCCAATGCGCGAACCCGGCGGCCGCATCCACGTCCAAGGGCCGTCGCACCCGGACGGGGTAGCCCATGAGGCTGAAGATCGTGATCTGGACGTTCTGGTTGGTCGGGTCGAAGCGCACCGTCACCCAAGGCTCGGAATCGATGTTGAACGGGTTGGGATAGGTGTAGAAGCCCACCGACGGGGACGGCGCAGGCCCAATCGGAGTCGCGGTCGGGGTGTCCGTGACCGTGGGGGAGACCGTGAACGTCGGCGAGATCGTGAAGGTCGGGGATACCGTGAAGGTCGGGGACACCGTGAAGGTCGCCGAAATCGTCGGGGTGAGGGTCACCGTCGGGCTGGGCGTGGCCGTGTAGACCAGGATGGGCGGGGGGGCCGGCACCAACCCGGCCGCCGGAGTCAACACCGCGGTGGGATTGGCCCAGACCAGGACCGACTCGGAGGCCTGGGTGGTGGAGGCCGCCTCGGCGAAGCCGGGATTGCCCCCCGGCTGGTACTCGAGGATCAGGGGATCCCCGGGATTGAGCCCGTTGACCGTGACCGACACCCCCTGGTCGAAGGGCGTCATCTGACCCACCTCATACTGCTCCCCCGCGGGCACCTCATAGGTCGGGGTCAGGCTCGGTTGGAAATCGGCCGGGAACTGGAACGCGATGACGCTTCCGGCCTGGAACGCCGTCGAGGCGGTATAGGTGACGTAGAGCGAATAGCCCGAATCCCCCGGCACGACGTACGGAGTGGCCTCGGCCTGGAGCTGGTTGTTGACCAGGGTGTAGGCGTAGGAACCCGGCCCCTCCGTCGGGGTGGGTGTGGGCGTGCCGACGGCCGTGGGGCTGGGCGTGAAGGTGGGAGTGGCGGCGCGCAGGCCCACCGCGAAGCCCAAAAGCAGGCCCGCAATGCCCAAGAAACGGGACGGGGGGATACGGTTCATGCCAGACGGGTTCTTTCTCCCATGACGGGACTGCCGGAAACGGGCGCGGAAGTATAGCAGAGCCCAGCACCCTTGGAAAGCCGCGCCTCCGCAGGCCGTGTCCCGCTCCACGGAAAACCGCACTTGATCCGAGAAGCGACCGCCTCGGGGGCGCTAGGAAAGACGCGCCAAAGGATGTATGGTTTGCCCATGCATCCCGGAGAACTTCCCCACCTCGTGGTTTCCGACGTCCGAGGCCGCATGATGCCGCACCCGACCCTGCGGGTTGCGGGCCGCTCCGGCGCGGACATCGTGGAGGCCCGACCCGAGGAGTTCATTCCCCTGCCCCCCGGAAGCGAACTGTTTTGCCTTCCGGGGCGTCTGGCCGTGGGATTCGATCCGGACCAGGGCCGTTTCGTGCCTGTGGACGAGGGTCCCGAGGGCGAGGAGGCCTGGCCAGCGGCGGCCTTCCTGGCCCCCGCCCACACGGCCCTGCTGCTGCCGGCGTTTTCCCGTTCGGAACCCCGGGCCCCCAGGCTTCCTCTGTTCGCCTACGCGGCGCTGGGCTGGCTCGATGGCCGCTACTGGGCCGCGGGGGTGCGCGTGGATCCGGACCCCCGCCAGGACCCCCCTCTGTTCGACGAGGCCGCGGTGCGCGAGGCGGTGCGCAAGCGCCTCGCCGCCGGCGCGGGGAACCTGCTCCGCCACCTCGGCAACTGCGCCCTGGTCAACCACTGCGCCGCGGCCCAGAACTATTTCCTCGGGCGCTTCGAGCTGCCCCTCCCGACCTCGCCCCAATGCAACGCCGACTGCGTGGGATGCCTGAGCTTCCAAAAACCCGAGGCGGGGTTCCCTTCCACGCAGTCGCGCATCACCTTCGCCCCGGACCCCGGGGAGATCGCCGCGCTGGCGGTGCCCCATCTGGACACGAGCGCCCTGCCCGTGGCCAGCTTCGGCCAGGGCTGCGAAGGGGAGCCCCTGCTCCAGGCGCCATTGCTGGAGCGGGCCATCCGCGCCATCCGCGCCTCCACCACCCGCGGCGTGGTCAACCTCAACACCAACGGCTCCCGCCCGGACGCGGTGCGGGCCCTGGCCGCGGCCGGCCTTGATTCCATCCGCGTCTCCCTCAACAGCGCCCAGGAGCCGTGGTACCGCGCCTACTACCGGCCCCGGGGGTACTCCCTGGTGGACGTCAGGGAAAGCCTGAAGGCCATGGTGGGCGCGGGGCGCAAGGCCTCCATCAACTACTTCGTCTTCCCGGGCGCCAGCGACCGCGAACGCGAGGTCGAGGCCCTCATTGACCTAGTGGAGGAAACCGGCCTCCACATGATCCAGTGGCGCAACCTCAACCTGGACCCCGACGTGTACCTGGAGATCCTGGGGGGGCCGGAAGCCCTGGACGCGGCGGGCGCGGCCATAGGCGTGGACGCCTTGCTCCGCGAGGTCCGCGCCCAATTCCCCGCCCTCCGCTTCGGGTACTTCAACCCGGCCTGGGGCTTCGAGGGCGCGCTGCCCCGGCTCCGCGAGGAGTCGGACCTGGCGGCCGCGGCCGCGGCGGGCCCCGGAGAGGGCCTGGGAACCTGCTGATCCCAGGGCTTCAGAACGTGAGCCCCAATTGGAACTGCTGTTGGACCTCGAAGGACCCGAACCCCTGGAAATAGAACGGGACCACCGCGTAGTCCAGATGGAACGTCAGGCCCTGCTGGACCAGCTGGGCCCCCACCCCGAACGTCATGCCGTTGAGCGAATCCTGGCTGTCGAGGACGTAACCGACACGCAGGGCGATGGACCGGTCGATCCAGTCCTCCAGGCCGAAATGGAGGCGCGTCAGGTCCTGAAGCGGGTAGTCGAGGTCCGCGTCCACGTTGAATTGGTTGTACCAGATCGGGGCGAAGGAGCGGCTCAATCCCACCAGGGCCGTGGCCGGGAGGGGATCCCCGTATTGGATGAAGGTGATGGGCGGGCCCAGATTGAGCAGGGACACCCCGAGCTCGATCCCCTCGTCCAGCGGAACCCGGGCCCCCAAGTCCACGGCCCCGTCATAGGCGGTGGCCCCCCCCAGTTGGGACTGGATGTATTTGACCCCGACGCCCACCTCGGCACCGCGAACGAAATCCGGGAGGTCCAACCCCAGGGAATCCGCCAGGACCCTCAAGGAATCCGCGTAGGCCGCCGTCACGGCGAGGTTCCAGGCGACGACCGGGTTGTCCGTCGCCTGCGGGTTGTTGATGGCGGGCTCCCCCTGGTACACCACCCCCAGCGCCAAGGTGCCCACGGGGAAGGGTTGGGCGTAGGCCAACTCCTCCATGCTGACCTGGGCGACTTGGCTGAACTCCAGGAAATTCATCGACGGGCCCTGCAAATGGGCCATCGCCGCGGGATTGTAGTACAGGGCGGAAAGGTCGTCGCCCAAGGCGACGAAGGCACCCCCCATGGCGGCCGCGCGCGCCGACGGCCGGGTGCTCAGGAAATCGGCCCCGCTGGTGCCCTGGTACGCGGGCGCGGCTGCGGGAGCGGCCGCCAGCGCCGCCGCCAGCAGGGCGGCCCGCGCCGGGCGCCGGGTCAACGGTAGCCTAGCCTGCGCCAACGGAACCAGCACCGGAACAATTCCCGGAAGGCGCGGGCGATCACCCGCAGCTTGGCCCCGGACTGGACCCCGGCGCGGCGGGGGTAGTGGTCCACCCCGACCTCCGCGATGCGGAACCCGTTCTTGCGGGCCTTGACCAGGAGTTCGGTGGAGATCATGGCCCCGTTGGTCTCCAAGCGGAACGTATCGAACACGGAACGGCGGACGATCTTGAAGGCGCAATCGATGTCCCGGACCCCCTTTAGGCCGAACAGGAACCGGACCAGGGAGCCCCAGGCCCAGGCGTTGAGGCGCCTCTGGAGCGGGTCGGCACGTTTGATGCGGAACCCCACCACCAGGTCATTGGACTCCATCAACGGCAACAGACGGTCGATCTCGGCGACGTCGAATTGGCCGTCCCCGTCGGTGAAGAAGATCCAATCCAGCCGGGCGGCGTCGAACCCGGTGCGCACCGCCGCGCCATAGCCTCGGTTGGACGGGTGCGACACCACCCGGATGCGACGCTCGCGGCGGTGCAAAGCCGTCACCACGGCGGCGGTGCGATCCCGGCTGCCGTCGTCCACGGCGATGACCTCCCACTCCCCGGCCACCGCCCTCAGCACCTTGGCGGTCTTCAGGCAAAGCTCCCCGATATTGGCCTCCTCGTTGTAGGCGGGGAAGAAAGCGCTGATGGAGGGCCGCCGCGCTGCGGCCCGGCGTACGGTGCCTTTGGCCATGGAGTTTTCCTCGCAGAGAGGGCCCTTCCGGGGCCGGGAGGGCCCGGACCGGGGCCTCGGATTCCGACTCGGACGCCTAGGCGGCGTCCGAGTCCAGGGCCGCGGCCGCCCGTCGGCCCAGGGCCACCGAATAGCTCATCCCGCGGTCCTCGGGGAAGACCTGGGTCATGTTCGCCAAATACAGCCCCCGCACCGGCAGGCGATGGGGCGGGATGCGCGCCCCGTACCCCGGGGTGACGATGGGCTGGGTGTAGTCGGCCCGCATCACATGGGCCCGCTCCA
The DNA here is from genome assembly GCA_027451505.1 of candidate division FCPU426 bacterium. Lineage (GTDB taxonomy): Bacteria > Oederibacteriota > JAJYGY01 > JAJYGY01 > DAIDJD01 > DAIDJD01. The sequence continues at coordinate 18,063 of DAIDJD010000180.1, forward strand.
CCACCCCGGGCTCGAAGCCCGGAACCACGTCGCCCAAGTGCCGGTAGAAGAGCTCCAAGACCTCGCCGTCCGGGGCGCGGAAGAAAGGATCCGCCGTGTCGAGGTAGCGGGCCGCGTAGAGCAGGTGCGCCCCCCCGTAGTGCTGGGGAGGGATCATGCGGGTATGCTCGATCACCGCCAGGAAGGGCCGATCCCGGTCCAGCACATTGGTCCAGTAGTGGGGCGTCACGGAGCGCCTCATCTCGAGCACGGCCACCACCGACCCATGGTACCGGAAGGACGCCAAATCCGCCCTCAACCCTCCCGGAAGCAGGTCCCCGGCCGCCGCGAGCAGCTCGGGCGTGGCGCAGGTGGCCAGGACGGCGTCCACCTCCTCGCTCCCGGCCCGGGTGTCGACACGCAGGGCGCGTTGGGTGCCGACCCCCAACCCGGTCACCCCGCGGGAGGGGCGCAGGTCCACGCCGGCCTCACGCAGCCTTCCGAGAAGCGCGTCCACCAGGATCTGGGTCGATCCCATGAGGTACCCCAGCTTGCCGGTGGGCGCCCCCTTGCGGGACGGGCCGAAACGGGCGCTGAGGCGGCCGTAGAGCCAGGTCATGGAAACGGAATCGGCGTGCGCGCCGAACTTGGAGCGGAACAGCGGCTCCCACATCACCCGCCACACCCGCTCCCCCATGTTCCGGATGATCCAGTCCCTGGCCGTCATGGCATCGAAGGGCCGCCAATCCCGGGCCAGGCTCGCCCGCCGGCTGTGGAAGGCGAGGCGCAGGCGGTCCCAGGGCGGCAATTCCGGCCACAGCAGCAGTCGCCACGCCGGGCTTATGGGGAAGGTCTTCCCTCCCCGCCAGTTCGCGTTGTTCTCCGCGTTCCAGACCAGGGAGGCGGAAAGTCCCAGTTCGTCGATGAGGTCCAGAAGGTCCACATCGGTTGAGAAGATGTGGTGGTAGAAACGCTCCAGATGGGTGCCCCTCAACGGGAAGGCCGATGCCAGCCCCCCGAAGGTGGGGTACTTCTCGTAGACGGTGACCGCATGTCCCCGGCGCGCCAGTTCCAGGGCCCCCACCAGTCCGGCGAGCCCCCCCCCCATCACGGCCACGCTCCGGCGGGCCGGGCTCACCGCCTGCCCCCTCCCACCGCGGGTTCGCCGCCGCCCCGCAGCGCATCCTGGAACGAAATCCCCTCGCTCCAAAGGAAGTACCCGCCCCAAATGTTGATGGGCACCATGATGAGCAGGTGCACCATGGCGATGAACGCGAACGCCGGCGCCTTGGGCACCCCCAGGAGGGCCATCACGATCATCCCCCCTCCCTCAAAAAGTCCGATCCCCCCGGGCATGGAGGGCGCGATCATGGCTAAATTCGTCATTCCCATGATCAGCGCGCATTCCCGTACGGTCAGGGAGAGGCCGAACACGCGGGCGCCGAAATAGTAGGTGAACAGTTCCAGGCCCCAAGGGACGAAGTTGAATATAAAGACGCTCAGGAGAAGCCGCGGGTTGCGAAGGACCTCCAATCCGGCGATGAATTTCTCGAGGACATGGCGTCCCTTTGTCGAAAGCCCCTGGGGCAGGAGCACCAGCATGCGGTCCAGGATCCGCATGGCCAGTTCCTTCCATGCGATCAGCAGGAAGCACCCCGCCGACACCAGACCGAACAGGATGCCCCCAGCGATGCCCGCCAAGTACACCTTGCCCAGGAGGTCCTGGCGGCTGAAGGCGTGCCCCGCGAGCTGGATGTGCGCCGCGCCGACGTCCCCGCCGACCCTCAGGAACGCGAACAGGCCGAAGAGGAAGAACGCCACCACCGTGATCCCGTCAAGGATGCGCGAAAGCACCACCACCGCGAAGGACGCGGTGCGTGAGATCCCCTCCCGGCGACCGAGCAGGTGGGCGAAGACCAACTCCCCCAGCCTTCCCGGGAGGATGTTGTTGAACAGGAACCCTATGACCAGGGGCGGAAGGACCCGGGACGTCGGGGTCGGCTTGATGGGCCCGAGCAGTTGGGCCACCCGCTTGGCGCGGCTCCAGTAGCCCACCAGGTAAAAAGGCACCGCCAACAGAAGCCATTCCCAAACCCCCTGCTCCAGGGACCGCCCCACCCCCGGGAGGTCGCTCCACGGCATGGACCACGCCAGGGCTGCGGCGCCCAGGGCGAATCCGATCCAGATCTGGCGGCGCGAGGCCATCTCAACGGCCCCCGGAACCGAAGATGGCCCTGCGGTGGTCGGCGCCGATGACATCGCGAAGCGTGGCGTCGAGCCATCGGACCTTGGCCAGCCCCAGCTTGCGCAGGGCCAATTGCGCCATGACCCAAAGGGTCTTGATCCCGTAGACCGTGCTCCGCTTTAGCCCGATCGAGCTGGCCTCCGGGAAATACCGGGTGGGGATGGGGACCTCCGTGGTGGTGTAACCCTTGAAGTTCGCCTGGGCGATCATCTGGCTGTCGAAGACGAAGTCGTCGCTGTTGAGCACGTAGGGAACATCGCAGAGCAGCCGCCGGCTGTAGGCCCGGAATCCGGTATGAAGGTCGGAAAATTTTCTGTTCAGGATCAGGTTCTCGACAAGCGTCAGCGCGCGGTTGGCCGCGTACTTCCACCAAGGCATGCCGCCCTTCAAGGCCCCCTCACCGATGATCCGCGAACCCATGACGAAGTCTGCGTGTCCCTCAAGGATGGGCGCGATCATGTGGGGGATCAACCGGCTGTCGTACTGGTAGTCGGGGTGGAGCATCACGACCACCTGGGCGCCGGAAAGGAGGGCCTCGGTGTAGCAGGTTTTTTGGTTCCCCCCGTAACCCCGGTTCTCCCGGTGGACCACGACCCGCATGGGCAGCCTCCGGGCCACCTCCACGGTCTGATCCTGGCTGACATCGTCCACCAGTATGACCCCATCGACGGAGCTCCTGGGGATATCACGATAGGTCTTCTCCAGGGTCTTGGCCGCGTTGTAGGCCGGCATGACCACGACCACCCGAGGACGCCGCCGACGCCGCACGCCGACCGCCGGGCTCACCAAATCCTCCCCGGGATGGAGTCCCCGGCGCGCCGGGACGGCAACTCTCGCTTCTGGGGAAATTGCCGAATCTTGATTGAATGCACGTCGAAGCTCCTCACTGCGGCCTCATACCAGGCGCCCAAAATACCCGTTCCATCCCGTTCGGGCCGGTCCAATAAAGGGCGCAATCGGGGTTACCCCCACCGGTGCTAAAAACGGCTTCATAGCGGTGCCACCCGGAACCCAGGCGCAGGGATGCCGCCACCGGAACCGGGAGCGCGCCCCCGGGATCCGTCCCGGCCTGCCACACGCAGTGGCCGTCCACGGTGGCTCTGCTGAAGACGCCGCCGGACACCCGGAAGCGGTACACGCCCGGCACCTTGACCAGGAAACGTGTGTCCCAACGGGCGCTCCAACTTCCGGCGAACGGCGGATCCAGCCAATGATCGACCACCACCGGCTCGACCGCCTCAAAAATGGGCGATCCCGTGGGCACCTGGGTTAGGTAATATTGCCCCAAGAAACCCGAGGCGGGCATGCGCAGCACGCTGGCCGGATCCAGCGGAGAGACCCCCAGCGTCCTCAGCGACCAAGGCGAATCCGGAGGCATCGCCTGCGCCGCGCGCCATACCAACCGCTCTTCGCCGCCACCCGGCTCCGAGTTGAGGACCACCTTGAGATCATGCAAGCCCTTGGCCAACAGGACCTGGCGGCTCCAAGTCCGCGAACCCCTGCGGCGGAACACCGGCTGTCCATCCAGCTCGACTTGGGCCGGACCCTTGCCGGTGACCTCCAGGGAGTAGCCCCCGTAGGCGTTCACGCATACCGAACCGGATAGTTCCAGGCGTCGAACGCCCGCCAAAGCCGCTTGCGGCAGCAGCGGCATTACCCCTTCGACCTTCCTCTTTCCGGAGGACAAATAGGCGGTTCCGTCGAGGCCCTCGGTAGACGCAAGGGTGGCGCGGTCCAGCCTGATCCAGTCGGCGATGGGCCTCCCCCATTTGTCGCTGATGACCTTCACCGGGACGCCGGGATAGAT